>PYGV01000265.1 GCA_003022385.1 filamentous cyanobacterium CCP3 | reverse complement strand
CAAATACTCTCGTAGGCGGGCGACACGTAGCTAAACCGCTGGGGCTGCAGGTCGTAGATCCAAAACACGCTGTCGATGTATTCGGCCAGCTGCCGAAATTTCTCTTCGCTCTGGCGCAGGGCTGTCTTGGCCCGCTGCCGCCGCTGCTCGAGCCAATTTGTGCTGATTACCTTGCCGATGCTCTGCGCCATCAGCTCAATGATCTCTTTTTCGTGCTGATGAACCCCCTGAGAGCGAGCCGCTGGGTCAAAAAAGCACAGGCTGCCGTAGACCTTGCCCTCGACCACGATGGGGGTGCCCAGGTACGACTTGAGCCGCAGCGCCCGAGGCAGAGGACGACGGCCCAAGTCGGGGCGAGTGCCAATGTCGGTAAAGCTCACGGTCTGCTGCTGCCTAATGGCCAGGCTGCAGAGCGTATCGTCGAGGGGGCAGCGCAGATCTAGCCCTAGCTCCGGCAGGCAGGCCACCATGGCCTGGACCACAAAGTCAGCGTTGTCAACCTTGCCCACCAGCCCCCCAGTAAAGCCCAGCACCTGACAGCCGGTGTTGAGGTAGTCGGCCAGGAGTGCGTCAAAGCTGTCAAACTGGGCCAGACTCAGGCGGTGCAGCTGCTTCAGACTCTGGCTAAAGTGGTTGAGCAAATGGTCGGCGGCCCCCACCGCCAACGCCCGCACCTTGTCGATAGCCTCATCGAGGGTGCTGAGAAAAATAATCGGAATCGTCTCGGTGCTAGGGTCGGCCTTGAGCCGCTGGCACACCTCGTAGCCATCCATCTCGGGCATGCGGATATCGAGCAAGATCAAGTCGGGCTGGGTGGTTTTAACCGCCATCAGGGCCATGGTTCCGCTTCTAGCGCAGCGCACCCCGTAGCGTTGTCCGGTCAGGGTTTGGGCCAAAAAGCGAAGATTTTCGAGGCAGTCGTCTACGATTAGCAGCGTCACGTCAGCAGCAGCGCAATCGGGCGCGGACGGAGCAGGGACAGGGCGCAGCATGGCGTAGGAGCGAGATAAGTCACCAATGTAGCCAACATTCCCTATCTAGCCTACATTTCCCCATGGCGCTCAGTTGACTGTCAGCAGTCCCCTGGCAAAGTCGCCAGAGTCAGAGGGCGTGGATCAGGGGGCTCAGCTCAAAGTAGGGAATTCCATAGCTACAACTACAAACAACTTGGCGACCTGTCAGGAACTCCTGCCCGCCTATACAATGATTGAGCCCAGTGCCTTACCAGCACCTTGATTGCAGAAACGCTCCTATTGGGGCGAACGATTGGGGCGAACGATGGTGACATGGCTGTGATAGGTCACCCCAGTTGGAGGTCACCAGAACGGTGGCCAGAGCCATGACGGTGCCAGCAGCGTCTAAAGCGACAGCTGCCGCCACCGCTGGACAAGAAAAAAAGGGCTGAATGGGGCCAGGGTCGCCGTTCAAACGCTCTGATCAAGGGTAGGGACCAGAACGGTCCGGACGGAGACGTCTGGACGGGAAACTTGGGCTAACGCCTTGTTGCTGGGCTGCCCCCTTCGGGCTGATGCCGCCATGAAACTGCTTTTGGTTGACGACGACGACATTTTGATCGATCGACTCACCAGCGATCTGGCCAGCCAAAACTATGTGGTCGACACGGCTGTTGACGGGCTCTTGGGCTGGGAGTACGCCCAGGCCGCCCCCTACGACTTGATTGTGCTAGACATCGATCTGCCGGGCCTCAATGGGGTTTCGCTCTGCCAGCGGCTGCGTCAGACGGGCTATGCCGGGCCAATTTTGCTGTTGACGGGGCGCAGCAGCAGCACTGACAAGGTGCTGGGCCTGGATGCTGGGGCCGACGACTACCTGGTCAAACCCTACACCCTGGTTGAGCTGTCGGCTCGCATTCGCGCGCTGCTGCGTCGTCCCCCGGCGATGAGCGATCTCAGCCTGCGCTGGGGATCGCTGCGGCTTGACCCCAATGCCGGCCAGGTGACCGTGGCCGACCGACCGGTAGTGCTCTCGCCCAAGGAATATGGCCTGCTGGAGCTGTTTTTGCGCTCCCCAGACCGCATATTTAGCAATACGGTGCTGCTAGAGCGGCTGTGGAGTGCCGACGAAGCCCCCGGTGAAGAGACCATTCGGACCCACATTAAGCGGCTGCGGCGCAAACTCAAGCAGGCCGGGGGAGACGATGTGATTGAGAATGTCTACAGCATGGGCTATCGGCTCAGGCCCCAGCCGCCTGCGCCAGCGGAGACCCCGAAGAGCGCCCCTAAAGGTTTGACTCACGGCGTGCCCCAAAACACGCCCCAGAAAGCGCCCCAGAAAGCGCCCCAGGGAGTGACTGGGGGCCCAGTCAGCGGTGCCGATAACGCCCCATCGACCCGGACTGAAGCGCCTACCCCCCTTTCGGCAGCGCCCGCTCTAGACCGGCGGGCGGCGCAGGAACAGTCGGCCAGGGCCGCCGCGATCGCCGCCTTTGAGCAGTTTCGGCCAGCCATTGACGATCGCTTGGCCGCCCTGCGTCAGGCCGCCAGTGCCCTCAGGGCCGGCGATTTGCCAGAGGCTGTGCGATCGACCGCCTGCACCGCCGCCCACAAACTGGCCGGGTCGCTGGGTCTATTTGGATATATGGCGGGCTCGCACCTGGCTCGCCGCCTCGAAGACTGGCTGCAGCAGCCCAATTTAGCCCAGGGGCCGGCTTTTGCTGCATGGGTTGACCAGCTTGAGCAGCTGCTGCAGGCCGCGCCTGGTGAGGCGGTGCCAGACTCGGAGCCAGCCGCTGCGGCCAGCGCGTTCCCGCACCCTGTCGATCGCGCTTTAGGCGATCGCTATCGGGTGCTGGCCATCGACGACGACCCCACCATTCTCGCCCAGCTGCAGCGCTTGCTACCCCGCTGGGGCCTGGATGTCGTGCCCCTGGACGACCCGCGCCAGGTCTGGGCCAGCCTGGAGGCCAGCCCCCCCGACCTGGTACTGCTCGACCTCGACATGCCCCACCTGAATGGGCTAGAGCTTTGTCAGCAGCTGCGCCAGGGCGATCGCTGGCAGACCCTGCCGGTTTTGTTTCTCACCGCCTGCCGCGATCCGGCCACCGTTTACCGGCTCTACCAGGCCGGGGCCGATGACTATCTGCCCAAACCCATTTTGGAGCCAGAACTGATCAACCGCCTGTTTCAGCGGCTGGAGCGGAGTCGGCTGCTGCAAACCCTGGCGGGCACCGACCCCACCACCGGCCTGGCCAACCGCCAAAAGGGCGCGATTGAGCTCGACCTGCTGCTGCACCTGGCCCAGCGCTACGGGCAGCCCTTCAGCCTGGTGCGGGTTGAGGTGGCCCAACCGACCCGCTCGACCGCCCTGTTCAGCGCCCTGGCTAAGGCCCTGGCGGGCCAGTTGCGCGGTGGCGATGCGATCGCCTGCTGGAGCCAGTCAGAGATTTTAGTCGGCGTCCTCGATACCGACTTGGCCACGACTCAGGCACAGCTGAGGCCCGCCCTTGAGGCGGCGGCGGCGGCGATTCCGGCACGGATACTCGCAGCGAATATCGCGGCCAGCGGGGTGGCGCCTGGGCTTTACCTGAGTGGGGCCACCTACCCTCAAGACGGTCACCGCCTGGCTGAGCTTTACCAGATGGCCTGCCAGCGGCGGGGCTCACCGCCGCCCGCCAGTTCTGAAGAATAGCCGTCGCGCCGCTAAGCGCCTCATCTGCTGCGACCTCACCGCTGTTTGCCCCCTGCCATTGGCCCCTTTGTAGGACGTTCTACTATGACCATCAAACGCATCTTGATCATTGACGATGAAGCCGATGTGCGCGAGATTGCCAAGGTCAGCCTGGAAATTACCCGGCAGTGGGAAGTGACCACCGCCGCTTCGGGAGAAGAGGGCGTGAGACTGGCGTCGACCTATCGCCCCGACGCCATTTTGCTGGACGTGGTGATGCCCAAAACCGATGGCCTGGCCACCCTACAGCAACTCAGTAATAATACGGATACCTGCCACATCCCAGTAATTTTATTGACTGCCACGCTGCGGCTGGCTACCCAGCAGGCCTTCGTGGCGGCAGGGGCGCGGGCGGTGCTGGTCAAACCCTTTGACCCAGGGCTTTTGGGGGGTCAAATCGAGGCCGTACTGGGTTGGTAGTAACCCTGACCTGCGCCGGGGTAATGGCGTTCACAGAGTTGTCACATTTGATCTCTATGTTAAGAAAGACGTCTTCTTCACTGCCCCATGCTTCCTCTGATCGTAGTCGAGGACTTGATCTCGGCCTTCAAATTTTGGAATGAGGGCATCCACGAAGGCATGCTCTACCGCAATGACTTCTACATCAGCCGCTACCTTTTTGCCCTGAGCGATCGCTCAGAGGCCTACCGTCGCGCTACCGAGGAAAGCCACAAGGGCTTTAAGGTGTGCGTGACGGTTTCCAAGACCCACTATCGGGTTTGGGTCGAAATGCGATCGCATCTGGTCTAGCCTTTCCCCTAGCCTTTCCCCAGGCCTTTCCCCAAGCCTTTCCCCCAAGGCGTCAAACCGTTCCGATCTGTTCCCTGCCCCCTTGAGCCTATGTTTTTTAACCTGTTGAGCATCTTCCATGGCACATTCCACCTCGGCCCGCTCCAGTCAAGACCTGCGTGATCTGGCCAGCTGCTCAACGCACCCCTTTGACGATATTTCGCTGCTGATCTGCCACGAGCTGCGTACCCCCCTCGCCTCAATTCAGGGGGCGCTCAAGCTGCTGGGCTATCAGCAATCGGGCTCGCTCTCTGACGATGGCCAGAAGCTGCTCGCGATCGCCCTCAACAACGCCGACCGCCTGACCCGTTTGGCCAATGCCTTAGAAAGCCAGCCCGCGCCGCTGCTCACCCTGCTCTCTGCCGCCGAGATGGAGCTGCTTCAGCTTGAGAACGACCTGCACCAGGCCGTCGAGCAGCAGCACATTGACCTGGCCTACCAGCCTATTGTGGCCGTCGACAACCACCAGGACAGGAACCAAATCATTGGCTTTGAGGCCCTGGCTCGGTGGCGACACAGCCAGCGGGGGCCCATCTCCCCCGAAGTATTTATTCCCCTGGCCGAAAAGGCGGGATTAATTCACAGCCTGGGCCTATTTCTGCTGGAGCGGGCCTGCCAGCAGCTGCACTGTTGGCAGACTCAGTTTCCGGGTCTGCTGCCCCTGAGCGTCAGCGTTAATGTGTCGGCGGTGCAGCTGCTCCAGCCGCAGCTGGTCGATCGCATTGATCACATTCTGCAGCAAACCCACGTTTCCCCCAGCAGCCTTAAGCTCGAGGTGACCGAAAGCGCCCTGATCGAAAACAAAGCCCTGGCCCTGGACACCCTGGCCCAGCTGCGGCAGCTCGGCATTCAGCTCTACATTGACGATTTTGGTACGGGCTACTCGTCACTGGGGCGGCTGCAAGACCTGCCCTTCGACACCCTCAAGATCGACCGATTGTTTACGCGCAACAAAAACTGGGCCATGAGTGAGGCCATTTTGATGCTGGCCGAGCGGCTGCAGCTCGATGTCATCGTCGAGGGGGTAGAAACCCTGGAAGACCTGATCAGCCTTAAGGAACTGGGCTACCAAAAGATGCAGGGCTACTACTTCTCAAAACCCCTCGACAGCACCAGCATGACCGGCCTGCTGCTACGTCAGGCCCTTAAGGGCACAGTACCCCTCAGCCTGGCGCCGCTGGGCCCGACCGTAGCCCATTAGGCACTGGCCCGGTGTTGGTTGGGAGCCGGTTCAGCCGCTCTCAACTCAAGCCCTATCCCCTAAACCCTGCCGTTTTTCCCTGTGCTCTACCCATGATGACTAACGCCCGTCAGACGCCCTGCGAAGGCATCACAACAGAACGACCGCACCTGGCCCTGCTAATTCAAGATGGCCAGCGCCGTCAGATCGTGCCCCTGAGCAGGCGCTACTATTCTATTGGCTATGACAGCCACAGCGATATTCAACTGGCCTCTCGAGGCGTATTTTGTCACCACGCTAGCCTGGTGTGGCTGGGCGATCACTACTTTATTCAAATCAGCGGCAGTGAAAACCCCAGCGACAGCCGCCTGAGCATCAATGGAGAACCGCTGGTGGCCGGGCATCTGAGACCCGGCGACTCGATTGCTTTTGGTCAGGGGGTGCGTGCCCGACTGGTTGCAGTTCGATCTGCCCCTAGGTCGACGCCGCCTGCCCCAGGGCAGAGCGCAGCCCTGGGGCAGGCGCGGGAAGACCAGAAGGGGCAGACCAGCTGCGGCCTGATCGAGTTTTTCCCTGACCTCATTCTTCGCTTTGATTCCCAGGGCGACATCCTGGAGGTACAGGCCTCGGTGGACCCCGACCTGGGTCGGTTGATCTGTACCGCAGGCCAGTCGGTGAGCGAATGCTTTGAGGCCAGCTTTGTGGTCAATCTGTTTAGCTACGGCCAGCGGGCTACCGAAACGCGATCGCTGCAAACGTTTGAGGCCGCCATCACCCTGAATCGCCAGCCGCTGTTCTGCGAAGTCAGGCTGGTGCCCGCCGGGCCGGGAGAGCACATCGCCATTATTCGCAACATTACCGAGCGCAAGCGCCTGGAGCAGGCGCTATTGGCTGACGCCATCCGCGACAGCCTGACCGGGCTGCTCAACCGCAGCGGGTTTATGGCCAAAGCGGCCCAGGCCATTGCGCTCAAAAAGAGCAGCGCCGCCTACAACTTTGCGATGCTGTTTGTTGACCTCGACAACTTTAAGGTAGTGAACGATAGCCTGGGTCACCGGGTGGGCGACCAGCTGCTGGTCGAAATTGCCCGCAAGTTTAAGACGGGGTTGCGCCCCTGCGACACGGTAGCCCGGCTGGGGGGCGACGAGTTTGCCATTCTGCTGCATGACATTCCGTCAGTGGCGACTGCGCTTGAGCTAGCCCACCAGATTCAGCAGAGTCTGGCGGTGCCCCTGCGGCTCGACGATCGCGAGGTGCTCTCTAGCGCCAGCATTGGCATTGCCTACAGCGATGGTGACTACGACAGCGTTGAGGCCATCCTGCACCACGCCGATGTGGCGATGTACCGGGCCAAGGCGGCGGGGCGATCGCAGTACGCTCTATTTGAGTCGACCCTCAATCCATGAGGTCGTAGGGCAGATCGGCGATCGGGCGGGTGGGAATGAAGCTCATCGGGGTATTTGGGTCGTCAGTGGGGTGGTCGCGCTCGTCGGGCAACCGCTGCTCCTGTTTGAGCCGATTCCAGAGGGCAGTGTTGGGTATGGCCT
>PYGV01000264.1 GCA_003022385.1 filamentous cyanobacterium CCP3 | reverse complement strand
CGCAGCATCCGATCCAAAGCATTGTTTTGGTTCACCGCCGGGTCGTAGTCGCGCACCATGAAGATGGCGGCGTGAGCCCCAGCCCCCACAATCAAGAAGCCGCCAATCCACATGTGGTGGGTAAACAGCGACAGCTGAGTGGCGTAGTCCGTTGCGATGTACGGGTAGGGCGGCATGGCGTACATATGGTGCGCCACGATGATGGTGATAGACCCCAGGATGGCCAGGTTAACCGCCAGCTGGGCGTGCCAGGAGGTGGTCAGGTTTTCATACAGGCCGTCGTGACCCCGACCGCCAAAGAGTAGAGGATCGCCTTTGTGGCCCTCTAGGATCTCCTTCATGCTGTGGCCGATGCCCCAGTTGGTGCGGTACATGTGGCCCGCCACAATAAAGAGCACTGCCAACGCCAGGTGGTGGTGGGCCGTATCCGACAGCCAGAGGCCACCGGTCACGGGGTTTAGACCGCCCTTGAAGGTCAAGAAGTCGGCGTATACGCCCCAGTTCAGCGTGAAGAAGGGCTTGAGACCTTCCGCAAAGCTGGGGTAGAGGTCGGCCATCAGGGCCTTATTGAGGATCCACTCGTGGGGCAACGGTATCGCCCCCACCGAATCGATCACCCGACCGCCAATGGTCAGAGGTCGCCCGGCATCGATCGCATCCATACAGGCGTTGATGGGCAACGACACATGGATTTGCTGACCAGCGTAGCCCAGACAGCCCAGCCCCAGCAGGCCAGCCAGGTGGTGGTTCATCATCGATTCCACGTTTTGGAACCACTCCAGCTTGGGAGCCCGCTTGTGGTAGTGGAACCAGCCGGCAAACAGCATCAGGCCAGCCATTACCAACGCCCCAATGGCGGTGACGTAGAGCTGGAAACCGCTGGTAATGCCGTTGGCCCGCCACATCTGGAACAACCCAGAAGTGATTTGGATGCCGTGGAAGCCACCGCCCACATCGGCGTTGAGAATATCCTGGCCAAAAATGGGCCAAACCACCTGGGCACTGGGCTTAATGCCGGTGGGATTGGTCAGCCAAGCCTCGTAGTTAGAGAACTTGGCACCGTGGAAGTACATGCCACTGAGCCAAATAAAGATGACGGCTAAGTGACCAAAGTGAGCGCTGAAGATTTTTCGGGAAATATCTTCTAGGTCACTGGTATGGCTGTCAAAGTCGTGGGCGTCGGCGTGCAGGTTCCAAATCCAGGTGGTGGTTTTGGGCCCCTTGGCCAACGTGCGGTCGAAGTGGCCCGGCTTGCCCCATCGCTCAAATGAGACGGGCACCGGGTCTTTATCAACCACGACCCTGACTTTTTGTCCCGGTTCAGGGGGACTTATGGTCATGGGACTCTCCTCTCTTCTACTCGAAAATACAGAGCGGATAAAGGCGCTTCCTACTGAATAGACAGATATAACCTGAGTCTATAGAAAGCTTGAATAGGCCGTTTAAACATGATGAATCGGCCTGAAACCCCAGTGCTTTTTCGCTGGAAGGCCAAAGATAAAGCCTGGGATCAAAGGATTTAGCGGTTAACAGCCAAGCTCACGGGGACCAAACTTGCCCGAAAACGCTTTGGAAAAACGCTTCAAAAAGGCTTGATATCCTTAGAGCTAGGACAGGTTAAGTAACAAACTACAGAATCACGACCATCCTTGGTAAGCGAAATTTTCACAAATTAATAACTCTGAAGAAAAAAATTAGTGGCTCTTAGCTGTCGTCAGAAGCCAAGTTTTAGCTATTCCTCTATTTTCTCGTTCTGGAGGATTTTTAATGATTTGAAGCCATGAAAAAGAGCCGCTAGAGAAAGCAGCGATCGCAGGCTTTTGGTCTGCGCAGAGATAATTTGACGCTTGCGGTAAAGACTGGGGTAGAGGCGCGATCGCAAGCTGCAGCAGTCCATTCCCCGTCGGCCCTCAGTTCTGTCCTGGTTTTGGCCTGGTGCTGCGAAAAGAGGGTTAACCGCCCTGTTGGCGGTCATTTTTGTCTGAATCGCGATGCCGCTGCTTCAATACCTGGCTACTGGCCTAGCGGGATTAACCATTTTGGGTGTGACCGCCTGCTATCCACTGCGGTCGGGCAATCCGTTCGCGACAGCCATACTCAGGCAGGAGGATCCTAATCAGCTGACAGCGGCCAGATTAGGCGTGATTGTCAATCGGCGCGATCGCCTCAGTATACAAATTGCCGAGTACTACCAATGGCGGCGAAACATTCCGCCCGAAAATTTGATTTGGGTCGAGTTTGACCCTGGCCAGACGACGCTTTCGGTAGAGGCCTTTGCCGCGATTTACGCCACAGTGCAGGCCCAAACCCCCGATCGGGTGCAGGCCTATGCCTTAACCTGGGCCCAGCCCTACCGGGTGGGCTGCATGTCGATTACCGCAGCCTTTGCCTTTGGCTTTGATGAGGGCTTTTGCGCCCAGGGCTGCAAGGCCACGGCGGTGAGCCCATACTTCAACAGCGATCGCCCTCATCCTGCCAATCACCTCAAGCTCTACCCCACCATGGCCCTGGCCGCTACCCGTCTGGAGGATGCCAGAGCGCTCATCGATCGCGGCATCGCGGCCGACGGTACCCAACCGACCGGAACAGCGTATCTCATCAATACCAGCGACCCGGCGCGAAACGTGCGATCGCCTTTTTACCCTGCTATCCAGGCCCAACTCAGCCCTCAATTTGAGATTCAGGTAGTCAATAACAACCAGCTGACTGACCGCAGAGATGTGATGTTCTATTTCACCGGGTTAGCCCAGGTGCCTGCGATTGACGCCAACCAGTACCGCCCTGGCGCTGTTGCCGACCACCTGACCTCATTTGGCGGGCAGCTCACCAACAGCTCCCAAATGAGCAGCCTGCGCTGGCTTGAGGCGGGGGCCACGGGCAGCTATGGCACCGTGGTCGAACCCTGCAACTTTCCGCAAAAGTTTCCCCACCCCGGTGTGTTGATGGCTCACTACCAGAGCGGCGACACCCTGATCGAAGCCTACTGGAAGAGTGTGCTGATGCCGGGACAGGGCATTTTCATCGGCGAGCCCCTGGCGCGACCCTTTGCACCTCGCTCTGAGCGGTCGAACAGGGCAGTAGTGCCCTAGCGGTAAACGGTGGGCTAGGCCAGGCTAGCGGGAGCCCTAACTTTCAGCCCAGGGAGAATCTGGCGCTGTCAACAAATCTCTCTGCCTGCGATCGCCCCATCTGGTGTACATTATGAGAAAATTGTGACAACTGTTTAAGTAAAACGTTTTAGGAGGGCATGCCCGATGGACTGGCGAGTCGTTGTTGTTTTACTGCCGATTGCTGTAGCCGCGAGCTGGGCTGTGTTTAACATTGGTCGGGCTGCTCTGGGGCAGCTGCAAGATTTCCTCAACCGTGAGGCCTAGGCCCAATCCGTCGATCTAGGTTGAAAGGGGTCAAGCTTGGTTCGATAGCGCGATCGCGAAGGGGCAATCGCGAGCTAAAGTACAATTCTCAGCCCTGGAAGGACTCATTAACTATTGGGTCATTCCAGGGCCAATTTTTTTAGGTCGGGCATGAGCTGGGCGAAGGCAATGCCTCGGTGGCTGTGGGCGTCTTTTTGGGCGGGCGACATTTCAGCGAAGCTTTTACCCAGGGCGGGCAGGTAGAAGATCGGGTCGTAGCCAAAGCCCCCTGTACCCTGCGGCTCAAGCAAGATTTCGCCGGGGCAAATGCCCTTGGTCTCGAACACGATGTCGCCGCTGGGGTTGGCGAGAGCCAGGGCGCAGACAAACTGAGCGCTGCGATCGTTCAATGCCGCCAACTCCCGCAGCAGGCGATCGATTCTGGCCTGGTCGCTGTCGGCGTAGCGGGCCGAGTAGATGCCGGGGGCACCGCCGAGGGCCTGCACCTCCAGGCCAGAATCATCGGCGATCGCCCACTGGTTCAGCGCCTTGGCTACCCCCGCCGCCTTCAGTCGCGCATTCTCCACAAATGTGGATCCGGTTTCTTCAATATCAATCGCATCGGGCTTGAGCTCAAGCTGCCAACCCAGATCGTTTAGATACACCTGCATTTCTTTGAGCTTGCCGGGGTTTCCGGTGGCGACAACAACCGTGGGCATGCGCAATCTATCCATCAAATATAGGCTACGGGTCGATTGTAGTGCTTTAGTTGCAGGGTTCAGCGGTGGGTCAAACGGGGGGGCACAAAATGGCACAGAGCCAAAGCAGATCGAGCCCAAACCTGGTAGCTTGGTTGAACAGTGATCGCGATCGCGAAGGTTTCCCTTGACCCCAAAGCGCCCCCCTCAAGGCTCCAACTACTGGACGCTTGCTCCCTACGTGAGGCGCGAGTGGCCTACTATCTTTCAGGCACTACTGGGAACGATTATTTTTGTCGCCTACTGGCCGATCTTGGCCTGGCTGTCGGGCAACATTCTAGAGCAGCTGGCGGCGGGAAATGTGCGGGTCGTGATTCGGTTTATCGCCATCACCATGGCCGGGTTTGCATTGCAGAAGATCGGTCAGTACATTCAAGATTCGCTGATGGCTAAGGCTGCCCTGGAGGTGGCCTTTAATTTGCGCCGCGATGTCTATACCCACATCCACAAGCTCAGCCTCACCTACTTTGAGCGCAGCCAAACCGGCGATCTCTCCTACCGTCTCACCGAAGATATCGATCGCATCGGCGAGGTGGTGCAAAAGCTGTTTCACGACTTTCTGCCCTCGGTGCTGCAGCTGGTGGTGGTGCTGGGCTATATGGTCTACCTCAACTGGCAGCTTACCCTGACGGCAGTATTTTTGGTGCCCATCCTGGCCGTACTGGCTGGGTGGTTTGGCGAACAAATGCTGAAATTTTCGCGGCGCAGCCAAAATCTGGTGTCTGACCTGTCGTCGCTGGTCACCGAAGTGTTTAGCGGCATTCGCCTGGTGCGAGCCTTTGCCGCCGAAGACTACGAGGTCGAGCGCTTTACCCAGGAGGCCGAAAAGAACCGTCAGGCCAAGTACAAAGCCGCCTGGCTCCAGGCTGTGCAGTACCCGGTGGTGGGCTTTACCTACGCCGTGGTGGTGATGCTGATTTTGCTGGTGGGCACCTGGCAAATCGCTGAGGGCAACCTGACCGGGGCCTCCTTCGGCAGCTATGTGGTCGCCGCCCTGATGCTGATTGATCCGGTCAACCACGTCATTATTAACTACGGCGAGTTTAAGCAGGGCGAAGCCTCAGTCGATCGCGTGATCGAGCTGCTGGATCTCGAACCGGCGGTGCGCGAGCTGCTGACCGCCACGGCCCTGCCTCAGGTGACCGGACGGGTCGAGTACCGCAACGTGACCTTTGGCTACGAGGCCGCCGAACCCGTACTGCGGAACCTGGATCTGCTGGCGCTACCCGGCGAAAAAATTGCCCTGGTGGGCTCCTCAGGGGCGGGAAAATCCACCCTGGTGAACCTGCTGCCCCGCTTCTACGACCCCCAGGTGGGCCAGATCTTCATTGACGGTGTGGATGTATCCACCGTTACCCTGCGCAGCCTGCGGCGGCAGATCGGCATTGTGCCTCAAGAAACAACGCTATTTTCGGGCACGATCGCCCAAAATATCGCCTTTGGCCAAAAAGATTTTGACATTGAAGCGGTGGAGGCAGCCGCCCGCATTGCCAACGCCCATGACTTCATCAGCCAGTTTTCCCAGGGCTACTACACCTGGATGGGTGAACGCGGCGTTAACCTCTCAGGGGGGCAGCGGCAGCGGGTGGCGATCGCCCGAGCCGTGCTGCTCAACCCCCGCATTCTGATTTTGGATGAGGCCACCTCAGCGCTCGATGCCGAGTCTGAGGCGCTGGTGCAGGAGGCGCTGGAGCGGTTGATGAGCGATCGCACCGTCTTTATCATTGCCCACCGCCTGGCCACCGTGCGCGACGCCGATCGCATTCTGGTGATGGAAAAGGGCCAGGTGATCGAAGCCGGTACCCACAGCGAACTGTTGGCCAACCAGAGCCGCTACGCCCAGTTTTATGCTCAGCAGTTTGCGGGCAGCGTCGAGGGTTAGTTTGGGCTTCACCCCTGATGGGTTACTGTCACTCTGTCAGGCTAGGCACTACGCTAGGGTAAGTACTTACACCTGGTTTGCTATGGCATCGCCTCCGGCCACAGGTCTTGGCCCCACCTCAGAAAAAGCGGTTTATCAGGACGGATGGAGCGATCGCCTGTTCATCTGGCTGTTTAGCCGAAAAATGGCGCAGGCCGTGGGCAAAAACACCGCCCGCAGCGGCTACGACGGCTTTGTGGACTTGTCTAGCCAGATTATGCAGGGCCGCAATGCCCAGCAGCAGCAGGCCCTGGTGGCTGTGGTGCTCAAGTCTCTGGTGCCCGCCCAGGTGCTGTGGCTGATTCGCAATTTATTTTCGCCCACTCAATTGGTATGTGAACTCAACGCCTGGTTTGCTACGCGGCTGTTTGAGTGGCTGGTTGGCCCCTGCGAGGTCAAAACCGTCGAGTTTATTGACGAGCAAGGACGGACACGGCAGCAGCGCAGCGGCGTCCACATTAAAAAGTGCCGCTACCTGGATGAGAGCCGCTGCGTCGGCATGTGCGTCAACATGTGCAAGCTGCCCACCCAGCGCTTTTTTACCGAAGACTTCGGCATCCCGCTCACCATGGTGCCGAACTTCGAAGACTTCAGCTGCGAAATGATCTTTGGCCAGCTGCCGCCACCCCTGGAGACTGAGGACGCGTACAAGCAACCCTGCCTGATCGATCACTGTTCGCTTGCGACCCGCGATCCACAGCCCTGCCCCAAGGTCAGGAACTGAGAGCTTCGTCTAAGGTCTGCTCATACTCTTCAAGCGCAGCCAGCACCGATTCCAGCTCAAGGCGGTTTGCCTCGCTAGGGTCTAGTTGGTATCGGATTTGAGCTTTCTGGTAGCGTACTTCCTGTCGATTTCGTCGAGCTTCCTGTCGATCTCTGCGAGCTTCGCGTTCTGCTCTCTCAGCCTCGCGTTCTCCTGCTTCAGCCTCGCGGTTTCCTTCTCGATTTCGACGGTTCCACTCAATGCCGAAATTAGCCAGTGCAGCCAGGAGGGCTGCCACAGTGAGTCGGTTGCTCCAGAGCTGGGGCTGGGCGACGATGCTGAGGAATCGGAAGTCTTGTTCGCCATAGACGCGCAGAAATGCAATAGCGATTACGAGTACCGTGACCAGACTGCCGGGTAGCAAGCCCAGAAAGTTGATCCACACCTGACGATTGAATAGCCCCATTGTAAGCGATCGCCTCTGGGCCAAGGGATGTGGTCATTGTAGTGGAGGGCGGATGGGTAGGAG
>PYGV01000263.1 GCA_003022385.1 filamentous cyanobacterium CCP3 | reverse complement strand
GTATCCCATTCCGGGTTGAGCACCGGGGGCTGCTCCGTCGCCAGCAGGCGTAGTTCGCCGTCGGCTTCGACAGTGCCTAAAAACTCCACATCGTAGGGTACGTAGGCAGAGGTCGGGCTGAGGCGAATGAGCGATTCTGCTGTTTGTACATCTCGGCTTACCAGTTGACCGTCGACCACTCGCCCTACGGAAAATTTGGGTGGGGTAGTAAAAATTTCAAAGGGTACGGTTTCGGTTTCCATTTGCCGGTAGCGCACCAGGCACACCTGCCCCGGCACCGTCGAGGGCATTACCGTTGTGAAGTCGTAGGGCATCAGGTTCCAGTCGCGCACCCAGGTACCCAAAAAGGGCGCAACAGCAGGATTGACCGCAGCCCATTCCTGCCGGTACTGCGCCAGCTCTAGAGAAACGGGCTTGCCCAAGCGGGTAATCTTGCCCAACCCCGCCAGCGCTAGCTCCGAGTCGATCAGCTGGCTTAGTTCGGCGTTGCGCTGCTGCAACGCGGCGGGAGACAGCGGCGGCAGCAGGGTGGCGGGGTCAACCTCAGCCGCAGGCGCATCGGGAACGGTGGGATCGGGTGAGTCTGCGATCGGCAGGGTACAGGCGGTCATGCCCCAAAGCCCCAGAGCGATCGACCCAGATAGCCACAGCCGTTGCTTAGCCATTTCCATCACCGGTACCCTCAGTTCAGTGGTGTATGCCGGTGAGTGTAGCAGGGGGCCGGGGCAGTGGCGCGATCGCTCAGCCAGTCCGCCAGCTGGCCAACTTTTCCGCCACCCTCAATGCCTCACAGGGTTGAACACGGGGACGACGCTAATAGACGGCTAAGCTAAGGATGACGGGTCAGTGGGGTATACGGTTCACGGTTTCAGGTGCAAGGCGAGCCGTAGACCGTATACCTTGCAACCTGCACCTAGAGCCGCCGGCCCCTATCAACATCAGCTTGGTCAAATACTAGGAGCCAACGCCGCTCGCCGCCAAATTCACGCCAGCCGCCTCAACCCCCTAGAACGCCGGGAGAGTATTGCTAAAACGTCAGCTTTGCGACAGCAGCGCCCCTAGCCTCTGATCAGCTCGTCAACAGCGCAGGGGTTTAAATCGATGATCGCTCGATCCTTTCCGTTGGGTCCAGGGCGGCGGAACGGCCCTGGTCGAGGGGGGCCGGGGCCAACGAAATGGCCCCGGAAGCTCATGTGGCCTTCAGCAGTGGCTGTGGCTGACGCATCTTGCCTTCGCCAAAGCAGGAATACTGTACCGATGCTCTAGGGAAGACAATCCATGTAGTTCTCTACGTCCCAGTTGGTGGTCGTCGCCAAAAAGCGAATCCACTCATCCCGCTTGTACTGGTCGTAGAGGCGGTACATTTCCCCCGGCAGGGCCGACTTAATCACCTCGTCGGTAGCCAGAGCGTCCAGCGCTTCCCCCAGGGACATGGGCAGCTTCTTCACCTGCTTGCCATTGTCCATCGCCTCGTAGATATTGCGCTGCTCGGGCTGGCCGGGGTCAAGCTGGCGGCTGAGGCCGTCGTCAAAGGCCTTGAGAATAGCGGCGGCCATCAGGTACGGGTTCACCATGGAGTCGACCGCGCGGTACTCAAACCGACCGGGGGCCGACACCCGCAGGCCGCAGGTGCGGTTTTGGTAGCCCCAGTCGGAGTAGACTGGCGCCCAAAAGCCCGCATCCCACAGGCGGCGGTAGGAGTTTACGGTGGAACAGCCGATCGCCGTCAGCGCTGGCAGATGCTCGATCACCCCGCCGATGCAGTGCAGCCCCACCGGGCCAGGAATCCGCTTCGAGGCACCTTCCACCGGCATAAACGTATTCTCGCCGCCCCGATGGTAGGTGTAGTTGCCCTCCAGACCGGGCAGGGTGTCAAAACCAAAGGTCTTAATGGCCGTCTCGCCGCCCCGCCACAGCGACAGGTTGTGGTGGCAGCCCGAAGCCGACACGCCCATAAACGGCTTCGACATGAAGCAGGCAATCAGGTCAAACTCGCGGGCCACCTGGGCACAGATCTGGCGGTAGGTGGTGAGGCGATCGGCGGTGCGCACCGCATCGTCAAACATAAAATTCAGCTCTAGCTGCCCCGGCGCGTCTTCGTGGTCGCCCTGGATCATATCCAGCCCCATCGCCCGCCCGTACTCAATCACCCGCAGAAAAACCGGGCGCAGCTCTTCAAACTGGTCAATGTGGTAGCAGTTGGGCTTGGTGACGCCGCCGTTGGGTTTGCCGTCGGGGCCTTTCTTGAGCCACATCATCTCGGGTTCGCAGCCGTGGCGCAGCTGCAAGCCGTGCTTGGCCTGAAATTCGGCGTGGATGCGCTTCAGGTTGCCGCGACAGTCGCCGGTCAAAAAGGCCGCCGCATCCACTTCTTCTTCGCGGTTGCGGAAGCAGATGCAGTAGACCCGCGCCACCCGCTTGTCCCACGGCAGCTGGCAAAAGGTCTCGGGGTCGGGGATGGCCACCAGTTCGGCGGCTTCAGGGCCGTAGCCGAGGTACTGGCTGTTGCGATCCATCGCTAGGTTAACCGTGGCCCCGTAGACCAGCTGAAAGCCATTCTCTGCCGTAGTCTCCCAGTAGTCGGCGGGAATACCTTTGCCCACAATGCGCCCGGTGATGGACACAAACTGGTAGTAGATGTACTGAATGCCCAGCTCGTTGATTTTGGCCCGCACCTGCTTAACCAGCTCGTCGCGCCCCTCGGCGACGACGTAGCGCTCTAGATCGGTCGCAGTATCGACCCGCGTTAGCACTCCAGTCACCGTGAGACCTCCTAATTTGCAGAGCAGAATGGTCTCAGTAAAGCCAACTTGTTATAACAAGTTTGTAGCGATTGATACGTGGACTGAGATACGGAGCATCAGTTCTGGCATATAAGCTTTACCGCTTCGTATAACCAAATGTGAGAAAACGTGGCAGATTAAGATAGCATTTGATACTCTTAGTGATGTGCTCCCGCATCATTGACTTTCGCCTTGCTGTGTCCTTCTGCACAAGTTGAAAAGCCTTCTTGCATAAATCTTGTGTTAGCTATCCTGTAGAAAGTATTTCTCAGCCGTTGTCTTCTCTTTCTCACAGCGATAAGCGAAAGCTGGAAAAGCTTTTCGGCATGGCATCTGGTTATGTTCTGGACTTCAGTAACCGGACATTTTCGGATTTCATGCAAGATGGAGCCGGGGTCGACATCTATGACTCAAAATACGAGTATGCAAGTGGTTCAAAGGCGAATCGTTTCAGAGCCTTTTGGACACAGGAACCAGACGATCTTGTTTCTAAAGTCCTAGGAGATCTCATTGAGTTAGCTGAGGAAAACTCATCGCCGGATATGAAGGATGTTCTTGCTGCCCGTAAGATTTCCCTTAGGCTAAAAGGAGAGAAAACTTTAGAATTGTCAGCAGAAAATAGACATAGCACCGCAGGATCGGCTAGTCCTGAAACAGGAACAGGCTTTCTCTACGATGTCTCACTTTCTTTCGCAGGAGAACAGAGAGATTATGTCTCTCGTGTTGCAAATTATCTCAAGGAGTCAGGAGTTTCTGTTTTTTATGATGAGTTCGAGGATCTCTGGGGCAAGGATCTTGCTGTTGAACTTGAAAAAGTTTATTCCTCGGATTCACAATACATCGTTATTTTTGTCTCTCAAGACTACATCAATAAGTCTTGGACAAATCATGAGCGACAGAGTGCTTTGGCTGGCAGAATATCACGCCGAGATGATAGCGTTTTGCCAGTTCACTTTGATTCGACCAAGCTTCCCGGTCTTCCGTCTACAGTTGCATATCTAAACATTAATGACGTTACGCCTGAGGATCTGGCGCTACGGATTGTCAAAAAATTGCGTCATTAAATATTACAGTGAGATTTTGCTTGGACAGAAAGTCTCAGATTTAGTTATTAATCATCTAATGCACCGTAATTCGTGACATCTTCTATGCATCTTGACAGCCAACTTCAAGAGAAGCGTGACAGAATTTTAGCCCTTGTAGAACAGTATGGAGCGTACAACATTAGAGTTTTTGGCTCTGTAGCGCGTGGCGAAGCAGATGCCCAAAGTGATATTGATTTCTTAGTCGATATGGAGTCGGGGCGCAGTCTATTCGATGTAGGTGGTCTGCTAATGGAGTTACAAGATCTGTTGGGTTGTCCGGTGGATGTCGTGACCGAGAAAGGGTTGCAGGCTAAAATTCGCGATCGCGTGCTAAACGCAGCTATGCGTTTATAGAGCAACTTAATATTTAGAGAACTAAGATTTATGGAGATTGGCTATGCAGATTACACTTAACCTTCCCGACAGTCTGGAATTAACCGAAGCCGATTTGCGTACTGAACTCGCTGTTGCTTTGTTTCAGCAAGAACGTATTACTCTTGGCACGGCTAGTCAACTATCTGGGCTCCATCAAATAGAGTTTCAACGCCTTATTGCAGGTCGCGGTATCTGTGTTCACTATGACGTTGAAGACCTAGAGCAAGACCTAGAAAGCCTTCGTCAGGATGGCTGGTAATGCCCATCATCAGCAATACGTCTCCGTTGAGCAACCTAGCTGCCATCGGTGAGATAGAGCTTCTGCAAAAGATTTATCCAAAAGTATATATTCCACCAGCTGTCTACAGTGAACTGATTCGTTTTGACGAGATTCAGCCGACTATTTCTAATGTGATGAAAACTGGATGGTTAGAAATACAAATGCCTAAAAACACTCAGCTTATTCAAACGCTAAATCAATTTCTTGATCCTGGCGAAGCTGCTGCCATTGCCTTAGCTATTGATATCAGTGCTGATCGTCTCCTCATCGATGAACGTCTTGGCCGAAGCATTGCTTCACAGCATAACGTCAAAATTCGAGGGATTTTAGGCCTCTTGGTCAATGCAAAAAGCCAAGGGCTGATTCCTGTGGTGAAACCGCTGTTAGATCGCTTAATTGGTGAGGCTGGCTTTCGTGTTGGCCCAGCGTTATACGATCGCGTACTTCGAGAGGTAGGCGAGAGTTAATCATTCACCTAGGGGCTTCTGAGGCGATCGCACCCACCCAGCTCTTAACCTACGGCCCCTACAATAACCATGGCGTTTATGCAGCCCGATCATGGACTTTCTCTGCCAAGCCATTATCTTTGACGTCGACGGGGTGCTGATCAACTCCGACCCGGTGGCCGATCGCCACTGGCGGCTTTGGGCCGATCGCCACGGGGTCGACTATGAGGCGATCGCCCGCATTCACCACGGACGCCCCACGGTAGACACCATTCGCCAGGTTGCGCCCCACCTGAATGTCGTCGAGGAAGCCCGGATCAAGGAATCCGCCGAGGCTGACGACACCGACGGGCTGGTAACCTATGCCGGAGCGCAAGAGCTGTTGGCCCAGCTGCCGCGCGATCGCTGGGGAGTTGCCACCAGCGGCACCCGCCGCACAGTATCGATTCGCTTTCCCTACCTGGGTTTGCCAGAGCCCTCGGTAATGGTGACCGCCAACGATGTGCAGCGGGGCAAACCCGCGCCCGACCCCTATCTGCTAGCCGCCGAGCGGCTGGGCTTTGCCCCCGCCGACTGCCTGGTGATTGAAGATGCCCCAGCTGGGGTAGAAGCCGCAGCGGCGGCTAGCGCACGGGTAATTGCGGTAGCGACGACAAATCGGGCTGAAGATTTAGCTAGAGCCGATGCGATCGCCCCCGCTCTAGCTGCCATCCACATCAGCGTCAAACCCAATGGCCTCTGGGTTCACATTTCGCCCACCGCTTGAAACCAGCAGTACATTTTTATTGCGCAAAGGGAAACGGTTTCCAGGGAATCCATTCGGCCCAGAGGCTGGCCATCGTGCCATCGGCCAGGGTAGCGGCGATCGCCGCATTCAGCGTGGCATTTAGGGTGGGATTGGCTTTGGGAGTCGCGATCGCAAAGGGCACCCGCGTCGGCAGGGTAAAGGCAATCTCCAGCGAGGCGTCGTCTTCGGCGGCGACTACCAACACCAGTTCATCGTCAATTAGCGCGTCAATGTCTCCTTCCCGCAGGGCTTCCAGCATTTCGGGCAGCACTTTGTCGCTACCGGGAAAGGGCACCGCTGTAGCCCCCGGGAACCCTTCTACCAGGGCAATGTTGGTGCTGTCGGCCAGTCCGCCTACCCGCTTACCCGCCAGGTCTGCGACGGCGGCAATACCGCTACCTTTTTTGACCAGCACCGCTTCGTCAAACAGGCCGTAGGGCTGAGTGAAATCGACCACCTGCTGGCGATCGGGGGTAATGGCCTGGTTAAACCACACCACGTCATACTGGCCGGTAGCCAGGCAGGTGTAAAACTTGGCCATAGGCAGGTTGTGCCACACCGGAGTCAGCCCCAGCTGTTGACAGAGGCGACGGGCTAGCTCGGGTTCGTAGCCAGTGCGCTGCCCCTCAGCGGTGAGAAAGCTCATGGGACGAGCGTCGAAGTCGCTGGCGGCAATGTGCAAAATGCCGGGCTCAACGGTGAGGCGAGTGGCAGATTCGGCTTCAGGTAACGGGGGACACATAATCTTTAGGGGGAGAACTTATTATGACAAGTAGATAGGGCGCCCCTAGATTTGTCAACCACGTTGAGTCAGGGCAGCGGTTTTCAGCCTCGAGCAGGCCAACCTGCCCACCGTGTTCCCCGCACCCCCACTCTGTTTGCAATGGATTATCAACCCATTCAGCTCTCTCCCGAGCAAATTCAGCAGTTCCAGGAGAATGGTTTCTTAATCCTGGAAAACTTTTTGCCCGCTGATTTTGCTGAACGCCTGGCCAGCCGACTGGAGCCGATGTTCCACGGCGAGTTTGAGACCGGCATTTACCCCGACGAGTGGCACTGGCGACCGCGCATGAGCCTGCCCGACATCACCCGCGAAATCTGCAACGGCTGGAAGAGCGATCGCACCATTGCCAGCCTGGTGCTCTCGTCAGAGATTGGCCGCCTCAGCGCCACGCTGGCCGGGTGGGACGGCGCTCGTATTGGCCAGGATAGTTTGTGGATGAAACCGCCCGGTGCCCAGGCGATCGCCATGCACCAGGACGGCGTCTACATCGACTACCTGGTGCCCGCTGAAATGATGACCTGCTGGGTCGCCCTCGATCGCGCCACCGCCGCCGATGGCACCCTGGTCTACGCCAAAGGCTCCCACAAATGGCCAATTTCTAGCGTCGAAGGCGAGTTCCACGCCCCTACCAAAGACTATCGCTGGGCCATGCTCCAAGCTGCTGAAAATGCAGGCGTTCCTGAACCCGAGCTGGTGGTGGTCGATGTGCCCGCCGGGGGCTGCGCCTTCCACCACGGACGCACCTGGCACGGCCTCGGCCCCAC
>PYGV01000262.1 GCA_003022385.1 filamentous cyanobacterium CCP3 | reverse complement strand
CCTCACCTGCCCCCAGGCCGTGATGGTCAATCTGCTGGGCTTAGTGGCAGATGAAGCTACCCACCACCAGAGACTTGAGGCCCTCAAGCAGCTGCCCAACGCCACCCTCTACTGGTATACCAAAGGCATTCGCCCCGGTCGCAAACTCGGCCATATCACTCAGCGGCTTGGCCCCGGAGACGATCCGACCGCCGCTGCGGCTGCGATCGAAGCCATCTGGTACAGCCCATAGGTTTTCCTGCCCCTGCTCTGACCGCGTTCCCTGAGCGGAGTCGTTAGCGAAGCCTCCCTGGGACACAGGGTGCACCTCACTTGCCCACCCACCCACCTACTCTTCATGCCCTGCACCCTAGATCAGCTCAATGCCATGACCGAGGCCGAGTTTGTGACCGCGATCGGCCCTACCTTTGAAGACACGCCCAGTATTGCCGCTCAAGTGTGGCCCCAGCGCCCGTTCGCATCGGTGATCGATCTCCACCAGCGTATGGTCAACATTGTGCAGGCCATGGCTACAGAAGACCAGCTGACCCTGATCAACGCTCACCCCGATTTAGGCACTCGGGTGTCTATGGCCGAAGCCTCTGTGGCGGAACAATCCAAAGCCGGCCTCACCAACCTCAGCCCAGAGGAGTATCACCAGTTCCAAACCCTCAACCAGCAGTACAAAACCAGGTTCGGCTTTCCCTTCATTCTGGCGGTAGCAAACCATACCAAAGCCTCGATCCTAGAAAATTTTGCCCAGAGGTTGCGCAATTCTACGGAGGTTGAGATGGCGATCGCTCTGTTAGAAATTCAAAACATTGCTCGTTTGCGCCTGGAGGCTTGGATACTATCAGACCCCCTCTCAGCCTAGCTAAGTGCGACACAAAATCTTTATAAAACCCCCTAACCCTCCGGCTAACTGGTTAAGTTTTTGCTATCTAGCCTTAGACAAAACCATCCCCAACGAGGGATATGATAAGTTTGCTGAGGGTTTAAGGATAATATATCGATTGACTTATTTAGCTCAATATAAAAGAGATCACTCAAAGAGCTGCATCCCTTACTAATGCAGTTTTGTTCTAAGTAGGTAAGCGCAATTAAATATTAAGTTGATGTAGGTTGGGTTGAGGTACGAAACCCAACGCCCGCATGGGTTACACTATCGCTAACCCATCCTACATTTGAATTGGCCAACCCACTTATCTATAGCTACTCTGTCTAAATGGTGAAGGTTTGCGGGGCGGGTGGTTCACCTGCACGGGCAATACTCACCCTAACGTTTACGAATCAGTTTGTATCAGTATAGGCAATGAGCTCTTTCTTGAAAAACCTTTGCAGCTGCGAGTTCTCATTATTTTACTTTTAGGAGTTAAGTTTTTATGAAGCTGGAGCCCTTAAAATATCCTGTCTATTTTTTAACCAAAGATGTCGATCGGTGGCAACATCTGTTTAACGCAGACTTCTCTACAGTTGATCTCAACACCGAACTCAGAAAAATAGCCAGTGGCAACGATATCTGGGGCGTTCAAACCTATCTTCAGCTCAAGTCTAGAGGACTTGACGTCCATCTTGTATCTCGCCCGATTCGAGGCAAAATCTGCATAGCCCCCTATCATTTCCTCTATATCAAAGACTTTGCCTTCAACAGCTATGTCGTCGGCAGCCAGCTTGATTCTGCCCGTCCAGAGATCTGCGAACAGCGCACTGTGCTAAGCCCGGCCTGCCTCCATACGCAGGAGGACTTCTTTATTCCCCAGTGGCCGCAGACCAATTTAATCCCGCGAGATCAGTCAAGGGGCACAAGATTAGACGTTCTCGACTTTAAGGGAGATGTGGCCTACAACTTGGCCAAGCCTTTCAAGTCCCCCGAGTTTTTAGCCAGGCTAGAGGAAATAGGCATCCGGTTTGTGCACAGCTCCGTTGATCCAGTCCAGAGGTTGATTGATTTTGCTGACTACACCCAAAGCGATGCAATCATTGCAGTCCGCAACATCACCAACACCGATCTCAATCTAAAACCACCTATTAAGCTAATCAATGCTTGGCATGGTGGTTGTCCGGCCATTCTAGGTCCTGAGCCTAGTTTTCAGGCCTTGCGGAAGTCAGAATTAGACTACTTTGAGGTACGCAGCCCTGAAGATGCCATTGCTGCTTTGCAAAAGCTAAAAGAAATGCCTAATTTGTACCAGGCGGTGGTAGAAAACGGTTTAATGAGAGCTCAAGAGTTTTCGCCTGATAGTATAGCCTCAAAGTGGCACGATCTTCTGCAAGGCCCCATTGCCTGGGGGTACGAGCGCTGGCTACGGCAATCGCCTGTTGAGAAATCCATTGGGCGCCCGCTGAGATTTGTGAAAAGAACGCTGGCCCATCGGAAAGCCATTAAAGACTATATACGTCAGCGAGACTTTGGTGAGCGCCTTTTTGCTGAATAAAGATTGTTCTACACAATTTTGTCTGCTGTAACACCGCTCAGCGGTGCCACGGTAGATTCAACTCCCGATAGCACATAGAGACCCCGTAGGAGCACTCCATTACCATGCCCCTATGGGGTATTTATATATGACCTAGCTGCTGAGGCGGATACAGCATTGAGCCATTGAGAGCAAAAATGTATAGTTCTACAGTTGCAAAAATACTAAAGGTATGGATCTAAGCAATTAAAGGATGGTTGGGCCTAAATTTGACATATATCTATCTCATTTCTTCATCTACCGGGTTGGGTGAAAAATAAGAACTTTATAAGCTAGTGGTTAAATCGTCTAACTTGATTAAGATTGGTTGAACACGTACGTATAAGAATTGCCTAAAGGATCAAGGGTGATATCTTACCGAGATAAGCAACTACAGTCTTAGATTTGGGCTATGGGATAGCGTCACTGGCATTAAGTTATACAATTTCCCTATAATCCCAGCAGCTCTTGGGTGCCTGGGCCGCAGTCGTCTCCTAGACTTGTAGACAAATTACGTCTAGTCAATGAGTTCCCCCGTTTCCATCTGGTTTGACCTAACTTTTGGTTTCCTGTTGACGACGGGGGGACAGCGTTGAATTCTAGCCATTTGGATGGTGAGGGATAACTTGTTTTACCCGTACGTCTTGCGCCAACTTGGGTACTGAAAGAGGGTTGTATATAATGACGGCAAAATCTTCAGCTAAGTTTCATCTTTTAACAAGCACAAAAATTGACTTTGATCACTTCAAAGCCCGAGCTGGCCTTGGCAAAGGCCCCAGGCATGTGGTGCTGCAACTCAAAGAACATTTGGGTGCGCAGATTCACCAGCCAGACTTTGAGGATGACAGTGCAGTTACAGCTCTAGATAAACTGCTGGCTAAAATTGTTGGTCGCCCCCAGCAGTGGACCTTGGCAAGGCAGATTCTAGCCCAGACGGGATCGGGCGATATTATTTACTGCTGCGGCGAGGATGCTGGTCTACCGCTGACCATTCTGACAGCACTTAAAAGAAATCGCCCTCATTTAGTTATGAATGTGATGTGCCCTGAGCGCTGGCGGCCTCGACTGCTGCTGAAGGGGTTGCAGCTTCATCGTCTTGTTCACACCTTTACGGTGAATACAGCCCTCAAGGCTAAGACCATGAGAGCTATGCTTAAGCTGCCTGAGGACCGGGTGTTGTGCCTGGCCGAGCAAACAGACAGGCAGTTCTTTTACCCTGCGCCTGGCACCCTTCAAAAGCATCGTCCTCTGATTGCCAGTGCTGGTTTAGAACAGCGAGACTACGTTACCCTGGCCAACGCCCTGCAGGACTTAGACTTGGATGTTAAGGTCTGCGCCGTGTCGCCCAATGCCACCTCTAATACCCAGTGCCGCATTCCAGAGCACCCTCCTGAAAATATGGAAATGCGCTACTTCGACTGGGTCGAGTTGCGCGATCTATATCGCACCGCCGACATTACCGTTGTTAGCTTGATTGACAACACCTACTCGGCTGGGTTGACGGTTTTAATGGAAGCAATGGCCTGCTGTAGACCGATCATTATCACCAAAACTGTTGGTTTGGCCGCTGAAATGGTTGATAAAGGGCTAGTTTGGGGAGTGCAGCCCGATTCTCCTGCTCAGATGAAAGCGACGGTCGAATACATTCTGGGCCACCCTGAGGAGGCTAGGGCCAGGGCCGAGGCGGCCTACCAATACTATTTAGAAAACCATACGAGTGAGTACCACATTGAGCAGATAGTTCGAATGCTGCAGCGGGTGGCCAGCAGCGTGACGGAAGACGTGCCTGTGGTTGTGCAGGCGAAACCGATTTGATTGCTGTCGTAGTTATCTCCGATTTGGCAGGGCGATGCCACGCTACGGTTTGGTCTTTTGGGAGTTGGATTCGGTGTCAGACGGTGCCTAGGGTGCGCAGACGGTTAATTGCGGCGGCCAGCTCTAGGCCACGAAAGTAAACCAGGTCGCCCATAGGCCACTCGGTCAGGCAGTCTAGCCCGTACTGCGCTATGTCGGTCATGACGGCGGCAATCGCCTCGGCTAGCGGGGTTGTTGCCGTCATGTGGTAGCGCTGGGCGTAGACGATCGCCTCGGCGATCGCCCGCACCTGTCCTGATTCCACGAGCTGCTCCACTGCCGACAGGTCAATGGCTTCGGTGCCAATTTGCAGCTGGTCGACATCGCGCGCCCGCAGCTTCACGCTGTGGTGTCCTTTGCTGGGGTCGATACTATTTGGCTGGATGATGCGGGGGGTGAGGGTGCCGAAGGACTGGCCGCCCTCGCGATCGCGCTCCGTCTTAATGTCTGCCGCGATCGCCCTGGCCTGCTCGGTCACATCCTGGGGCACAAAGTCGTCCATGGCAATCACCGTATCGGCCACGTCGAAGTAGTCGCCGCTGCCCCCCATCACCAGCACCGTGGAGATGCCGTAGTCGGTGTAAAGCTGCTGCACCTTGTCGATAAAGGGAGTAATGGGCTCGCGATCTTTAGCGATGAGGGCCTGCATGCGGCGATCGCGAATCATAAAGTTGGTTGCCGAGGTGTCTTCATCCACCAGCAGCGCCGTTGCCCCGGCCTCGATGACCTCAATGATGTTGGCCGCCTGGGATGTGCTGCCGCTGGCGTTGGGCGTTGAGAATTGTTGGGTCGATTTGCCCTGGGGCAGGCTGCCGATAAAGGGCGAGATATCGACTCCCGCAATGCTGCGGCCATCCTCAGCCCGCACTTTCACCGCCCCTGGATCTGTGACTACCTGATGCCGTCCGTCGCCCGGCATGTGGTTGTACACCCCGGCCTCGATCGCGCGCAGCAGGGTCGATTTGCCGTGGTAGCCGCCTCCCACAATTAGCGTAATACCCTGGGGCACTCCCATCCCTGTGACCTTACCGGCGTGGGGACAGGCGAGCGTCACCCGCAGCGAGTCTGGGGAGGTAAACGGCACCGCCTGATGTTCCAGGGGCCGTTCGTCGATGCCGCTGCGGCGGGGCAGAATTGCGCCATCGGCGACGAAGGCCACTAAGTTATGGGTGGAAAGCTGCGATCGCAGCGCCTCTGCATCCTCAACCGTATCGATGTGGTGCCCAAGGCTGGCGGCATCCAGTGCTTTGTAACGCAGCGTTCTGGTGACTAGGGCGGGTACCGCACCGCACAACACCTCTGCCGCCTGCCGCCCCGCAATCCGGCGCCCAAAGGCAGGCAGGCCCACGGTAAAGCGAAGTTCTACTGCCTCTGCGGTCACCCTAGCCGCGCTGCGATCGAGTACTGCCTGACTGGGCCGCACAATGCCAATCAGCCCGCTTTTTCCCGAGCCGGAGGTGCGCTGGTGCTTTGGGGTGGCCCGGTAAAACTGGCGGATCAGGTAGTCTGCTAGGGCGATCGCCCGACAGGGCTGTTCCCACAGGTTTTGAGGAAACCCCGCCACGGCCTGCGGTACCACCACCCGCACCCGACTCGGTGCCGCAAATGGGTCACCCTGCACATGGTCAATGCACAGGGTAAAGTCCTCAAAATCGTACTCTCCCTTGAGCGATTTATAGGCCCCGTAGCCCTGGCCATCGAGCCGGTAAAGCTGGTCGTAGAGCGTCTCTTGCGTAGTCATTAAGCGAACGAAGTGCCATCAACCCCAGTACTTTACCGCACCCAATTTAGCGGTGGTTACACCACAATTTCGTTGGGGGCCGAGCGCTTGGTTTCGTAGTAGCGGCAGGCAAAGTAGCCAACGCTGTAGATCAGCGACGCGTCGGTGGCAATGCCCAGCACCGCGCCCAGGCCCGGAATAATTTCGGCAATGCTCAGCCCCGACTTGACCATACCAGCGGTGGTCGACGACAGCAGCCAGATCGCCAGCACTTCGCCCCGGCGATCGTTGTCGGTGGGCGAATAGCCGTAGATGGTGGCGATGCGGTAGATCATGCTGGCCTGGAGAGCGGCAACGGCGCCAATGTCGACCAGGGTGAGGGCAAAGGCCACCGGGGGCACAAAGTTGGTGGCTAAACCCACCCCGGCGGCTTTGAGGGCGGTTTCGGCCATTACGCGCTGGGCCAGGGTGCGCTTGTCTGCGAGGGGATACGCCATTCGCAGCTCATCCACCTGCGATCGCACCTCGGCCACATTTACCTGGCCCAGCGCCGCCAGCAGCACTCGCACCCCTGGGACGGCAGTGGCGTAGCGCAGCAGGGGCAGATCAGCGATCGGACCAACCACGCTGCCGACAGTGGCCGTCATCGGCTCTAAAAAGGGCTGAAGTCTTGACAACAGGGCGTTGCCGGTGCTGGCACTGGCGTTGTCGAGCACCGTGACAATAGCCTGCATGACCTGAGTGACGGCCTGAAAGGTTTCGCGGGTTTGGTCTTTGGCTGCGGTGCGGGGTGGGGTCGTAGTCACGGGCTCGCCTCTGGGTCAGATGGGGTTATATCTCCTTAACTCCTAACCCATTTGCCAGAGTAAACACATCCATCCCCGGCTAGGTCAGCCGGTAATCAAAAGTTCATTAATCTTGCCCCGGCACCCGGCGCGGGAGTTAATTGCTCGCGCCGCCAGTATGGGGTGAATGGCAAACCCCTGGTACAGCTGGCGAATAAACTCGCAGTCGGAGTTAGACAGCATCACCCGCTGCCCCTGATTCGCCAGGGTGCGAAACACCTGCGCCAACCGCTCCTGGTCGGCCTTAGTGAAGCCGTAGCGGCTGTAGCTCGTAAAGCGGCTGGTAGCGCTAATTGGGTGATAGGGCGGATCAAAGTAAACAAAATCGCGGGGAGTGAGCGATCGCGACCGCAGCGATTCAAACGAAAAGGCTTGAATGTCGGCGATTTGCAGCGCCGCCGAGGCCGCCCGCAGCAGCAGCGGGTCGCAGATGGCCGGGTTTTTGTACTTGCCC
>PYGV01000043.1 GCA_003022385.1 filamentous cyanobacterium CCP3 | reverse complement strand
ATCTAATGCCGCCGCCGTGCTGGTGGGGCTCGACCTCCTGTGGAATTTGGGCCTCACCCAGAGCGAACTACAAGATCTGGGAGCCGAGCTGGGCTCAGACATTCCGTTTTGCGTGTCGGGGGGCACCGCGATCGCCACCGGTCGGGGCGAGCAGCTCGACCCCCTGCCCGGCATCGACAACCTGCACCTGGTGCTGGCTAAGTACGAATCGGAGTTTGTCTCCACCCCGTGGGCCTATAAGACCTACCGGGCCGAGTACGGCGACACCTATTTAACCGATACCCAGAGCTGGCAGCAGCGGCAGTCGCAGGTGCGATCGGGCGAGATGGTGCGGGCGGTGGCCCAGCGCAATGCCAAAACCCTCAGCCAGCATCTCTGCAACGACTTTGAGAAAATTGTGCTGCCCGCCCGCCCCAAAACCGCTGCACTCAAAGACACCATGAGCAGCCTGGGCGGCCTGGGCACGCTGATGTCGGGCTCCGGCCCCTCGGTGTTTACCCTGGCCGAATCAGAAGCGGAGGCTACCGACCTGGCTAACCGGCTGCGGGCGGCGCTGCCCGACCCCGATTTGGGCGTGTGGACAGCGCGGTTTGTGTCGGGGGGTGTACAGCTGGGCGGATAGGCTTGATGGCTAGTCAAAGGGCTGAGAATCAGGCTGCGGTGAGGGTACCCCACCGTGCAGGGCGAGAAGCAACGCTAGAATGAGTAAATTGTTCTTAACCTATCGGGTTTGTCTATGTCGGTTTTAGCTGCGATCGCGGTCATTGCCCTACTGGTAGCCGTCCATGAGGCGGGGCACTTTACCGCCGCTCGGCTCCAGGGCATTCACGTTAATCGCTTTGCCATTGGCTTTGGCCCAATTTTGTGGAAGTTTCAGGGAGCCGAAACCGAATACTCTCTGCGGGCGATTCCGCTGGGCGGCTTTGTGGGCTTCCCCGACGACGACCCCGACAGCGATATTCCCACCAACGACCCCGACCTGCTGAAAAATCGCCCGATTCTCGATCGCGCGATCGTGATCAGCGCCGGGGTGATTGCCAACCTTGTGTTTGCCTACCTGGTGTTTGTGGCTCAGTTCACCGCCGTCGGCATTCCCGAAACCTTTAACCCCCAGCCCGGCATTCTGGTGCCCCAGGTCATCTCCGAGAGTTCTCCAGCCGGGCAGGCTGGCATTCGCCCCGGTGACGTGCTGGTGGCCGCCAACGGTGAACCGCTAGGGGCCGGTGAAGAGAGCATTCCCACCTTTATTCAGTTAATTAAAGAGAGCGCCAACCAACCCGTAGATTTGACCGTGCAGCGCGGCGATCGCCAGCTAGAGGTGTCGGTCACGCCCGAAATTGGCAGCGATGGGTCAGCGGTGATTGGCGTACAGCTACAGCCCAACGGCGACTTTGGCTACCGCCGCCCCAAAAACCCGATTGAAGTCTTTACCCTGGCCGCTCAGCAGTTTCAAGACACCCTGGTGCGCACCGTTAAGGGCTTTGTCATGCTGATCACCAACTTTGGCGAAATGGCGAGCCAGGTGGCCGGACCCGTCAAAATTGTGGAGCAGGGGGCCGGGCTGGCCAAATCGAGCGCCGCGATGCTGTTTCCCTTTACCGCCATCATCAGCATCAACCTGGCGATTATCAACATTTTGCCCCTGCCCGCGCTAGATGGCGGTCAGCTGGCGTTTCTTGCGATCGAAGCCCTGCGCGGCGGTAAGCCCCTGCCCGATCGCATTCAAGAGAACGTGATGCAGACCGGCCTGGTGCTGCTGCTCGGCCTCGGCGTATTCCTCATCGTCCGCGACACCACCCAGCTCGAAATCTTCCAAAACCTACGCTAATTTCTTCCATGCCCAACCAGCGGCGAGCCTCTAAGAAACAGCGGGCGCTTGAGATTCTAATTCGCCTCAAGCGGCTCTACCCCGAAGCCCCCTGTTCCTTAGATTTCAAGAATCCGCTCCAGCTGATGATCGCCACCATGCTGGCGGCCCAGTGCACCGATGAGCGGGTTAATCTGGTCACGCCAGCCCTGTTTGCCGCCTACCCCGATGTCTACGCCTTCGCTGAAGCCGACGTAGAAGACCTGGAGCGTTTGGTCAAATCCACTGGGTTCTACCGCAACAAGGCGAAGAATATTCGCGCTGCCTGCCAAAAAATCATCACCGACTTCAACGGCGAGGTTCCCTCTCGCATGGATGACCTGGTGACGCTGCCCGGCGTGGCGCGCAAGACCGCCAATGTGGTGCTGGCCCACGGCTTCGGCATCAACGGCGGCGTCACCGTCGACACCCACGTCAAGCGCATTACTAACCTGCTGGGGCTGACCAAACACGCCGACCCAGTCAAGATCGAGCGCGACCTAATGCTGCTGCTGCCCCAGCCCGATTGGGAGAACTGGTCGATTCGGCTGGTGTACCACGGGCGGGCCGTGTGCAACGCCCGCAACCCTAAATGCGATCGCTGCGATCTGGCGGATCTCTGTCCCTCAGCCAGGGTCATTCCAGCGGTTGCCCTTGTAGAAGAGACAGTTCAGCCTTGAGAATATGCTGAAGCAAGTATGGCGGCACCGTTGAGATACACCCAAGCCAGAGGAGGTTGAATGATGCCTGACCTCTACGAAACCGATTTTTATGCCTGGACTCAAGCACAGGCCAACTTCTTGCGCCAGGGCAAAATTGGGCGTCTAGACGTAGTGAATTTAGTCGAGGAAATTGAGTCTTTGGGCCGACAGCAAAAGCAAGAACTCAAAAATCGATTGGGAGTGCTCACTGGTCATCTGCTGAAGTAGCAGTATCAGGCCAGTCACCGCAGCAAAAGCTGTAAATACACGATTCAAGAGCAGCGACTGCAAATTTTAGACTTGCTCGACCAAAACCCTAGTCTAAAAAGCTATCAAGACGAAGCTGTTGCCAAGGGCTATCAGCTAGGGTTGCTATTAGTAGGGCGAGAAACACTCCTTGATCCCAAAACCCTACCTCGACAGTGCCCATTCACCTCTGAGCAGCTTTTCAGCGATAGATTTCCCGAAGATCTGGAGTCTTTTTAGGCCATGGGGGCATGGTATCGAGGCGATCGCTGCATCAGGCTAAGGAACGTGGATTTTTTAAGGTGCAATTCTTGTGGGTCAGGCATCTTGCCTGACCGTGGACAGCCGGGACGGCTATCCCACATTGTTTGATTCGCGATCCTAAGGTTCGCTGATTACGAAGGCTTGGTCAGGCTCAGCAGACCCACGCTGACGGTCACCAGCAGCACCCCCAGCCCCTGCACCAGAGAAAGCTGCTCCTGCAAGATGCCCCAGGCCAGTACCGCTGTCAGAGCAGGGTTGGCTGCCCCCAGCATGGAGGCAGCGGTGGCCCCCACCACGCGAATGCCCAGGTTGTTGAGTACGTGGCCGGTCAGAGTGGCGATCGCCGACAGCAGGCCCCCCATCCACAGCGCGGGCCACAGCAGCCCCGCCAGTTCCACCGGCCACAGCAGCAGGCACGCCGCCGACAGCACCAGCGTCACCGCGAAGCTAATGCCCGTAAACGGCACCGGGTGAAAGGTTTCAAAGGCTTTTTGAGCCGCTACGGTGTAGAAGGCATAGACCACGCCCGAGGCCAGCCCAAAGACTACCCCCAGCCAGCTTTCAATCGCCGCCCCCGTCATGGGAATCGTCAGCGCGCTGCCCAACAAAATCAGCGCCAAAATAGCCCAGCGACTCGCGCTGGGGCGGTGGCCAAACCAGTACCAGTCCAGCAGCGCCGTGTAGACCGGAAAGGTAAAAAACAGGGTCAGCGCGATGCCAGCGGCGATGCGACCCACCGACACATACAGCAGCGCCAGGTACGAAAACATGAGCACCCCGCCTACCAGGGCCAGGTAGAGTTCACGGCGGTAGCTGGCCAAACCTAACCGACGCAGGTCAGCCCACATAGCCGGGTATATCGGCGGCAGCAGCACCGCCATCAGCGGCACCCCTACCAGCATGCGCATAAACATCAGCAAAAATGAGTTGGGCAGAGTCGGTGCCACAAAGCCGCCGGTTTCGACCATTCCCAGCAGGTCAGAGGGCGTAAACAGCACCCGCGTAATCAGGTTTTGGGCGCCAAAGCAAACCGTTGCCAGCAAAATTAAAACGTAACCCAACATGCATCCCCCTGCTGTCTGTCTAGGGATGCCTATGGTCTCGCGCCCCACTGCAAAGCATTCTAAGGCAGTCTGTAGCTGGCCACCCGCACCACTAAATCCCCCCCCTGGGGATTGTGGGTAAAGACAAAGCTGCCCGCCTTGGTCTCGTGGCCCGAGAGAAAGTCAATCTGCTGCTCACCCGTCTCGTCGTCGGCCCCTTCGATGTTGAGTTCGCCTGTTACCTGCACCATACGGGCAATGCGACCGCCAGTATTGGTAATGGCAAAGGGCACGTAGTAGCGGCCATCGGTGACGCGCACCGCCTCAGACACCGTCACCGCAAAAGCAGGGGGCTGGGTTTGGTTGGTTTGCCAGTCGAAAAGAATCAGCCCCACCAGCCCCAGCAAAATGAGCGAGGCCACGATAAATGTCACCCACTCGGCAGCAGAGCGCTGGGTGAAGCGTTTAGACGTATCGGCAGGCTGGGAGCGGTCGGAAGGGGTTGGCAAGTCCATTAGATCAGGATACGCCCTGCGGCCCCGCCTATGGAGGCCGGCAGTCCTAATACTAGAATGTTGCTCAGCCACTCTGACCAGGGGTCGCTGGGGTTGAGCTGCTGAAACAGCACCAGCATGGCCAGCGAGGTCAGCAGCGCCACCAGGTAGGCCACCAGGGTTTCGGTAATGGGGCTAAACAGCAGGCCCCGCTGCCGCCGCTCAGCGCGATCGGTAAAGCCCGAGGCAAACACAACCGCATAGGAGAGGCCCAGGGAAGCCGCCATAATCAGCAGCAGCCACAGCGGCGGTAGGGAGGCGGCCAGCAGAGGTACTTCCTCGGTGGGGGCAATGCTAAAGGCAATCAGCACCGCACCGATCAGGGCCGCATCAAAATCGACCAGGGCATCGCCCAGATTGCCCCGGTTAGGAGAGGACAACCGCCGCGACAGAGGGGCTGTCGTGCGGCGATTCGCGGTGGGGTCTGCCTCCGGCTCAGAGCTGGTTTCTGCCCTAACATTGCGCCCCCGCTTACCCTGCAAGGTCGATCGCGCCAGGGCTACCCCCAGGGCAAAGGGTACAGCCTCAAACACCACTTTGCCCAGCACTTCCGCCAGGGGCGTAGCGAGAGTAATGCGGCGCAGCAGCACCAGGGCCAGCGTCGCGCACACCACCCCAATGGCAACCGCTTCAATGCTTTCGAGCAGGGCCTCCAGAGGGTGCAGGCTGAGGGTCTGGCGAAACCCCTCGACCTGGGTGAGCAGCCCTACGCCAATCAGGGTGGCCGCCAGCACCGCCAGCAGCCAGCGCGGATCGGTGGCGGCCCCAATTGACCACACCTCTACGGTATACAGCAGCGGAATGCCAAACAAAAAGCCGCCAACCGCCCCTTGCAGAATGGCCTGACACTCGCTCAGCCAGATATTGGCCTCGGCTTGGGGCATGGGTTTGTCGATGGAGGTAGCCATCGTGGAGATTTTGGCTCTCAGACTGGGGGCAATGCTCTATCTACAGCATATCAAGGGGTTTAGCGATCGCGCAGGTTCACCTCTAGCCCCTTTTGGACCAGCTGCCCTGGCCCGAAACCTTAGGAAAATCTCTAGTATTGCCGGGGTGCACCAAAATGCCCGCTAGCGTGAACAGGACAGCTTGTCTAACCCCGCGATAACCCTAGTGCATTACAAGGACAGTTCTATGACCCAGGCTAAATCAGGCGACAGCGTTGCCATTCACTACACTGGCAGGCTCGAAGACGGCACCGTGTTTGACTCCTCGCGCGATCGCGACCCCCTAGAATTTGCGATCGGCAGTGGCGAGGTGATTCCGGGCTTCGAGGCGGCGGTGGTGGGCATGACCCCCGGTGATGCTAAAACCGAGGTCATTCCGGCTGAGAAGGCCTACGGTCCCCATCGGGAAGAAATGGTGATGGTCGTCGAACGCCACCACATTCCCGACGATATTCCGCTCGATGTCGGCCAGCAGCTGCAAATTCAAGGGCCCCAGGGCCAAATTGTGCCCGTGATGGTGACCGATCTTTCCGAGGCCGATGTCACCCTCGACGCCAATCACCCTCTGGCGGGAGAAACCCTAATTTTTGACATCGAACTGGTGTCGATTCAGGGCTAAGCATCGGCCAAATACTCCTATAAAGGCTACTTAAATGGGCTATTTACCCTATCCCCCTCCACCCCAGGGGGATAGTTTTTTGTAGGCCAAGCGATTTATGATGCCCTCGGCCTTAACCCCCAAGGAGCCCTATGGCCTACGAATTGCCCCCCCTGCCCTACGCCTACGATGCTCTGGATCCCTATATTTCTAAGAGCACGCTGGAATTTCACCACGATAAGCACCACGCCGCCTACGTCAGCAAGTACAACGATGGCGTCAAAGGTACCAACTACGACGGCAAACCCATTGAGGAAGTGATTAAAGCGATCGCAGGCGACAGCTCCAAGCAGGCCCTGTTCAACAACGGTGCCCAGGCCTGGAACCACACCTTTTACTGGAACTCCATGAAGCCCGGCGGTGGCGGCAGCCCCTCGGGCGATCTGGCCAGCAAAATTGACGCCGACTTTGGCAGCTTTGACAAGTTTGCCGAAGAATTTAAGACCGCTGGGGCCGCCCAGTTTGGCAGCGGCTGGGCCTGGCTGGTGCTCGACAACGGCACCCTCAAAGTAACCAAAACCGCCAACGCCGACAACCCCCTGCCCACCAATCAGGTGCCTCTGCTCACCATGGATGTCTGGGAGCACGCCTACTACCTCGACTACCAGAACAAGCGCCCCGACTACATCGATACCTTTCTTAAAAACGTTGTGAACTGGGATTTTGCCGCCAGCAACCTCGCCACTGCCTAGTCTGGCGGCCGTCAACAGTCGTGCTCCGCGACTCACAGGGGCGAGCTCCGGCTCGCCTCTTTCTTGGTTCATAGCAATCGTCCATGCCGCTGACGCCGCACCCCCACCAACGAAAATAGCCATCGCCGTTCCCTGAGCGGAGTCGAAGGGAGCATTAGACGAGACTCCTTGAATCTCGCGCCTTGAACCTTATCCCCTCTCCCTATGCTGTTTGCCGACCCAGACTATCCCCACGTCGTGCTGTCGTTTACCTACCGGGGCTTTTTCCTGGAGCTTGACCAGAGCACCGAAGACGGGCTGCCGCTGTATGCCGTATGGGCTACCTACGATCGCGGCTGTGCCGTAGCGGTACCCGGCGTGGTCAGCCGCACCGAGGCGATCTACAAGGCCAAGCGCTGGGTTGACCGCCGACTTAAGCCACCGGTTGAGGCCGGTAGTAGGCAGTAGCCTGGGCCAGCCAGCTATCAACTTCGGCGGCGGGCTGGGGTCGGCCAAACCAGTAGCCCTGGCCGTAGTCACAGCCGAGCCGCTTGAGGGCGCTGACCTGCTCTGAGGTTTCAATCCCTTCGGCGATCGCCCTAAAGCCCAGCTGCCGCCCCAGGTTAACAATGGTGTGGACAATTTTTTCGTGGCTGAGGCTGGTCTCCATCTGGCTGACAAAGGAGCGGTCGATCTTGAGGCTGGTGATGGGGAAGCGGTACAGGTAGCTCAGCGACGAGTAGCCGGTGCCAAAGTCGTCAATGCTGAGGGCAATTCCCCGCTGGCGCAGGCCGTTGAGTACCGCGATTGTGTCGTCGATGTTGTCGATCAGCATGCTTTCGGTAATCTCTAGCACCAGACTGGGCGGCGGCAGCCCCGCCTTGCCCAGCACCGCATCGACCCGCTCTAGCAAACCGTTGCTGTGCAGCTGCAGCGCCGACAGGTTGACGCTGACCGTCAGCCCTTGCGCCTGGGAGTAGGTACGCTGCCAGGTGGCCATCTGGCTACAGGCTAGCTCTAGCAGCCAATAGCTGAGGGGCACAATCAGCCCCGTCTCTTCGGCCACCGAAATAAAGTCACCGGGCATCACCAGGCCCCGCTGGGGGTGCTGCCAGCGCACCAGTGCCTCAAACCCTCTCACCTCAGCCGTTTGCAGATCAATAATGGGCTGGTAATAGAGCACAAACTCTTCAGGGTGGTTCAGCAGGGAGGAGCGCAGCTCGGTTTCGCGCGTAAGGCGGGCGATCGCGCGATCGTGCATGCCGCTGTCAAAGACCTGGTAGCCGTCACGCCCACCGGCTTTTGCCTGGTACATGGCCGTATCGGCATCGCGAATCAGGTCGGAGGCCGACTGGTAGTGGGCACTCCCCATCACCAGACCCAGGCTGACCGTAGCGAACATCTGGTGGCTGCTGAGCTGAAAGGGCTGGCGCAGCATGGCCAAAATGTCCTCGGCCATCGCCTGGGCCTGATCAAAACTGTCGACAGTCTCCAGCAGCACCATAAATTCATCGCCCCCCAGGCGCACCGCCAGATCGCTCGATCGCAGCACAGCCATCAGCCGACTGGCCACCTCCATCAGCAGCTCATCGCCAATCAGATGACCCAGACTGTCGTTGACCACCTTGAAATGGTCAATATCTAAGAACAGCAGGGCAAAGCGGTAGCTGCGATCGAGTTGGGCCTGCCGCAGGGCCATATCTAACCGCTCTTGGAGCTGCTTGCGGTTGGGTAGCCCGGTCAGACTGTCGTGGCAGGCGTCGTGCTCAAGCTGGCGGCGCATTCGCACCTGGTCGGTGACATCGCGCGAGGCCGTCTGGAGCTGCACCATCGCACCCGTGGCATCGACAATGGGCCGCGAAAACGTCTCTAGCCAGATGTAGTAGCCCTGCTGGTGGCGCATGCGGCAGACCACGGGCTGCCGCGTCAAGGATTCGCGATCAGCGGGTGAATGCAGACGCTGACAGTCGGAGCGGTCGTCGGGGTGCACCAGGTCGCAGGGGTGTCGACCGATCAGCGCTTCAGAGGTATAGCCCAACAGCCACTGCGCTGAGGGGCTGACGTAGAGATAGGTACCATCCAGGCTGTGCAGGCAAACCAAATCGCTCATGTTTTCGGCCATCAGGCGAAACAGGGCCGCCTGCTGCTGAATTTCGGCGTTGGCCCGCTCCACATCGGCCTTTGAGCGCTGCAGGTCGCCAAACGACGACTCCAGCCGCGCGGCCATGCTGTTAAAGGCCTGGGCCAGCCCCTCTAGCTCCTGCATGCCCGTTGGGCCGATTTCCTGGTTGAGGTTACCGTCAGCAATGGCCTGCGAGGCCGAGCTAAAGTCACTCAGGGGCCGAGTAATCCAGCGGCTGGTATAGAGGCCAGAGGCGATCGCGCCGACTAGCGCCAGGGCGCACAGGGCGATCGTATTGTGGCGACTGGCTTTAATGTCGGCCATAAAGTCGTCCTCGGGCATGACCACCACGATCAACCAGTCCAGGCCATAGACATCCGTGAGGGAAGAAACCTGCATAAACTGGCGCTTGCGATCGAGTTTGAACTCACTCTGCTGGGCCTGAATCGCCGACCAATCTCCCCCGGCCTGATTCAGCAGCAGTTGGGCGCTAGCTCGAATCAGTGGGTCTGAGCTGGTGACCGCGTAAGATTGCTGTGGCCGACCGTCGACCAAGGTGTAAGTGGCTGCATCGGTTGAGGTCGCCACCAGTAGGCCAGTTCGCTCCATTACGTACGCCTGCCCGTGGTCACTGATGTGCATCTGCCTCAAAAAGGTGCTGATGTGGGTGAGGAAGAAGTTATTGCCCAGTACACCCAGCAGTTCCCCCCCACCGCCATACACAGGTCTAGATGACGAAATTGCCAGTACAGGAAAGGCATGGTACGGAAAAATGTCCCCCCACACGGGTCCCTTCGCCTGCGCCGCCGCCTGGTACCAAGGTCGGGTGGTAGTCGACCAGCCTGGAGAAGACTTGACCAGTTGAACGGGCTGATCAGTGGTCTCATCGACTTGAAAAAATTGAATGTGGTTGTCCACGGAGGGCCCCCCGCGCATGAATTGGTGAGTCTCCTGCCCTAGATTCGTGTGGCCAACAAACTCGCCGTTAGCCTGACCCCAAAAGATGGAGTCGATGTGGTTGAACTGCTCTGACTGCTGCATAAATTGGCGAAACAGCTGCTCTTGATCGGTTGGATCGATCTGCCCCAGGGCGATCGCATCGTAGTTGAGCTGGTTGACTAGATGCGAGTCAGTCAAAAAACTGGCCAGCTTATAGTCGATGTGTTGAGAGACCACATCTCGCAGCTGGCTGGCCACCTGATTCACCGCCTGCTGCCCCTGGCGAATTGACAGCCACCCCGTCAGCCCTACCGCCACCGACACCTGCAGCACAAAGGGCACCACAATTAGCAGCCGCAGCGGCAGACGGCTCAACACCCCGCGATTCAACTGCTTAGGTAAGCGATGCACCATGTAGCCGGCAATACCAACAACTCTATTAGTATTCCTACCTGAGGCTTAAACTAAGCCACCGACATCACATGTAATGAAAGGAACACAATCGGGCCCTGCCTAAACCCTCCTAGCGCTAGCCCAAACGCGCAGCTACAAATGCGTCCAGCCGATCCATGCCCTCTAGAATGGTCTCCATACCCGTCGCGTAGGAGAGGCGAATGGTGCCCTCAGAGCCAAAGGCGATGCCGGGGATAGCGGCTACGTATTTTTCGTCAAGCAGCTGGGTACAAAAGTCGAGGGAGGGCACACCCAAAGCGCTGATATCGATGTAGAGATAAAACGCGCCTTCGGGTTCACCGCAGCTGAGACCGCTAATGGCGCGACAGCGATCGATGATCGCCTTTCGCCGCTCGGCAAAAGCCTGGCCCATGGTAGTAACGCAGTCCTGCGGGCCTTCGAGGGCCGCAATCGCGCCATACTGGGCAAAGGTACACACATTAGAAGTGCTGTGGCTTTGCAGCGTGGCTACCGCTTTGATCAACTCCGCTGGTCCGGCCAGATAGCCCACCCGCCAACCGGTCATAGAGTAGGCTTTAGCAAAGCCGTTGCTGACAATGGTGTGCTCAAAGGCCTCAGGCGACACTGCCCCAATACTCAGATGACTAGTCCCGTCGTAGAGAATTTTTTCGTAGATTTCATCCGACACCACCCAAATATCGGCCTCAACCACCACCGCCGCCAGCGCCGCAATTTCGTCTGGGGAGTAGACCATTCCCGTTGGGTTGGAGGGGCTGTTGAGAATAAACAGCTTGGTTTTGGGGGTAATCGCCTGGCGCAGCTGCGCCGGGGTAATGCGGTAGTTTTGCTCAGCTGTGGTGGGCACCAGCACCGGCGTTCCCCCGGCCAGCTTGACCATTTCGGGATAGCTCAACCAGTAGGGAGCCGGAATGATCACCTCGTCACCGGGTTCAATCAGGGCCATCATCAGGCCGTAGAGAGAGTGTTTGCCGCCGTTGGTGACAATGACATTCTCAGGACCATAGCAGAGGCCGTTGTCCTGCTGTAGCTTGTGGGCGATCGCCTGCTTCAGCGCCGGTTCACCCGCTGCCGGGCCGTAGCGCGTTTTACCGGCATCGAGGGCCGCTTTGGCCGCTGCCTTAATGTGGTCGGGGGTATCAAAATCGGGCTCTCCTGCGCTAAAGCTGCACACCGGCAAACCCTCGGCCTTCATCGCCTTGGCCCGGGCCGCAATCGCCAGAGTCATGGAAGGGGTTACGCAGGTTATCCGGTTTGCCAGGGCTAATGGGGGCACGACCACACCTCAACGAACATTGGCTACAGGCTGACCCCAAACGGCTCGTCAGGAGACCCTGCCTCTAATCTAAACTAAGGCCTGCAACCAGGTCTGAACTCAATTACACAAACGTATTCCCCATAGATTAGATCGTTTAGTCGGTTCTGACTATTGCAGCTAGGGGTTTTTCTGCGATCGCAACCACAATGCTCCAGCTGCGCCCCAGGTCGTGGGATCGATACTGGCCCCAATCCCTCAAAAGACGAGAGGCCGTCACCATTGACTGTCAAACTATCAGCCGTTAATTGATGACCGCTTCTAGCGGTTTCCGCTGCGATCGCCTGCCCATTGATAAAGTTTGAGTAAATATTTCGCCCTCGCCTCGGCGTATTTTTAGCCTTCGCCCGCAGCCGCAGCCTGACCCAGAACCGTCCTCAACCCGCTTAAACCCCGGCACCTGGTTGTTTGAGCGCAGTCCTCGCAAGGGAGAAATTCCGTGCCGGGGACTACTAAATTTTCAAAATCCGCGAATTTACGGATAAAGATTTTCCTGACTGACGGTGCACAGGTTTGTAACTAGGACTAGAAGCGCTAACAAGGCCACGTCCTATGCACCCTTCCTCCAACTGTTCCTTGATGACTCATTTGGCCTGCGCCGTTAGCCTGGGCCTGCTGCTGCCAGTCGCCCCCCTCGGGTTATCTGCCGCACTCCAATCCTACGCTGAAGCTAGCCTCAGCGCCACCACTGGCGCCGAGGATGATCGCGGCAGCGGTCGGCTCAGCCGGGTACCCGCGATCGCCAATCAACTCAGCTTTCGCGGCAGTGGCCGGGTTGACCCAACTCCCCCCACATCTACGACCACTCACCCTGTTCAACTGGCCTACCGAGGCAGTGGCAGAATTGTTGAGCCAGGCACCACCAGCGCCTAAAAGGCTCCCTTCAAAAGCAGTAGAAAAGGCAACAAACCGTCTACTCTCCGGCCAATTTACCTGACTCAACAAATTAACCTTTGGCGCTGGTTGAAACAGGTGGGTTTTGCGTCACACTTAGGATCAATCAGGGGTAATAGCCTGGGGTCGCTCAGTGCTATAAGCATGTCTAACCCAGCGCTAAGCTAGCAGAGCCAGGCCCAAAGCTTTATAAATTCAAAGTATTTACCTCAAGTTCACAAGCTTACATATTCTTTTCAGCCTTTTAGACTAAGCTGTATTTGCGTGTTTCTGGCGATTTTCAACGGTTTCGCACCCTTAGCAGCGTGGGTCGCGCTACCGCCTGTTGTTTTGAGTTTTCCCAAGTCCGATGGCTGAACCTCTTGTTTCTATGCCTTTGTCTTCCCTGGCGGTAGAAGACGATGCGCTCATTCGCCGCCTCAGCCCCAGCGCCATTGACCAGATCTTGCTGTATATCGCCTTTAGCGCCATGCGCACGGGCGGTCATCGCCACGGTGCCTTTTTAGACGCGGCGGCCACCGCCGCCAAGTGCGCCATCTATATGACCTACCTGGAGCAGGGCGAAAACCTGCGCATGACGGGTCACCTGCACCACATCGAGCCCAAGCGGGTCAAAGCCATTGTCGAAGAAATGCGCCAGGCCCTGACCGAGGGCAAACTGCTCAAAATGCTGGGGTCCCAGGAGCCCCGCTATCTAATTCAGTTTCCCTACATGTGGCTGCGGCGCTACCCGTGGCAGCCGGGGCAGTCGCGGGTAGCGGGCACCTCGCTGACCAGCGAAGAAAAAACGATTTTAGAAAGCAAGCTGCCAACGCCCTGCCCCGATGCCCGCATCATTAACTCGTTCCAGTTTCTAGAACTGATTGAAATTCTGCACGAAAAGTCGCAGGATGACCTGCCCGAAGACCACCGCGTGCCGCTGAGCGAAGCGCTGGCCGAGCACATTCGGCGGCGGCTGATTTACTCAGGCACCGTAGCTCGCATTGATGCCTCCTGGGGCGCCTCCTACTACGGGCTGGCCCGCGCCTCCTATGCGCCGGTCGATGACCAGGAGCGCATGTACGCCATGGTGGACGACACGGCCCAGTACTTTCGCATGATGCGCGAGTGGGCCAACGGCATTCCAGGCACCATGCGAGTGCTAGAAGAATTAGACATTCCCGTCGCCAATCGAGAGACGGCCCTGCAAGAGCTTGACGAAGTAGTTCGTACTTGGGCCGACAAATATCACCAGCCCGGCGGTGAACCGACGCTGCTGCAAATGGTTATTGGCCACCACCTTAAGTAGCTAAATATAGTTAAAACCCCGATTCGGCAGGGCGCATGCCATGCGTCCCTACGGTTTGGTCTTATGTGAACCGGGGGTCTGGGAATTAGATGCGGTATCATATCAGGTCCGCTTAAATGGTCCTATTCTGTCATTCCCACGGAAGGGGGAATCCATTGTGGATAAGGTACTCCAGAGTGGATTCCCGCCTGCGCGGGAATGACAAGCAAATCGCTTTCTATTGGCTAATTAATCGGACTTCATATCAGATCCCGCTCCACGGATTGCAGCGGGTCTTCTGGCTCAGCGGCTGAAAGCACTACTCCTGCCTCCAGAGGCGGCGATCGCAGCTCTTAAGAATCGTCGTTTTAGGCTTACCGCCGCCGCACAGTGCGACCAAAGCTGGGTAGCTCTACCGCCGCAATGGTCTTGATTTTTTTCTGCGATCGCAGCGGGTAGACCAGGGGCGAGGGCGATGCCTTGCCGCTACTGCTGCTGAGATAGGCCGGTAGAGCAGGCCCCGCCGCGGTCGCCGCCACCGGAGCGGTCGCCGCTGCCGGGGCCGGAGCCGCTGCTGCCGGAGCCACTGGGGCCGCAGCAGGAGGCCGCTCAACCGGCGGGAGGGGATCTATCGGTGCAGTCTTGGCTGCTGCTGGGGCAGGCGGTGTCACCGGGGCGATAGGCTCACCCCAGGGCGATGGCTCGGTGAAAAGAGACGGTGACTCAGCGGTCGAGGCCGCCGGTTCAGAAGGCGACGCGGGTGGCTCTAGCCAAGGGTCGGGTGCGATCGAGACCGCTGGAGCCGGCTCAGGTTCGGGCTCCGGTTGGGACGACGCCTGAGCGACAGCAGGAGCTAGCGGTTCGAGGATATTGACCTGGGCTGGTGCCTCAGGTAGATTGCGCTGGGGTGCTGGGCTCGGCCCTGCCCCCCGCAAACCGCGCAGCAGGTGAGTCAGGCTGGGGTTGCTGGTCGAAGCGTCTGACCCAGCCGACCAAGGCTGAATTTGCTGCGATCGCGGCATAGCAACCGGCTGACCTGGCTCTTCCACGGCAGAACTCAAGAGCTGCCCCTGCAAGGCGACAGGGCCGGTTGCCGCTGCCCCAGGCGTCATGTTCAAACACTTTTCTAAGGCGGCCTTAAACTGCAGGGTATAGCGCTGCTGACGGTGCAGCCGCGCCTTGAGGTCGCGGCAGGTTTCGTCAGCCTGGTGCAGCGCCGTATTTTTCTCGCTAAAGCGCTGCTGAAGCAGGGTGCACTCGCGCTCGAGCTGGGCCACCCGCTGCTGGCTCACCTCGAGCTCGGCCTGTAGGGTTTCATTGTGAATCGTGGTGCGCCTGAGGCCGTCGTTGGCGATGTCAAGCTCGCTGAGCAGCTGAGCGATCTGCTGCTGTACGGGGCCAGGGGTAGCGGCGAGAGGCAGTGCGCCAGGATGAGTCTGGACCTGGTTGCGCTCAACTTCAGCCTGGAGGGCTACCTGCGATCGCTCCAGATCATCTTCTAGCTCAGTCACGCGCAGCAGCAGCGCATCGTTGCACTGGTTGAGGTCTTGGATGAGCTGTACCAGATTTTCTGGGGCAGGTTCAGCAGGCTCAGGGGCCAGGGGCTCAACCGCAGCTTCGGCGTCAGTCGGGGCAACCGCTGGCACCAGCTCATGCTGCAGCACCGTCGAAATATCATCGGTTTCGGCTGCAAACCCCGAATCGTCGGCCAGGGGCAACTGGCCAGGCATTGTCACCGTTTCCCAATCATCCCCTGAGTGGGTCGGGGGGTAAATTATGACCTCCTCCCCGCTGCCGGTCGAACGGTTGCCTTGGGGCTCTGGGGAAGCACTTGAAGCCGTCGTGTCAGTCATAATGGTGCCTGGTCCTGGTCGCGTAGTCTCACACTCAACACTCAACCACTAAGGGAGCTGCTGCCCCCAAGAGTAGCTAATTTTGCCAACTTATTCACTTTTTTATTGATTGTTTGATTACAACATGTCTGCTTTATGCTTTTAGTCTATCTTTCACCGCTTCTTTTTATTTACGCCCAAGGTCATAGGCGGGCCATGACAACACCGATTTGTCCTATTTGGCCAGCCGTATCGGCACCGCGATCGCGCCCCCTGACGATTCTTTGAGCCGCCACCATGCCCTCTTCTGTGCCGTCCTTTGCCCTGGTTACTCCCAGCTACAGACCCGACTACGAGCGCTGCCAGCTCTTAGTAGAAAGCGTTGGCTATTTTAGCCAGACTCCCGTGCGGCACTACATCATTGTTGACCAGCGCGACTATTCACAGTTCAAGTCATTGGCCAACGGCAGCACCGAAATTATTCCCGTCGAGACGCTGCTGCCCGCCTGGATTCACCGCATTCCTCTGGTGCATAAAACCTGGTTGAGCTTAAAAACTCTGCCCATTCGCAACTGGGTCTTACAGCAGCTGGTCAAGCTCTCCTTTGCCGCCAGTGCCCCTGAGCCAACCACTATTTTTGTCGATTCGGACGTCGCTTTTATTCGTCCCTTTGACCTGACCACCTTTAACCGCCAGGGGCAAACGCGGCTATTTCGAGTACCCGAGTTTTATACCCCCGCCTTTGACCCCCTCTACGCGACAGCCTACAGACTGCTGGGGTTGAAGGGCTTTTGCAATGGGGTGGTGCGCCCCAACTATATCGGCAATCTGATTAGCTGGCGGCAGAGCCATGTCCAGGCCCTGCGCGATCGCCTGGAGCAGATCTGGGACCGCCCCTGGTTAGAAACCCTGGCCCGATCCAAGACCCTTTCGGAATATATTCTTTACGGAGTGTTTGTAGACCAGGTGCTGGGCCAATCCGCTCATCACTTCTATGACTGCTCGCCGCTGTGCCACGAATACTGGAAAGCCCAGCCCCTGAGTGACCAACAGATAGACGAGTTTTTTGCCGCCGTTCAGCCTAGCCATATTGCCGTCATGATTTCGGCCAAGGCGGGCATTGCCGCCAGCTGCTATCACCCCTACCTGCAGCGCTATCAGGCCCAAAGCGTCTCAGCCCAGGGCTAGCACCCCGGTGGTTAGGGCGTCCCCTGGCGCGACATAAAGCGCGATACAGAAGGTCAGTTCCAGTTCAGTTTCAAAGTTTCCGGGAACCCAGCCGCCGCCCTTGATAGACATAGGGATAGATGAAAAGACTGCCCGTTGCTTTCGCGATCGCCGCCGACCGCATAGACACCTAAATTGTCTACTATAAGGTGCGAGGGTGAAGCTGGCAGCACTGTCGTTTTGGGTTAGATAGCGTTAAGTAATGATCAGATCAGGGTTTCGCACCGTACTCCTGGTGGCTGCCGCTGGCGTGGCCCTAGCCACCACCGTTAGCTGTAGCCAATCTACCGACCTGGCCACCGCGCCCACCCCTACAGCCGTCGTCGCCCCAGAGCGAGATCCGCAAACCCTGCGGTTGCTCTACAGCCGCTCTGCCGTTACCCTCAACCCTCACCTGGCTACCGGCTACCAAGATTTTGAGGCCGCCCGCATTGTCTACGAGCCCCTGGCCAGCTACAACCAGGCGGGGGAACTCGTGCCCTTTTTGGCGGACGAAATCCCCTCTGCTGAAAATGGTGGGATAGCCGCTGACGGTACCACCGTCACCTGGACTCTGCGGCCCGATGTCACCTGGTCCGACGGCGAGCCCTTCACCGCTGATGACGTGGTGTTTACCTTTGAGTTCATTCGCAACCCGGTGGTGGCAGCGGCCACAGCCCAGTACTACGAGGGGGTCAAGAGCGTCGAGGCGATCGACGACTACACCGTCAAAATCCCCTTTGCCACACCCACTCCCGCCTGGTCATTGCCCTTTACAGGGCAAACCGGGCTGATTTTGCCTCGCCACATCTTTGAGGAGCACAACGGCCCCAGCGCCCGCGATGCCCTGGCCAACCTCCAACCCGTGGGGACTGGCCCCTACCAGGCCGTGGGGTTTGAGAGCGGCACCGTCGTCTATGAGCCCAACCCCAGCTACTGGGGCGGACGGCCCTCCTTTCAGCGCGTCGAACTCGTCGGTGGTCTAGCCCCCTACGCCGCCGCCCGCGAGGTACTGCAAACCAACGAGGCCGACTTTGCCCATAACCTCCAGGTCGAAGCCGAAGCGCTCAGCGAGCTAGAAACTGACGCCAGTGGTCACGTGACTCACCTGTTTGGCGCTCAGGTCGAGCGCATCATGCTCAATTTTGCCAACCCCTTTGCCCGCACCGAAGATGGCGAACGCTCCAGTCCCAATCTGCCGCACCCCTACTTCAGTGATTTGCGGGTGCGCCAGGCCATTAATCTGGCGATCGATCGCGATACTATCGCCAAAGAACTCTACGGTAGCGCGGGCAAGCCCACCGCCCAGCTGCTGGTAGCCCCCCTCGACTATCAGTCTGAGGCGATCGCCTACACCTACGACCTGGAGCAGGCTAAAGCCCTGCTCGATGAAGCGGGTTGGGTCGACACCAACGGTGACGGCCTCCGCGAAAAAGACGGCGTTCCCCTGGAGGTGCTGTTTCAGGCGGCGGTGAACCCGGTGCGCCAAAAAACCCAAACCATCGTCAGCGACAGCCTTACCGAGCTGGGTGTCGATGTGCAAATTTCACGGGTGCGCCTGGACGAGTTTTTCTCCGCCGACCCCAAAGACACCCAGAGCCTCAACCACTTTTTTGCCGACATGCAGGTGTACTCGATTGGCAACGAAAACCCTGACCCCACCACCTACATGGGCTGGTGGACCTGCGCCAAAATTGCCTCCCAGGCCAACCAGTGGCAGCAGCCCAACAACGCCCGCTACTGCAACCCCGAGTACGATCGCCTGTGGGCAGAGGCCAAACGGGAACTCGACCCCGATCGCCGGGTCGAGCTGTTTCAGCAGATGAATGAACTGCTGGCTGAGGATGTAGCGGTGATTCCGGTGGTGCACCGGGCGATGACCAATGCGGTCAGCGATCGCCTCACCGAGGTCGAGTTCACCCCCTGGGATGCCAGCACCTGGGCGATCAAAGACTGGCAACCCGCCCCCAGCGATTCTTAGCCAGAGGCTGGCCCAACGAGTGCTCTGTACCCTGCGCTGGGCCAGCCCCAATCTTTTGTAGCGATTTTGTGGTTTTCTCGACCAGCCAGGGCAGAATGGTTACTTGTAGCAAGTGACCAACTCTATGACTTCAGAACCCGCTGTTACCAGTCCGGTGGCGTCTCCCCTAGCCGCGATCGCCCTCAAGGTAGCTGGCGCGATCGCCATTCTGTCAGCCCTGCTAGATTTTCTCATTCTGCTCATTCCCCCCAACCTCACCAATGTGCAGTGGCAGCTAGCCACGACCACCCAGCTGGTCGATCGCGGCATTGTGCCCCTGATCGGCATTGCCCTGCTGCTGGTCGGTCTATGGGTAGACAGCTCCGTCGGTCGTATGGCCCAGCGCAAGAGCTTAACGACCGACTTAAGGTTTTGGGCCTGTGCGTTGGCAAGCCTACTAGGGCTGGTCTATTTGCTTCTCACCCTGCTGCACCTCAACGCTGTGCGCCTCTCCAGCCAAACCGCCCTGGCTCAGGTGGGCACCGAAGCCAGCCAGGCTGCCACCGAACTCCAGCAGCGGCTCTCCACTGAGCTCAGCCAGCAGCAAAGCCAGCTGGGCGCCATTCTAGAAAACGAAGAACTTCTGAACCAGGCTATTCAGAGTGGTCAGCTCCCCCCCGATATTGAGCAGTACCGCGACGACCCCGACGGCCTGACTCAGTTTTTGCAGCAGCGGGCCGACCAGGCCCAGCAGCAGATTGAATCTGAAATTGGCACCCGTCGGGCAGAGGCCGAGCGCCGGGTCAGAACAGAAGCGTGGCGATCGGCTATTCGCATCTCGGTCATTAGCCTGCTTTTGGCAGCGGGCTTTTCTATCATCGGCTGGCTTGGCCTGCGACGGCTGCTCTCGCTAACCCGGTCAGCCTAGGGCCTGCACCATCGCCTGCTGGGCCGCCGCCTGGTAGATCTCCTTTAGGTGCCCCATCACCACGGGTGCGTCCTCTGGAGGCAGCGGTATACGGCCCAGTACATCGAGCACCGTGGTTTCAGCCGGAGTAATCACCACCAGATCTGGGGCTAAGGATTCGCCATAGGCCCAAAACCGCTGCATATCGAGGCCATGGAAGACCGCTGGTCCGGTCGGGGTGCCAGCCTCTTCGCTCATTGAGGGCGTTTCTGAAGGCCCAGCGCTGCTCTGTCGCCGCTGCCGCAGGGCATCTAAAATACTGTCGCGGCTGCGCCCCCGCAGCTGAAATAGCACAAAGGGGTCTTCTCTAAAAAAGTCGCCCAGTTGGTAATACACCGCCGCAATGTGCTTGCAGGGGTTTTTAGGGTCAGGGCAGCTGCACTTAGAATGCACCTCCGACAGGTTAAACGGATACAGGCTCAGCCCGTTAGCGGTAAAAACCGCCTCAATCTCAGCGGGCATTTCGCCAGCCAGCAGCTGCGCCGAATAAATGGCCTGCTCTGAAAGGGAGTCAATGACGTAGTTCCAGTCTTCATCGCTGAAAGCGTCGAGCCAGATAGAGAGCTTGTAGGGTTCTTCGGCCGTACCTTGCACCAGGGCCGCCACTTTAGACCCCTTATATTCCAGACTCAGAATATGGCCCTCTCGGGCATAAATGCGACCGCGCTCCAAGCGCTTCTTAAACCGATAAGTGTTGAGTAACTCAACCCAGCGCTGCACCCACCAGGCTTCGTCTTCAAGGGCGTAGGCAGGACTAGGAGAAGCCTGATAAGAGGTCATAGCAAACGGACGCCAGAGGGTAGTGGACTATAGCTGGGGATTTAAGCTCTCAGATTGCTGATTAATTTGCTCAGGGCAGTACCAACATAGCCAAGACCAGGACAGAGCAAGGGCGAATGGCCATCGACTGAGGGCTATCGGTGCAGCCATCCCAATCGCTGCGGCAGTGGCTGATGCACAGTAATCAGCGTATCAGCTCAATACACCGACTAGCTATTCATAGTTTACAGCCCTGGGAAAAGCGCTAGGGCTTCCCAGGGCTGAATTAATCGATAGATACTGATCAAGATACCTAGCGACCAATACCGTGGTACTGGAACCCAGCTCTCACCAGCATCTCCCGGTCGAGCACATTCCGGCCATCGATCAGGATGGGGCTGTTCATGCGCTGCGCCATATCGGCGTAGTCGAGATCTTGAAACTGCTGCCAGTCGGTAACTAGCACCAGCGCATCGCAGTGGTCGGCCAGATGGGTAGCATCGGTCTCCACAATCACACCGGTTAAACCATGGCGCAGCCCGCTCTGAGAAACAATCGGATCATAGGCCTTCACCTTGGCTCCCAGGCGATTGAGCTGCTCAATTAAGATCAGCGAGGGCGCATCACGCATGTCATCGGTGTCGGGCTTAAAGGTAAGACCCAGCAGGCCTACGGTTTTACCCTTGAGAATTTTGAGCACCTGCTGCAGCTTCTCCAGCGTAATCTGGCGCTGACGATTGTTCACGTCTACGGCAGCCTTGAGCAGCTGAGCTTCGTAACCGTAGTCGTCGGCAGTGTGAATCAGGGCCGACACATCCTTGGGAAAGCACGAGCCGCCCCAGCCAATGCCCGCCTGCAAAAACTTTTTGCCAATGCGAGAATCTAGACCGATGCCCTGGGCTACCTGAGTGACATCGGCTCCGACGCGATCGCAAATATTAGCAACCTCATTAATGAAGCTGATCTTAGTCGCCAAAAAGGCGTTGGACGCGTACTTCACCATCTCTGCCGAACTCAGGTCAGTCACCAGCACCGGCACAGGCTCAGCGCTGGTATCTTCGGCAAAGCGCCGTTCGACGATGGGGGTGTAGAGTTCTTTCATCATGGCGATAGCGCGGGGGCTGTTGCTGCCCAGCACAATGCGATCGGGGTTAAAGGTGTCGTACACCGCCGAACCCTCCCGCAAAAACTCAGGGTTGCTGACCACATCAAAGTCGGCGACCACCTCGGGATGAGTGGTTTCAGGAATACCACCAGCGGGTACGGGGGTTAGCTGCCGCTCAGCTACCCCATCGAGCACAATCATGCGCACCCAGTCGCCTGAGCCAATCGGCACCGTAGACTTGTTTACAATCACCTTGTAACCACTGTTGAGGTGGGTGCCAATACCCCTGGCCACGGCCTCAACGTAGCGCGTATCGCTCTCACCAGTGGGCAGCGCCGGCGTACCCACCGCAATAAAGAGAACTTCACCATGCTCAACTCCCGCCTTCAGGTCCGTAGAAAACTGGAGGTGGCCCGCCGCCATAGATGACTTCATCAGTTCAGACAAACCGGGCTCAAAAATGGGCGACTGCCCAGACTGCATGAGCTTAACTTTTTCTTCATTCACATCTATGCAGACCACATCGTGACCCACGTGGGCCAGGCATACGCCGGTTACTAAGCCTACATAGCCGGTACCAATTACACATACACGCATAGAAAATACTCCTTTACTTTATGTACTCTTGATAGTTCCTTAGCAGGCTAGATAGTAAATAGCCTTTGTTTGGCTGGTGATGTACCCACAACCGAGCAGCCCCAGCTGCGGGCAGCCTTGGTCAACCTACTACAGAGTGTAGGGTCGACGGCAGCTCCGTGGTTGTTCCTTGTCGATTGAAGCGATCGCGAAAATCGTCAATAGTGAGCTTCAGGCCCTCCTGCAGAGGTACCGTTGGGCTCCAGTCAAGGAAGGTCTTGGCGCGGGTGATGTCGGGCTTACGCCGCTGGGGGTCATCCTGAGGGAGTGGTTTATAGATCAGTTCAGCATCAGGGTTAACCATCGACTGTACCGCTTGGGCCAGCTCTAAAATGGTGTACTCATCGGGGTTACCCAGGTTAACTGGGCCAATGTAGTCACCGTTCATCAGCCGCATCAACCCTTCTACCAGGTCAGATACGTAGCAAAAACTGCGGGTCTGCGCCCCAGTGCCATATATGCTCAGAGGATTGCCCTGCAGCGCCTGCACCACAAAATTACTGACCACACGGCCATCGTTTTCGAGCATGCGGGGACCGTAGGTGTTGAAGATACGGGCCACTCGAATATCGACGTTGTTCTGGCGGTGATAATCGAAAGCCAGGGTTTCGGCAACGCGTTTACCCTCGTCGTAGCAGCTGCGAATACCAATAGGATTGACGTTACCGCGATACTCCTCGGTTTGGGGATGGACCTCGGGGTCGCCATAGACCTCGGAGGTAGAGGCCAACAAAAACCGAGCTTTTACCCGTTTAGCCAACCCCAGCATGTTGAGTGTTCCCATCACGTTGGTTTTGATGGTTTTTACCGGATTGTACTGATAATGTACAGGCGAGGCGGGGCAGGCCAAGTGATATATTTGGTCAACCTCCAGCCGAATAGGCTCTGTTACGTCGTGACGGATGACTTCAAAATAGGGGTGGTCGAGCCAGTGCAGCAGGTTGTGGCGATGGCCCGTGTAAAAATTATCCAGACAGATAACTTCATTACCGGCGGTCATCAGCCGATCAATTAAGTGGGAGCCAATAAACCCGGCTCCACCAGTAACTAAAATTCTCATGGGTAATTCAACTAAGGGGAATATCTACGGACGACAAGGCACAGCTTTCTCTTCAACTTACTTTTCCCAGGGTAAAGTATCCGGAGATCAAACTCCTGTCGCTTTAGTTTTAATGGAGTTTATCAATTCTTTGTAAAGTTTATTCGTAGCATAGAAGCCGTTGTTCGCTGGTTCGTTTGGCTCCCACAACCTGATGGATTCTCCGTGTTCACTCTTTGTCTACGGCACCTTAAAGCCGGGAGAACGAGCCTTTGTCGAGTTTTGTGCGCCTCACCTGGTAGCTAGCCAACCCGCCTTGGCGATGGGTCGGCTCTATCATTTACCGCTGGGCTACCCTGCCATGACACTGGAACCGGGCTGGGTACAGGGAATGCTGCTTACATTCTCTAGCAATGACTGTTTACACGCCATTGACGCCTTTGAAGAGTACTACCCCGATCGCCTTGAGAGCAGCGAATATAGGCGCGATCGCCACGCGGTTTTCAATCTTCAGCAACAGCCCCTACAAACAGCTTGGATTTACACCATGACGCGCGATCGCGTCACTGCATTAGGCGGGCAATGGCTGCCCCAGGGCCATTGGAGCGAAACCACAGCACCTTGAGCTCGACAAAAAAGGCCCTGCCACTTTGGGCAGAGCCTTAAATTACTAGAACAACCTAACCAACTAAACGGTTGACTAAACCAACCTAGAAGCGGAAGGTGGCACGCAGAGCGGCCCATAGACCAGTGTCATCGTTGCCAGCTAGACCAGTGTTGATGTCACCGTAGATGACAGCAGGGGTAATGGTCAGGAACTGGTTGAAGGGAATCTCGTAGTAACCCTCAACAATGAAGGGGTTGTTAGTCGTACCAGCATACTGAGGTAGCTGACCACCGTAGACCCCAAGCTGAGCACCCTCAGCCAGGAAGTTGTTGAAGCCAACACCAGCGGTCCAGCTGAAGTCGTTGCCACCGTTAAAGGTGCTGTAGGCGCCGTGACCAGCGACAAAGAAGCCGCCAAAGTCAAGGTTCAACAGACCAGCAAAGGTGTCGGTAGCGCCGGGCAGGCCACCCTGGAAGTTAGTAGACTGATCGTTGTGCAGGTAAGCAAAACCAGCATCCAAGAAGCCATCACTCAAGAAGCTCAACTGTGCGATATAGCTCTGGTTGTTGGCAGCAAAAATACCGACACCGGGGTTAGTAGCACCGCCAGGATTGGAAGCAGTGTAGCCAGCATCAAGCACAATGTTGTCGGTAAGAGCAAAGCTCACACCAACACCAGCACCATTGGAGGTGCTACCACCGAAGTCGTAGAACTGAGGACCACCAGCATCAGCCACGGAGGGACCGTCGAAGGGCACGATGGTGCTGGTAACCCAGTCGTCACCAGAAAGGCCACGAGCCGCTGCCGTGACAGTCAGGCGGCTGCCAACGGGGAAGCTGTAGTAGAAGTCGTCAATGGTGACGTTGTAGTTGGCACCGCCAGCATTGGCCAGACCACCTAGACCATTGATAGCGTTACCATCACCACCCTGAAGGCGAATCCGCAAGCGGTCGTTGCCAGTGAAGCTGGAGTCAAAGTTGAGACGAGCCCGACCCGCAAAGCTGGTGCTGGCTTCACCAGTAACGATGTCGATAGGGGTAACCAGGTTGAAGTCAGCCTGACCACGCAGCTTGGTGGTGGTGGAGAACTGCTGAGCGCGCAGGGTAGCGGTTTCAGCTTCGAGGGCATCGACGCGACCGCGCAGGGTAGCCAGTTCAGCCTGGAACTCTTCTTGCAGACGACGGATGGTGGCCAGGTCGTCGGGGTTGATGCCCGACTGAGCGATCAGGGTCGCGATCACATCTAAGCAGGAGTTGAGACCAGCGGCGAACTCGAAGCGAGTCAGGCTGCGCTGACCACGGAAGGTGCGGTCGGGGTAACCCTGAATACAACCGTAGTTCTCAACCAGGCTCTGGAGCGCCTGGAAAGCCCAGTCGGAGGGCAGCACGTCGGTCAGCTCTGACACGCTGGTGATTTGAGCCAGCTGAACAGAGTCTTGGTCGAAGTTGCTGACCTGGGTGGTAGCCGCTTCAGCTGCGATCGCAGAGCCAGAGACAGCCACAGCCGCGCCCAGAGCAGCGGGCACAGCCAGCAAAGATTGCCAGAATAACTTAGCCATTCGTA
>PYGV01000261.1 GCA_003022385.1 filamentous cyanobacterium CCP3 | reverse complement strand
CAGCAACAGCGCCGCTGAGATCCCTGCATTCAGCGACTCCACCTCCCCAGCCATAGGAATACGCACCTGTACCGTGGCCTGGCGCTGGAGGTCGTCAGACAGCCCGGCCCCCTCGTTGCCCAGCACGATCACAGTGGGCTGAGTGAAATCCACCGTCCAGTAATCCACGGCGGCGTGAGAGCTGGTGGCTACAATCTGCACCCCGGCCTGCTCCCAATCCGTGAGCAGAGTATCCAGCTCATCTACCACCGCCAGGGGCAGCCGAAACCACTGCCCCGCCGAAGCCCGCAGCACTTTAGGATGGTCGGGGGCCACGCTGTCGGCGCTGAGCCACAGCCCCTCGGCTCCGGCGGCTACCGCCGTGCGAATGATGGTGCCCAGGTTACCGGGGTCTTGCAGGGTTTCCACCGCCAGCCCAATGCCCTGAATCGCTGGTTGTGGCGCGCGAAAAACCTGGGGGGCGATCGCCACCACTCCATCAGGATGCTGGGTCGTCGCCATCGCCGCTAGCACCGCCTCAGACACCAGCTCCACCCGCTCGGCTGATTGTTTTAAGGACAGCGCCAGATCGGGATGGGCCGCTGCCCACGGGGGGGTGTAGCAGGCGATCGCTAGGGGATAGTCGGCGGCCAGAGCCTCCTGGATCAGGTGGGTGCCTTCGAGCAAAAACTGGGCCTGCGATCGCCGCGCTTTAGCCTGGTGCAGCCTACGAATAGCTTTGACCAGGGGATTTTGCAGGCTCGTGAGCATACCTCTATCCCCTGGTCACTCGTTTATCAGATGCGGAACCCGGGACTTGAACCCGGATGTTATTGCTAACACTAGGACCTGAACCTAGCGCGTCTACCAATTCCGCCAGTTCCGCTGGCCGGACGCTATTAGCGCCGCGATTTGTAATCATGCACCCATCGCGCACCAGAGTCAAGCGTTTGAAAAAAGATTTCGTGATTCTGAACGAATCGGCTATCCTGATGTGGCCAAGTTTGGCAAAAAGATCTGGATTGCTATGGCGAAATTGATGGTTTCGGGTAGAATCTAGACGAAAATTTGGGAAAAAGTGGAGTTATCAGTTGTGGAGGACACCGCCATCGTTACATCCATTGGTTTGCCCAACCCGTTGACCGCTGCCGAAGCGGATGGTGCTGTGCTCGAGATTACTGGCGGTGCTTCCCTGGCAGGCCAAGTCACAATTAGCGGAGCTAAAAATTCAGCCCTCGTCGTAATGGCAGGCACGCTGCTTTGCTCCCAACCCTGCCGCATTCGCAACATCCCCAACCTCATGGATATTGCTCGCATGGGTGAGGTGCTGACCGCCCTGGGCGTCACGCTCAAGCGCGAAGGCGATGCCCTCACCGTCGACGCCAGCACCATTGCCCACACCAAAGCGCCCTACGACGTCGTCAGTCGGCTGCGGGCCAGCTTTTTTGTGATTGGTCCGCTGCTCGCCCGCATGGGGGTAGCGCGCATTCCCCTGCCCGGCGGCTGTGCCATTGGAGCGCGCCCGGTTGAGCTCCATGTGCGGGGCCTTCAGGCCATGGGAGCCGATGTGCACATTGAGCACGGCACCGTTCACGCCTACGTGCCCGGCAGCGGGGGACGGTTGAAGGGAGCCAAAATTTACCTTGATTACCCCAGCGTAGGGGCCACCGAAACCCTGATGATGGCCGCGACGCTGGCGGTCGGCGAAACAATTATTGAAAACGCGGCTCAGGAGCCCGAGGTAACTGACCTGGCCAATTTTTGCCGCGCGATGGGGGCACGGATTCGCGGGGCGGGCACCAACACCATCACTATCGTCGGCGTGCCCAGTCTGCACAGCACCGACTACGGCATTATTCCAGACCGCATTGAGGCGGGCACGTTTCTGGTGGCTGGAGCGATTACCCGCTCTGAAATCAGCCTGGCTCCCGTCATTCCTGAGCATTTGACCGCCGTAATTGCCAAACTCCACGAAATGGGCGGTCAGGTAGTCGTCGATGGCCCGAGCCGAGTGCGCTACGTGCCCTCCGACTCGATCGCGCCGACCGATATTCAAACCGGGCCGTTTCCGGGCTTCCCTACCGATATGCAGGCCCAATTTATGGCGCTGATGGCAATCTGCGAAGGCAGCAGCCTGATCACCGAAACGGTGTTCGAAAATCGCCTGCGCCACGTGGCCGAACTCAACCGCATGGGCGCCGATATTCGCCTCAACGGCAACTGCGCCATTATCAAAGGGGTGCATCAGCTCTCCGGGGCTCCTGTTCTGGCCACCGACCTGCGAGCCTCGGCGGCACTGGTACTGGCGGGTTTGGCGGCCAAGGGCACGACCACTATTCAGGGTCTGCACCACCTCGATCGCGGCTACGACGATCTGGAGGGCAAGCTGCGCCTGCTGGGGGCTAACCTGCGCCGCTACACCGATGGCCCGACGGTGCCGGTATAGGGCCTAAGGGTGACGACTTGACGGCCACTGGGCTTCGGTCTACAGTCTTAGTTTGAAGGCTCGCGGCTGTGGGCGATCGCCCTACCCTGGTTGTCAGAATCGGCGTTCTACAAAAATTGACTCGGCTGTTGCGATGGCCGGGTCAATTTTTGTTGGTTAAGAAAAGCATCAAAATTATTGAGCAGAATTCGCTCCTGGGAAGTCTGAGCATAAGCCACAGGATGGTTGATACTCTCTCTTGCAGGAAAGTTTGCCATGACGTCTACAGACGAGTTTTCGATTAGAGAAATTACGGTGAGTCGGCAGTCTCCAGGGGAAGAACGCCAGGCGGCTCTGCACCAGATTTATGCTCAGGTACTGGAGCGCCAGCCCTACGGGTTTGAGCGCAAACAGCTGGCCAAAATTGAGGCAGAATTTTTAAAGAATAAAATCGGCGTCAAGCGGTTCTTGCGCGAGCTGGGCCATTCTGAGGTCTATCTCAACGAGTTTTACTACAACTCCTCAAATCCTAAATTTATTGAGCTGTGCTTTAAGCACTTTATTGGTCGTGCCCCCAGTGACCAGGCAGAAATGCGCCGCTACTGCGACGTTCTCATGCGTCAGGGGGTCAAGGCGATGATCACGGCCCTGCTCGATTCTGAAGACTATCTGCGGCACTTTGGCTGCTTTACGGTGCCCCACGCCTGGGCCGAAACCAGCTACCCATCACCTAAGACCTTTTGGGAGACCGATGTGCTGCTCCGAGAGCTGCACGGACGGCGCGGCTGGATTGTACCGACCATGATCTGGCACGATCTGCGCCTCAACTGCGACGGCGGTAGCTGCAGCCTGCCTGAACCCAGTTCTGCCCGTACGGCCTCGACGACAACTCCGGGGCTCGATGCGCTACACCAGGTGCTCAGCACAATGGGACCCCAGGATCTGGAGAAATTTGCCTCTACGCTCTCTACCGCCGAGCGCGACAAGCTGCGCCATCTGCTGATGCAGCCCGCCCGCTAGGCCTGAAGCCGTCTGGTGAGGAAAGGTCCGAGGGGGCAGGGCTTAAGATCGACCTTGAGCCCTAGAACCCCGCTAACCTGCTGCCCTCTGGCTGAGCCAACTACTGAAGTTTAGGGAACCAGGCGGGCAAACTTTTTCTTGCCCACCTGAACGACTTTGCCCGTCAGCTCGTCGGCGCTGGCAAATTCCTGGTTGGGGTCGGTCAGCTTTTCGCCTTCGAGCTTGACGGCGCCCCCCTGAATTTGGCGACGGGCTTCGCTGCTGCTGGCGCACAGGCCGGTTGCCCCGACCAGGTAAAACAGCTTGGCCGGAAAGTTGACCTTAGCCAACGAAAACTCGGGTACGCCTGCGGCTGGCTCGCCGGTCCCCTGCACCAGGCTAATGGCGGCCTGCTGGGCCTGCTGGGCCGCCTCTTCGCCGTAGAACTGGCGGGTTACCTCTAGGGCCAGCAGCTTTTGGCGATCGCGCGGTTTTTCGGGCAGCGTGTCGAGATTGAGGGGCGTCAGCAGCTCAAAATAGTCGTCAATCACGGCGTCGGGCACTTTTTCAAGCTTGGAGTACATGCTCAGCGGGTCTTCCCGTAGCCCCACGTAGTTGCCCAGCGACTTCGACATTTTTTGGCTGCCGTCGGTGCCCAGCAGCAGGGGCAGCAGCAGGCCAAACTGCGGCCTGAGGCCAAAGTGTCGCTGCAGGTCGCGACCGACGGCAATGTTGAATTTTTGGTCGGTGCCGCCCAGCTCTACGTCAGACTGTACCGCCACCGAGTCATAGCCCTGCATGAGCGGGTAGAGAAACTCGTGGAGAAAGACGGGATCGCCTTTGCCGTAGCGCTCGGAGAAACCCTCTTTGGCCAGCATTTGTCCTACGGTCATGGTGCTGAGCAATTCCAGAATTTTGCCCAGATCGAGACCGCTAAGCCACGTAGAGTTGTAGTGCACCTCCAGCCGCCCTGGGGTCTCAAAATCGAGAATGGGGCGCACCTGCTCAAGGTAGGTTTCGGCATTGGCCTTGACGTCGGCCTCGGTGAGCTGACGGCGCACCTCAGACTTGCCGGTGGGGTCGCCAATGCGAGCGGTAAAGTCGCCAATGATGAGTACAGCGGTATGGCCAGCATCTTGAAAGGCGCGCAGCTTGCGCACCGGAATGCTGTGGCCCAGGTGAATTTCGGCCCCGGTGGGGTCAATGCCCAGCTTGACTCGCAGGGGGCGATCGCTTTGCAGCAGCCGCTGCACCAAATTTTGCCCAGGGTCGCTGGAGTCGGGCTGGTCAGGAAAGACCTCGCTAATGCCCCGGTAAATACTCTCGAACTGAGCGGGGGGAACGTTGGGGTTGGCCTGGGGCATGGTGAGTATGAACGCAGTGAGGGGTAGATAAGTGGGACAGTCATGGTAGCGGCGGGGCGATCGCGGCCAATTGGCATAGATGCTGGCAAAACTGGCCCTTAGCTTCTCCTTATAACCATCTGCAAGGCTAGGATATGCATGCCCGCGATCGCTCTCCTGAGCCAGGCTGTTCTCGCCGCAGGACGGCCTGAATCAGCCACCCCTGAGTCAGCACCCTGAACGGGTTTGATTAGACTGTAACTGTCAGGGGTAGGTTCACTTATCTAGAGGGTCATTATAATGGCCTAACTGTCACCTACTGACGCGCACCTCCCTTGAAAAGCAGCCCCTGAGAACGCAACTAGAAAACGCAACCCGCATCTACACGCTATTTAACACCGTCATCTTTAGCCGCCTTTATTAGCCAACGTGTCATCCAACACCCTTCGCCACAAAAGTCGATCTCAGCCTCAGCCCCTGCGCCGAGCGCCCAACGTACTCAAGTATGTGCAAGACGTGGGCCAGGTTACCGCAGCGGCGCTGCTGGGCACTACCATGATTGCCAGTTCTGTGCTGGCCGGCGGGCTGGTGGGGCTAGCGATTAGCTTTCGCAACCTGCCCGATGTAAGGGTGCTGCGTAACTACGTGCCCAGCGAAACTAGCTACATCTACGACATCAACGGCACCCTGCTCTACAGCCTCCACGACGAGGCCAACCGCGAAGTCGTCGATCTCGACGACATGTCTCCCCACCTGAAGCGGGCCGTGCTGGCGGTAGAAGACAGCTATTTTTACTCCCACAACGGCATTAACCCCAGCAGCGTAGGCCGAGCTATGGTGGCCAACCTAACGGCTGGGTCTGCCGTAGAGGGCGGTTCTACCATCACCATGCAGCTGGTAAAGAACCTATTTCTGACCCCCGAACGAGCCATTAGCCGCAAAGTGGCCGAGGCGGTGCTGGCCCTGCGCCTGGAGCAAATCTTCAGCAAAGACGAAATTCTGGAGATGTACCTCAACCAGGTGTATTGGGGGCACAACAACTACGGTGCCGAAACAGCATCCCAGAGCTACTTCAACAAATCGGCCAGAGATCTCACCCTGCCCGAAGCGGCAATGATAGCCGGGCTGATCCAGGCTCCAGAAAGCTATAGCCCCTTCCACAACTACCAGGCCACCAAGCAGCGCCAGGCAATTGTGCTCAACCGCATGCGTCAGCTGGGCTGGATTACGCCGGAAGAGGAGGTCGCCGCCCGCGACGCGCCCCTGCTCGTGGGTGAGGTGAAATCGTTCCGCAGCAGCATTTCTCCCTACGTGACTGAGGCGACCGTACAGGAGCTAAAGCAGCGCTTTGGCAATGAAGCGGTGGTAAAAGGCGGCATGCGCGTGCAGACTACCGTCGATCTGGGCATGCAGCAGATGGCCGAAGCCACTGTGCAGCGGCACAACGCCCGCATTCGCCACATCGCTGACCAGATGGCGCTGGTGGCCATTGACCCCCGCACCCACTTTGTCAAAGCCATGGTGGGCGGGGTTGACTACCAGCAAAGCCAGTTCAACCGAGCCATTCAGGCCTACCGACAGCCGGGGTCAGCCTTTAAGCCCTTTGTGTACTACGTCGCGTTTGCCACCGGTCGCTATACCCCAGCCAGCTCCATTGCCGACACTCCCGTCAGCTATCCTGACGGATACCGCTACTACAGCCCCAAAAACTACGACAGCAGTTTCATGGGCAATATCCCCATTCGCACGGCTCTAGAAATGTCGCGCAACGTGCCAGCGGTGAAGCTGGGCCAGGCGGTAGGGGTCAACCAAATCATTGAGCTGTGCCGCACCCTGGGCATTGAGAGCCCGATGCAGGCCGTGACCTCGCTGCCGCTGGGCGCGGTAGACCTGACTCCGATGGAAATGGCTGGCGCCTATGCCACCTTTGCCAGCAACGGCTGGTACTCTGAGCCAACCTTTATCGTGCAGGTGAGCGACAGCAGCGGCAATGTGCTGCTCGACAACACCCCCCAGCCCCAGCTGGTGCTCGACCCCTGGGCCGCCGCTTCGCTCACCGATGTACTGCAGGGGGTAATTGCCCGAGGCACGGGTACCGCCGCTCAGATTGGCCGACCCGCCGCTGGCAAAACGGGGACCACCGACTCCCAGCGCGACGTGTGGTTTGTGGGCTATGTGCCCCAGCTCTCGACGGCGGTCTGGATTGGCAACGACAACTACTCGCCAATGCGCTCTGGCACCACGGGAGGCACCTATGCCGCCCCGGTGTGGAAAGACTTTATGCAGCAGGCTTTAGTCAACGTGCCGGTCGAAAACTTCAAGCGGCCTTCGGAGTTTGTGCAGCCCTAGGGCTCGGCTTCGTCGATCTGGGCCAGGACGCGATCGCGGAATTCTGGGTCACTGTTGGCTAACCCCAGCAGTTCCCAGTAGGCCGACAGGGTTAGCCCGTTGGCCTGAATCAAATCCAGGGCCGCCGCCTGAATCTCCTGCTGCATCTGGCGCGACTCGGTGTCGGTTTCAGCCCGCTGCAGGCTCAGCTCGCGCGACTCGATCAGCTTGACCACGGCCATATAGGCCCTGACAAAGCGGCTGACGGTCTCGGAGGGAATGTCGCTGGCATCGGGGGCGGCGGGGGTCGCCAAAGG
>PYGV01000042.1 GCA_003022385.1 filamentous cyanobacterium CCP3 | reverse complement strand
CATAGCCCCTGTTAAGACGTGCCGCTGTAGCCTTAGCGTGGGTTTACGGCTAAAAAGAACAGGTTAGGGCTAGATTCAACCGTCCTTACTGCAAGGCCGGATCCAACTCTAAAGCCCTGCTAAATCTTCGCAGGAGGTTGATGTGTTAATCAATATTAAGGGAATTTTACCCTGAATTTTCGCCCTAAAGGATAGGATCTAGCCACTTACGCCGGTGGATCTACCCATTACAACCTGACGGGCGCAACGTGGTAGCGCTGAACCCAGCTGAGGCTAGTCATCCAGACCGACTCAGCCGCACCATTGCACCACTACAATTCCACAATCTTTAATCTCTAGAGACAGAACTACTATGGCTGCACTTATTCCTATTATTTTGGCCGGGGGCAAAGGCGAACGGTTTTGGCCCGTCAGCCGCCTGGCTCGCCCCAAGCAGTTTTTGTGCCTGGACGGCAGCGATCGCAGCCTGCTGCAGGCCACCGCTGACCGCCTGCTGCCCCTGGCCGAGGGCTGGCAAAATATGTGGGTGATTACCGCCGCCCACCTGGCCGATCGCGTGCGCGAGCAGCTGCCCGAACTGCCCGAGGCCAACCTGCTGATCGAGCCAGTTGGGCGCGACACCGCCCCGGCGGTTGCCTGGGGCACGCTAGAGGTGGCCCAGCGCTACGGCGACGATGCCCTGGTGGGCTTCTTTCCGGCTGACCACTGGATTGCCGATCAAGACGCCTTTTGCCAAACCCTGCGGGCGGCCGCCGCATTGGCGGGCCAGGGGGCGATCGCAACCCTGGGCATAGCCCCCACCTACCCGGCCACGGGCTATGGCTATATCGAGCAGGGAGATGCCACCGGCACCTACGGCAATCTCAGCGCCTACACCGTCAGCCGCTTCACCGAAAAGCCCGACGCCCCCACCGCCCAAACCTTTATCGACAGCGGTCGCTTCAGCTGGAACAGCGGCATGTTCGTCTTCCCAGCTGGCACCATGATCGACGAACTCAAAACCCACGCCCCCGACCTGATGCAGGCGCTGATGGCCAACGGGGTAGATGCCTACCCCAGCCTCGACAAGCTCAGCATCGACTACGCCGTTATGGAGCACACCGATCGCGCTCAGGTCATGCCCGTCACCTTTGGCTGGGATGACCTAGGCGACTGGAATGCCGTCGAGCGTCTGCTGAAGCAGCCCGGCGACCAGAACGTAGATCTGGCCACCCACGTGGCCCTCGATACCGCTGGCAGCATTGTCTACTCGGCTGACCCCGACGAAGTGGTTGTCACCATTGGTCTAGAGGATGTCGTAATTGTGCGCGACGGCAACGCCACCCTAATTGTGCGCAAAGACCGCACTCAAGACATCAAGGCCGCCGTCAAGCAACTCGGCGCTGAAGACCGCTTTCAGCATTTGCTGTAGGTCTAATCCAGCGGGCTAACGAGTTCCACCGCCGCCGATCGCAGGCAGTCTGCAACGGTGGAACTCGGTTTTAGGATCCTGGGCCTTTGCATAGAACGCTCCAGGTTGGACAACGGTTGATATAATTTCGGGATCAGTCGTTTATACCTGCGCTATGCTGCGGAACTCTGTGGCGTGCGGCAGCTTTGAGCCATGCATCCAACCATTGACGACATTGACTTCCAGGCCCGTCAGGGGAGCGTAGCCGCCATCATTCAAATTTTGAATGAGCACTTTGCAGAGGAAGGCATTCGCACCCGCGCCATTCAAGATAGCGGCATTCTTCAGCTGTTAGTCGAAGCGCCCAGCGCCGATGCCCTCCCCCGAGAGGCCGTAGTCGATCAGGTCCGCCAGGTACTCGAGACAATCAGCCCCCGAGGCATTAGCCGCGTCAATATCAACAGCCGCATTGTGCAGGAGCAGCAGCTATTGTGGCTCGACGAAATCAAGCGCGACCCCGAAAACAGCCTGCTGTGGTCAGAGCCGATCGTACTCAAGCGCCCCAACCCGGCGGCTCGCCTGTGGCGCGACCTGCGTGCCCCCCGCCAGCGCAACCCCTTTTTAGACGACGTCTACAAGAAAAAGCCGACCTCTAGCCGCAGCGCCTTCTGGCGCGGAATTATTGGTGGTGCCAGTTTAGCGCTGCTGCTGCTGCTGGTGGGGTGGGCCACCAAAGACTGGCTAGGGGTCGATCTGAGGCTCGGCGCCCAGAGCGACAGTTCCAGCGAGGCCGAGCCAGCCGCTGCCCCAGCCGCCCCATCGGGGCAAGACCCCTTTGTGCTGGCCGTACGCATTGCCCAACAGTCGGTAGAAGACGGCAAATCGGCCACGACCGCAGCCGAATGGCTAGACTTAGCCGTGCGCTGGCAGCGAGCAGCCGATTTAATGGCCGAAGTACCGCCCGAGGATGAGCGCTACCCGATCGCTCAAGATCGGGTGCAGACCTACTCTGGCAACAAAACGATGGCCCTGATGGAAGCCGAAAAGTTCTAGGCTTCTAAGCCTTTTGGCATAGATTCGAGGCAATCATCCCAACTCTATGCAAGACCTAGCCGGGTCGATGCAAGGGGCGCATAATGCCGTGGCTAGCGCCTGGATAGATTTGCTATATCAGAGCTATAGAAGCTCTATATATTGCTATGTCTACTTTAAAGTCCTCGCAGCCCGCCTCCGCCCCCTCTACCTCTGCCCGCAACGCCCTCGAAAACCGCGAAGACTTTAGCCTCTGGGCTGAAGCAGTCAAGCAGCAAATGCTAGAAGCCCTGCAAAAGCGCCAGCGCGGCTAAAGCTCTGTCCCAGCTTTGAGCAGAGAAACGTTTCACGACCGCAGGCCTGCAACTGACAATCTGAGCCTTCAGATTGCTTTGCAACGCTGCGCGAACGCTAACTGCTCGTCTACATTGGCGATCGCAGGGCACAGGTTACGAATAGGAACAATCAGGGACCGGGTTTCTTTGCTCATAGCCTAGTCTTGGGCCACAGCACTAGGAACCCAGTCCCTGCGACAATGAGGCTTACTCAATCAGCACCGTTTTGGTGAGAATCGCCATCCAGGTTTGGGGTTCGCCAGAGTGCCCAGGCTCGATGCCACTGGGGGGCGCAGGGATGGGGTCGCTCCAATCGTTGGGGTCGGCGTAGCCGAGGGAGTGGAGGATTTTGATGGTGCGATCGATGCCCGCCAGGCTGCCAAAGAGCATGTGCCGCACCTTTTCGGGGTTGAGGGAGCGGGTCCCTTTGCCAGTTGCCCCAGATGGCGGTAGCGGTAGGGACCCAGTTCCTTGATTGGCCTCTGGGTTGTCGCTGGCTTCTGGCTCTTGATATTCAAACATCGGTTCTGTTTCCTTTACGTAGGGTGGAAGAAAACAGAACGCGAAAACCCTAGCCGCCCGCAGCGCAGGTGCAAACTGAGGGGGCTAGGGTACCATGGGCCTAGCCTCGCAATCTGCCGGTCAGACTTACGGGGTTAGCTGTCTGTTGGTGCCGCAAACACCTTCAGACAGCGCCAAGATTTTCGAGTTCTGCAAGACCACCGCTCTGCTCGAACGGCTTAACGTAAAAGAGTACTGGTACAAAAGCTCCCCGTCAAGCGTAGAGGATAGGAAGATACTCTGACAGATAGTTTTGAAATAGTTCTGCCTATCTACCCTTAAGAAGGCTATTATGCAGGTTGTCTGCTGTATATCTACCTTCTAGAGGGGATTGGGTCGCGAATAATCTGTGTATCTATTCTGTAGTAGGGAATTAGGAAGACAGGAGCGATCCAATAAGTTATTAGGGTGAGAGAGCCTTGAATCATTTATGGCGATAGAATCTCAGTTGGAGTATTAAAGACATGAATTCCGAAGGTAAAAACATCACCAACCGAGGGGATGTATCTCAGCAAAACGTATATGATATTTCAAAAAGTGGCGCAATACTAAAAGAGGTTACTGTTTCGTTACCATTTGGCATTGGCTCGGCTCGTTGGAAGCCTGAAACGGAGGAGAAAATAACGCTGGATTCTGAATTAATAAAGCTTTTAGAATGGCTTGCGCAAGAGCAGGGAACTAGCGTTGACATTGCACTAAAAAAAGCTGTTGCAACGGCAGCGTATATTCATGATGTGACCGCTATTCAGGGCGGAAAACTTCTGGTCAAGCGCAAGGATAATTCTTTGGGCGAAATCGTACTGCGGTAACTGAATTGGGAATAGAAACACCTATGAATACAGAAGAAAAGTCCACTTCATCTACTAAAGACTCTATGGATAATACAGCTTCCCAGTCTCCAGACCAGAAGCTGATAGAGCGTTTTGTAAAAACTCAAGATTTTGACATCAAGAATTTGTTGCCTTCTCAAATAGAAACAGGAATTAAGCTAGAAGAAAAACAGGAGCAAACACGTTCACAGCTTGCAACTTTTCTGATTAAAATCCTGGCTGGAACTTTAGTCGCTAGTTTTAGCCTTATATTCGTATTGATAGTCTTTTCAGCCTTTGTTGATGAAAGAAGAGCAGCTAATCTGGATAAGCAAAATGCGTTAGTTAAAGATTTAATTACATTTATTCTTACTGCTCAAACTGGGCTAATCGGAACAGCGCTAGGATTTTATTTTGGCTCTAGAAATAGCAATTCCGATTAAAGCGATCACGGATTTCCTATAGATACTGTTAAGTCACTATAGGTCAACCATAGAGTGAACGCGACGCTTACTGTCAGTCTTAATAGAGACACTAAAGAGTGTTTTTGGCTGACTGCCAAAGGCAGGATGTACTATTACGTAAACTTTCCATATAACTACTCTTATCAAAGAATTTACACGAAGATCGTCAGTATAACTATCCTTTAAAGGACGCTTATACGGAAACTGTCAGCATAATAAGTTGTTAGCTAGGGCATTCGTATGTTTGCAATTGGCGACATAATCGATGAGGAATACACAGTTGATGATGTTTGCAGCACAACAGGTGGAATGGGTGCAATACTCTTTGTCACGCCTCGTACCAAGAATTTTGGCGGTTCCAGGGTAGTCCTAAAATATTGTCGCGAAACTGAAGATGAGTATTTGCGGCGGTTTCGCCGCGAGGCACGGCTTCTTCTTGTATTTGCGGGCAACTCAAAAGTCGCGCAGATTCTCGACCATAACTTGGAGCACGACCCCCCGTACTATGTGATGCCATTCTACACGGACGGTGATCTCACGACGCTACACCCGACCATCAAGGATAACCTAGCTGGCCAAGAAGCATTGTTTATCCAAATGATTGATTGCGTAGCTGAGCTTCACGCCAAAGACACGTTCCATCGTGACATCAAGCCACAAAACTTCCTACGTGATAACGCAACGATCCGCGTGTCAGACCTAGGGCTAAGCATGGAACGTGATTCTTTGACGGCGTTTACCCAAACATCGCAATTCTGGGGTACGCACGGCTATCTTCCGCCCGAATTTCACGCTGGCGGCTTCAAGCATGCAGACGCCGCTGGCGATATATTTATGCTGGGTAAGAGTTTCTATGTGTTGCTTACGCAACGCAATCCTATGTATGTGATCGGCAACGATATCCCCGATCCGCTCTTTCACCTTATTCAGAAGTGTTGCAACGTTGAAAAGGAACGGCGTTACCAAAGCCTGGCTGAACTGAAGCAAGCTGTTGTCGCGGTGTATGACATTCTTTTAGGGCGCGTTGACGGTGTAGCGAGAGCAAAACAACTTCTATCAACCATATCTACACGACTCAGCGAGCAACACAATTTTGATTCCGAGGAAGTTACAGAGTTTCTCGATTGCCTTACTCGCCTCGAACCTGAAGAGAAGAAAGACGTTGTATCAGAGATCCCTTCTCTCTTTTATCAGATTCTGGCTTTTCCAGAATTTTCACCGCGTGTAACGGAATTCCTGATGCAATATTGCCCAATGGTTGAGGCTCATGATTATGGGTGGGGATACGCAGAGATAATCGCGGTAGATATGAAAACACTTTTTGATTCACCCAATGTCGCAGATGGTGATAAGGCGACAGCACTTGATCTAGCGATGGATGCCTCTTCTGCAATGCATCGCTTCGCAGCGATGGACACGTGCCAGGCAATGATTAAGTCTGTTGATACTGATGGATTGGCCATTTTGGTCAGAGACGTGATTCGAAAGTACAAAGAACCTTTTGTGTACAACATCGAACCGGTGAATTGCCAACACGACACAATCGCTTCCACGATTCGCAGAATGAAACGGGAGGCAGACGCTGGATAATAACCGCATGCACCGGAGCCGCCGATCCGGTCGTCCTTAAATAGAAAGTTACTTGGGAGCGCCCGGTGATGCTGATTGTTAGCTGGAACCGATTCTTCGCAGTTATATCTGCTTTCGACTCATTGCATGCATAGAGATATTTTTTATAGCGCTAGAATAAAAAATACTGTTGGCCAACCAAGTGCCAGGGAGTCAGTAATGACAGCCAATAAGCCTCATAAAACAGGCCAATGTAGGTGTGGGCAGGTTCAGTTTGAAGTCAGTTCAGAACCGCTAATAACGATGGCGTGTCACTGCACCGGGTGCCAACAAATGACCGCCAGCGCCTTTAGCTTGAGCACGCTTTATCCCACCAGCGGGTTCAAAGTAACGCAGGGTGAACCTGTCATTGGTGGGCTGCACGGCGCAACCCGTCACTATTTTTGTGCCCACTGCATGAGCTGGCTATTCACCCGCCCCGAGGGCATGGATGACTTCGTCAACGTGCGATCGACGATGCTGGAAGATGCTCAATCTTTTAGTCCATTCATCGAGACCTACACCGACGAAAAGCTGCCGTGGGCAACAACCCCTGCCATCCACAGCTTTGAAAAATTTCCTCAGCCAGAGGCTTTTCCGGCGTTGCTGGCTGAGTTTGCCGAACGGGCTAATTAGTCTGCATCTGTAGGGTGGGTTAGGCGCCACCATTCCCCACCACCAACTGTTAACCTGTCGCGCCGCCGTAACCCACCGCCCACCCATCGCGAGATTCTTCCCTTGGGTGAGCGGTGGGTCGGGTGACTTGCTACGGTGCGTAGGGTGGGCCAATGGCGATGACCCACCCTACGCATAATCAAGACACTATTTAGCGGGTGGGGTTAGCGATCGCCCCCCGTACTGGCCAATATCCGCTCCGTCAGCTTTTCTGGCACCGGGTCGAGGTGGTCGTAGGTCCACTTAAAGAAGCCCACGCCCATGGTCAGCGATCGGAGTTCCAGAATCATGGTTTGCATTTCGGCCTGGGGCAAGTGCCCCGTCACCACATCCCAGCCGGGCCAGTCGGCTTTGCCCTCATAGCCCAGAATCTGCCCCCGGCGCCCGGTAATCAGCTTCAACACGTTGGACGTGTAGACGCTGGGCACCGAAATGTCGACCAGGGTAATGGGCTCCAGCAGCGTTGGGGCGCAGGCGGCCAACCCCTCCTGCATGGCCAGACGCGCCGCCTGCTTAAAGGCCATATCCGAGCTGTCAACGTTGTGGTACGAGCCGTTGGTGAGCGTTACCGCCACATCCACCACCGGAAAGCCCAGCGGCCCGTGGTCGAGGTACTCGCGCACCCCGGTCTCGACGCTGGGGATGTACTGCTTGGGCACCACGCCGCCCACGATGGTGTCGCTAAAGGCAAACCCGTCGCCCCGGGGCAGCGGCTGAATAGAGAGATACACGTCACCAAACTGGCCGTGGCCGCCGCTCTGGTGCTTGTAGCGCCCGTGGACAGCCTCTTTGGCCTGGCGAATGGTCTCTTTGTAGGGCACCTGGGGCAGGTGGGTAGCCATGGGCAGGTTGTACTTGCGGCCAAGGCGATCGATCGCCAGCTTCAGGTGCACATCGCCCTGGCCCCAGAGAATCACCTCGTGGGTGTCGCCGTGCTGCTCCCAAAACAGCGAGGGGTCTTCTTCGAGCAGCTTGGTGAGGGCGGCGCTGAGCTTGACCTCGTCGCTGCGCTTGGCGGGGGTAATGGCGAGGGCATAGACCGGGTCAATCACCGGAGCCGTGGGTAGAAGGGTAGCAGGGTTGCCCTGGGGCGTGAGGGTATCGCCAGTCTGGGCACTCTCCAGGCGAGCGACGGCCACAATGCGACCGGCCTCGGCGCGGCTGAGGCTGTTTTGCTGGGTGCCCATCAGGTCGTAGAGACCGCCCATGCGGTCGCCATTCAGGCTATCGCCATCCTTCAGCTCGCCACACCAGACCCGCACCAGCGACAGTTTGCCGCCCTGGGGCGTGTAGTAGGTTTTGAGCACCTGGGCTAGGGTGTCGTCGTCGCAGGATATGCCTCTGCGATCGCAGGTAATGCTGGGTTCAGGGGCTTCTTTTACCAGCGCATCGAGCAGGGGCCGCACGCCGTAGTCGGCCAGGGCCACGCCAATAAACACGGGCACGATTAGGTCGGCCCCCAGCTCCATTTTCAGGTCGCGGACAATTTCGTCCTCTGGGGGGGCAATATCCTCCAGCAGTTCTTCGAGCAGGTGGTCGTCGTAGTCGGCCAAGGTTTCGAGCATTTCGGTGCGGGCGGCATGCTCCTCTGCCTGAAGTGAAGATGGCAGAGGTACAGGGTCGGCGGGGGCACCGGGGTGGTAGTGAAAGGCTTGCTCAGTCACCAGGTCGATGAAGCCCACCAGATCCTGGTTTTGGCGAATCGGGTACTGCTGCGGAATCACCGGGCGAGACGAGACCTGGCGCAGGGCGGCCAGCACCTCGGCAAAGGTGCCGTTGGCGCGATCGAGCTTATTGATCCAGATCAGGTGCGGAATTTCCCAGGTATCGAGAAATTGCAGCAGGGGCGAGAGGGTGAGCACCTTGTTGGGGTCCGCCTCGCAAACCACGATCGCCGCATCGACCCCCATCAGGGCGTGGTTGGTTTCCTGCTGTAGCTCGACCGAACCGGGGCAATCGACGAACGTAAAACAAATGCCGCCGTACTCAGTACTGGCGGCATTTAATTCGACGGTCATGGCGCGGGCGCGGGCTTCCGGGGAGCTATCGCCGAGGGTATTGCCCTCATCGACGCTGCCCTTGCGGGTTATGGCTCCAGTGACCGAGAGCAGGCTTTCTAATAGGGTTGTCTTACCGCTGGAGTAAGCCCCCACCAGCGCCACATTGCGCCGGCCTGAAAGGACGTTTCGGGTCATCATAAACTCCTTGCCATGTAGCGATGGCATGTAGGGAAAGGCCTACGAAATGCAGGCTGGACGAGCTTGATGTGAAGCGACTCAGCTGTGTCTAATTTCAGGTTAACTCGACCCTAAACCCTTGCTTAACCAGGTTCTAGAAAGTTCACGTGTTGAAGTTTTGTGGTGAAATTTGTCCTGGGTTTTATCGCTGTGTAACGAGGGGCGTAACGCTAGGACTTCAACGTCACAAGTAAGCCGCCACAACTAAACAGCCAAATGTAGGCTGCGGTTGAGGAACGAAACCCAACACTGGGTTCAATGCCGTGGTCAAGGATGATGGCCACTAGAGTAGTGTTCTAGATGGGTACCTCGGCGATGTCGGCGATCGCAGGCAAGACTGTTCCCCCACCAGCCCCAAAGCGCTCCGCCCAGCGCTCGCAGCGCACCGCGTAGGAGCACTCGGCGCAGTAGCCCTGAGTTGGGTCTACCTGAGGCAGATCGCCGCCGGAGGTGAGCAGTACCGTAAGCTGGTCGGTCAGCCGCCGCAGGTCGGCCTCAGTGCGGCGGTGCTGGGCTTTGCTGTAGGCGATCGCAATGCTGCTGGGCGGCTCAGAGCGGTCTGCTGCACCGGGAGGGGCCACAAACCAGTAGGTCATCGAAACTTGCTCAGGAGTCAAATCGCTGGTTTCCACCAGTAAGTAAAGGTAGAGACGGGTCTGCCACGCTTTGGCCAGCTGCGCCTGTGTGGAAGGCTGCTGATAGGTCTTCCAGTCAATAATTTGGCCCCGGTTCGGCTCCAGCAGCAGCAGGTCGTAAATGGCCGTCAGGAGGTAGCCGTTGAAGGCCAGGGTGCGACGGTGCTCGCTCTGGCGAAAGCGATCGCACTGGGGCGCAAACAAATCCGGCGCAGCCGTCAGCAACCCCTGCACCGCCTCATCCAGCGCCGCATCTGCCTTGAGAAAGTCCTCAACAGGCAGGCCCAGCTCGCGCTGCTGCATCACCTGGTGAAACTGGGTACCCCACCGCTGCCGCTCCAGCATTTCCGGGTCGGTGGGCACCGGCACCTGCTCCAGATAGCCGTACTGGTAGCGCCGGGGGCAAATGTCTAGCTGACGCAGGTGGCTCTGGGTGAGGGTAAGCATGGCCGATGATCCTAGGTATGGGGCACACCATGCGGCCCCATACCCAGGATGACACGGTGAATTACACGGTCGCCAGCAGCTTATCGACGTTCTTAGCGGTCTCAAAGAAGTAGGCGGCGTTTTCTTCGGGGGTGCCAGGCAAAATGCCGTGACCCAGGTTGAGAATGTGGCCCCGGTTGCCCGCTTTTTGAATGGTGTCGAGAATGCGATCGCGAATCAGCGCCTGAGACCCAAACAAAATCGCCGGGTCAATGTTGCCCTGCACGCCCATGCTGGGGCCTAAACGGCGACGAGCCTCCGCCATATCCACCGTCCAGTCGACGCTGACAATATCAACGCCCGACTCGCCCATCAGGTCAAACACCCCGGCGCTACCACTGATATAGAGAATCAGCGGCGTATCGGGGTGGGTCTGCTTTACCTGCTGCACCACCCGCTGCTGGTAGGGCAGCGCAAAGGTGCGGTAGTCCATGGGGCTGAGCTGACCGGCCCAGGAGTCAAACAGCTGCACCACCTGAGCACCGCAGTCGATCTGGTAGCGCACATACTGGGCGATGTTGTCGGCCAGCTTGCCCAGCAGGGTGTGCAGCATTGCCGGTTCTGAGAACGCCATGCCCTTGATATTGGTATAGCTCTTCGAGGTCTTGCCCTCTACGGCGTAGGCCGCTAGCGTCCAGGGCGAACCGACAAAGCCCAGCACGGCAGCATCGTTGCCCACTTCGCTGCGCAGGGTTTGCAGAATGGTGCGAATGTAGGGCAGCGCCGTTTCAGGATCCAGCTCGTGCACTGCATCGATCTGCGCCTGGGTGCGGATGGGCGGGTCGATGATTGGTCCCTTGCTCTCGACGATATCAAAGGGAATGCCCATGCCCGGCAGCGGCGTCAGAATATCGGAAAACATGATTACCCCATCGGGGCGAAAGGCGCGCCAGGGCTGCAGCGAGATCTCGATCGCCAGGTCGGCATTTTCGGAGCGATCGCGAAAGGACGGATACTTATCGCGCAGGTCGCGGTACACCTTCATGTAGCGCCCGGCCTGGCGCATCATCCACACGGGGGGACGCTCTAGCACCTCGTGGCGGGCGGCGCGGAGCAACAAAGGTACCTGGTTCACTGCGGTCATGGAAGGCGTCACCAATTTTTTACAGAACAGCGGTTTATCAAGAACAGCGTTGTATAAGCGCCCGTTCAAATGTGAACTTAAAGCGTAACCGTTAGCTTATCACTCTGTGATGCTCTCTAATTCTTACGGGAAAAGGGGTTCAGCACTTTTTGTATCGCAACATTTGTACACAATTGGCCAGCCCCTAGAGAGCACTGTTTTAGCGTTAATAAGCGCCAATTCTCGCTCTGGAAAAGGTGCGCTTCGCCGTAGAATTAAAGACTGTGACTATGTTGGCAAACCGCAGATTATTTCCATGGACATTGTGAACTTTTTTGAAAGCCTGGCCGGCAAGTGGTTTTCTCAGCGCACGACCCACGATTTAGCTGGGCAAAGTTCTCAAGCGGGGCAGTCTAATCTGGTGATTGAGTTTTTGCCCGCTACCGATAGCGAGCTAGCCCAGGCCTGTACGCCATTGAGCCATGACCCCAACCAAATTGCCTGTGGCCTGCGCGTTCACCAGGACAGCCAGCTCGACGGGCAACCGCAAAAAATGCAAAGCACTGCCCTTATGGTAATTTTTGCCCCTACGGAAGCAGGGGAGGGAGTATTGGTGCAGGCCGCCGGATCGTCGGTCCTTGAGGGACGTTACCGGATCAAAGATGAGGTGCTCTCCATTACCACCCCTACCGAAAACGGACAGGTAGAAGAACGCCTGTGGTTCGTCAACCCCAACCTGCGCATGCGCACCAGCGTGGTCAAAGTCGGTGGTACCGAACAAATAGCGTCGTTTTGCTCCGAAATTCGGATGGGGGTTAGCAAACCCGCTACCTGACCACAGCGGTCACAATGGTCGTAATGGTAGCGGTCGCCAGCAGGCCGAAGGCCAGGTTTACCACCCACTGCGAGGCCTGCTGATAGGCCGCAAAGCGAATGTTGAGTTCTTTGGTTTCCTCGGTCAGCTTTTGAATCGCTTCGCTGTTGCGCTGGATAGCTTCGCTGTTGTGCTGGATGGCTTCGCTGTTGCGCTCTACCAGAGCTTCGATGCGATCGAGGCGGTCTGTACTGGCGGCCATGGACTGCTCTCCCTTACCTAATGCAATTATTGCCCAAAACCCAAAGAACAATCCCCCGCCTATATTCGGGGGATTTGTGGTGCTGACTTCGGTTTGCTGGTTTAAGACTGCCCAAGGCGGTGGGGTAATGGCGGTCTGCTCATCGGTGAGATTCCTCCGTCAGCAGCTGCACTTGTCTAGGTTTGTTATGGCGTGGGCAGTTGGTCGGGATGACTGGGCTGCGGACTGGGTAGGGGTTTGATCATCAGTTCGTTGCCTTTGCGGCCCAGCACGGCTACTAGGTCGCCGGGCTGAAAGTCGACCCCAGGCTCAACCGGAACGGCGGTCCAATAGGTGGCCTCATACTTAACCTGGTAGCGGGAGCCAGGGCGCAGCACGTCGGCCACCTCGGCGGTGTAGTCAGACCAGGTGCCCTCAAAGACCTGTACCTGATCGTCGTCTTGCCCCCACGGCACATGCTCAACGGGGCCTGGCTCTAGGGGAAATTCATCGGGCTCGGGTTGAACTGGGGAGTAGTTTGTCATGGCGATCGCACCTCAGTGCTAAAACGATATGGGCAAGAAACCGGGGATGATCTGTGGCTCATGATCGATGGCTCATGCCCTGAGGTCTCCCCAACGTTTACCGGTTGCACAGTTAAAATGCCACCAGCAATCATCACCATTTATGATGAACCAATTGCGACGGCTGTGGCACTGTCGTGGGATGTGAGGATAGTGATTGGCTATGGCAGGGTCTCAAATTGAACAGTGGCAGGAGCCAGAACGCCAGGTTGACGGGGCGGTCGAGGAGGCCGCAACGGCGGCGGCGATTACGCTAGCGCCTGCGCCCGCGCCGCTGCCCCGCCCCCGCTGGCAACGGCGGCTCGCGATCGCTGCTGGTATCGGTGCCCTGGGCGGGTTGGGAGCCCTGTTGTGGTGGTTTTTTGGGCGTACACCGCCCCATCCTCACGTGCTCGACCTGTCGCCCTCCCAGAGTGAATACGCGACAGCCGAGGCTGAGCTGCCGCGGTTGAGCTGGCAGGTAAGCCATCCCCGCCAGATCGAAACCATGCTTTTGCGCGGCTACGCCCCCGATGGCACGCTAATCTACGGACCTGAGACCTACGACCTATCCCAGGGGCTGCCCGTCAGCCTGCTGCCCTACTGCAACCAGACCAGACGGCTGCTGACCTGTCGCGAAGTGCCCCTGGATCTGCGCGAGCCGGGCCAATACCGGTTTGAGCTTACCCTGCTGCCCGATATAGCGCTCAATCTGCCCCCCGTGGTGGCCGAGAGCAGCCTGGTGACGGTGGCCGATTTGCCCCAGCCCTCCGTAGTCGAACTCGCCCCTGACCAGGTCATTTACTCTGAGGCAGGCACTCAGGTTGGGGCCGGTACTGCCGATATGGCCCCTGCCGTTACCGAGGCGGGCATTGGTGTCAGCTGGATTGTCACGAACCCCGAAACCCTGCAAGATTTGCTGCTGGTGGTCAAACGACCCGATGGTGCCACCCTGGGGGGCCGTCGCTTTAGCCTGCGCGACCCCGAAAATCCAGGTCAGGTGGCGCTACCCGACGCGCTGCAACCCTTCTGCCAGCTGCAAGACCGTCTGATCTGTCAGGGCGTGCCCACCGGCATGCTGGAGGTGGGTCAGTATCAGTTTGAGCTAACCCCAGTGCCGGTTAACCTGGGCGATCGCGAGCTGCCCGCCGCCAAGCAAAGCGAGGTCGTCACCATCGAACCGCGCCCGGTGCGCATCGCCTCATTCACCATTAACGGGCGCGAGGCCCAGCCTAAATATCTGGTGCCGGTTGAGCCTGGACAGCCGATCCCTGGGTTTCAGGTGGCCTGGCGGGTAGAAGGCGGCTCTACCGCCAAAGTCGAGCTGCTGCCTTCCCCTGGCACCGTCGGCCTCCAGGGTGCCCTGTCGATGCCGCTGAGCCCGGCGGGCACCACTACCGTTACTCTGCGCGTGACCGATGGCCAAACCCCGCCCCTGGTGCGGGCCGTTACCTTTGAAACCTTTAACCCCCGGCCTAACCAGCCCGTGATTATCAACCAGGGTGGCGGCGGTGCTTCTAGCGGCAGCGCAGGCGCTCCTTCTCCTCAGCCTGCGGCCCCAACTCAGCCCCGCGACCCGCTGGGCGACAGCATGCGCGATCGCGATCCATCCGCCGATCAACCCCTATCTGACCTGCAGACCCGCCCGCCCGAAGACCTGGATTTGGCGTTTTAGAACTGCATTCAGCTCGGGCATGGGGTTATGGCAACAAGAGATCTTGACGCGGTGGACTACAGCACGGCCCTGCGATCGCTGATGGCAAAAGTCGGTCTGACCAGCTATCGATCGCTGAGCCGTACCAGCGACGTCCCTCGATCGGCCATTGATACCCTGCGTCGGGGCCAGGTCGGTCGGCTAAAAGTATCCATGCTGCAGCGCCTTAGCCAGACCCTAGAGATACCGATGGAGGAACTGGTGGCTAAACATAGCTCCTCTGCACCATCCCTAGAAGCAACCCGCGATGGAATTGAGGCTGTCAGCCAAATCAAGGCCCTGCGGCAGGAGTGCGATCGCCTCCAGACCCAGCTCGCCACCCAGGCCGAGACGGTGCGGCAGCAGGTGCAGCAGCAGGCGATCGCCCAGCTAGAGCCCTGGCTGGTGCAGTGGCCCACCGCCATTCACGCCGCTCAGCAAAAGCCTGACTTGCCTGCTCAAAAGCTAGTTCCGCTAGTGCGGCCTGTAGAAGCCCTGGTGCAGCAGTGGGGGGTTACCCAAATTGATTCGGTTGGGGCTGAGGTGCCCTTTGACCCCCAGATTCACCAGCCCAGAGCAGGCAACCCGTCGCCGGGGCAGATGGTGCGGGTGAGCCATGTGGGCTACCGGCAGGGCGATCGCCTGCTGTATCGCGCCAAGGTTAGCCCAATCCAGCCCTAGACGCTGAGGTCCCCCAGTTAGTGCCTGCTTACGGCATTTTTCATGGCCGCTTTAAAATTTCCATAAAGTTTTAGATTTGCCTTCGCTTTTTTACGGAATTTGGGCCTCAGCGTGGGAATCTTATGCGTGGGTGAGTCAAAACCGGGCAAGCCCAGCTTACGTTGCTATACAGAACTCCACTTTCTAGCCGAACTACTTATATTTGAAAAGCTCCTGGCCCTCGGGCCGGGAGCTTTTCGTTGGAGCAAAGCAATTTGGAATTTTAGACTTGTAGTGAGCCTGTCGAACTATTGGGGATTTTGGATTCTCCCCTTTACCTCACCTTCCCCATCCACCCATCCACTCCCCTACCCATCCACTCCCCTACTCCTCTCGCTCCGGCTTCAGCAGCGGAAAGGCGATCACATCGCGAATGCTGGGGCTATCGGTGAGCAGCATGACCAGGCGATCGATGCCAATGCCCTCACCGCAGGTAGGCGGCATGCCGTGCTCCAGGGCAATCAAAAAGTCTTCGTCTACCCCGGTGGCCTCCAGGTCGCCCGCCGCCTTACGGGCCGCCTGTAGCTCAAACCGCTGGCGCTGGTCAATGGGGTCGGTCAACTCCGAGAACCCGTTGGCGGTCTCGCGGCCCGCCACAAATAGCTCAAACCGTTCTACCACCCCAGGCTTGCTGCGGTGGGGCTTTGAGAGCGGCGAAATTTCCACCGGGTGGTCGATCAAAAACGTTGGCTGAATCAGCGTCGCCTCGACCTTTTCCTCAAATACCTCGTTGAGCAGCTTGCCCACCGAATCGCAATTGTCGATACCGGGCAGTCCCAGGTCTTTGACGGCGGCCTTGGCCTCCTCCAGAGTGGTGAACTGGTGGAAATCAATCCCGGTGTGCTCCTGCACCAGGTCGTGCATCGAGACCCGTCGCCAGGGTGGGGTGAGGTCAATATCAACCCCCTGGTAGGTAATTTTGAGCGTACCCAAAATATCCTTAGCCAGAGTCGCCACCAGGTCTTCGGTGAGCGCCATCAGGTCGTGGTAGTCGGCGTAGGCCTGGTAAAACTCTACGCTGGTGAACTCCGGATTGTGGCGGGTCGAGACTCCCTCATTGCGAAAAATGCGGCCAATTTCAAACACCTTCTCAAAGCCACCCACCACTAGCCGCTTCAGGTGCAGCTCGGTGGCAATGCGCAGGTAGAGATCCATCTCCAGGGTGTTGTGGTAGGTGACGAAGGGGCGCGCCTCGGCCCCCCCGGCCTCGCTTTGCAGCACCGGAGTCTCAATTTCTAAAAAGCCGCGATCTTCCAGGTAGCGACGAATGCCGGTGGTAATCAGCGCCCGCTTGCGGAAGGTGTCGCGCACGGTAGGGTTGACGATTAAATCGACGTAGCGCTGGCGGTAGCGCTTGGCCACATCGGTCAGCCCGTGCCACTTGTCGGGCAGGGGCAGCAAGGCCTTGGTCAACACGGCGTATTCCTGCACCTTGATCGAAAGTTCGCCCTTTTCGGTGCGCTTGATGGTGCCGCGCACACCCAGAATGTCGCCCACATCGGTGAGCTGCTTCAGGTGCTCGAAGGCCTGCTCATCGGCGGCAGCCATCGCATCCTGGATGGTGGTTTTATCTAAATAGAGCTGAATGGTGCCGGTTTCGTCCTGCAGGCTAAAGAAGGCGAGTTTGCCAAACACCCGCCGGGCCAAGATTCTTCCGGCCAGGGAAACCTCGACATCTACCTCTTCTCCGGCTTCTATGTCGGCATACTTGGCCTGTAGCTCGGCGGTGTTGGTTGTTATGTCCCAGCGATAGGCGAATGGGTTTTGGCCCAGCTGCTTGAGATCTTCGACCTTTTGCAGCCGCGCCGCACGAATCTCTTCAAGGCTGGAGGCGCTTTGGCCAGGGCGATTAGAGTCAGACGACATAGCTAGGGGCAAATGAATGGCATACAGTCACAAACCCCCATTATAGGGAACCCTGGCCCCTACACCGCCGAACAATTTGCTCCAAGTGGCGTCCTTTAAAACGAGTTCAACCTGGCCACTAACCCTGAACGAAAGGGGGTTGAGCAACCAGGTTGAAGAAACGTCTGTAGACGGGCGGTTAGAAGTAGGCGTAGGAGGAGGCCGTGGCGGCGGCGATCGCAACTAGACCCTGCCGCACAAACGACAGCAGCAGAAACGCCAGAATGGGAGACAAGTCGATGCCGCCCAGGGGAGGAATGATTGAGCGAAACAGGTTGAGGTAAGGATCCGTCAGCTGGCTGAGCACCGAGAACGGAGGGCTAAACCAATCCACATTGGGAAACCAGCTCAATAGAATGCGAACAATCAGCAAGATCGTATAAATCGAGAGAAAGGTGGTGAGGGTTTGTACCAATATGTCCATCTGAAAGCCTCGGCAGTAGTCGTTTCCAACAATACACGGAACGTCTTTATCTGTCAGTTAGTGTAACGGTTTGCTTCGCCCAGGGCGTCGCCAACCCGGTAGATTTGCTTAAGAGTTCGCTTAGTCAACCCGAGAAGGGTTTTCCCAGGGGTGCTCAGAGTGGCCGTTAATGCCGCCGAGCTGCTGCCTGACATCGTCAATGGCGTCGTTGAGCTGAGCAATTTTGGCCTCCAGACCCAGGCGGGCGGCCTCAATGCTGTCTTCGTCGGTGTCGTCAAACTCGCCAAAGGCCAGGTTGCCATTGTCCTTGGGCAGCGAGGGCTTGGCCTTACCTGCCCCCGACTGAATACGCGAAGCCGCCAGGGCACCGACAATGCCCCCTAGCGCTCCACCCACAACGGTACCGAGCAAAAATCCGCCGACAAAGTTGTCTTGCTGACTCATAACGTGCTATCCACCTAACCCAAAGAACCCGATGCCTAGAATACTCTATTGTGCCAAAGCTCAGACTTGAGCGCAGCGCGGGCTCCCGCTTCCATTGTGACGAATTTTTGGCGCAAGTAGGGCTGAGGGTGAGCCAGTAAGCCGCCATTAAACCAGTAAGCTGGTTTAATGGCCAGTGCTAAGTGCCAAAGGTGCGATCGCCCGCATCGCCCAGGCCCGGCACAATAAACCCGTGCTCGTTGACCGTTTCGTCGATCATAGCCGTGTAGATCGTCACCGTGGGGTAGGCAACCGCTAGCTTTTGCAGCGCTGGGGGGGCGGCCACGATTGAAATAATTCGCACCACCGCCGGGTCAATGCCGCGCTGGGTCAGCTCAGCCATCATAGACATAATCGTACCTCCAGTCGCCAGCATGGGCTCGCTAATGATCACTCGCGTGGCCGGGTCAAGCTGGTCGGGCAGTTTGTTGAGGTAGCAGCTCGCCTCCAAGGTTTCTTCGTTGCGCACAAAGCCCACGTGGTACACCGAGGCCAGCGGCAGCAGCGCCTGAATCCCGGGCATTAGCGCCAGCCCCGCCCGCAAAATCGGCACAATCATGGTTGGCACGTCGGGGTTAATAAAGGTGGCTGGAGCCGGGCCTAGGGGCGTGTTTACCGTTGTATCCATAGTCGGCACCCAGTCGCGAATGGCTTCGTAGGTCAGCCAGCGGCCCAGTTCTTCCATGGCCGAACGAAACAGCGGCCCCGGCGTTTCAGCATCGCGGGCTACCCCCAGCCAGTGCTTCACCAGAGGATGCGGCGGAACATAAATACGCAGTTGGAACGATGACATAACCTGGCTACCACAAAAAATCTGCCACATCATAACCTGGAAGCCCTGTTGATCGGCGGTATGCCGGCGATTAATAGGGCTTTACGGCTTCCGCTATACGGTCGATTCGGTGTAAAAACCCCGCTTTTACAGGGGTAAGCCACACCTGTATTCAGGCTTTGGTTTTGTCAAAATGGTTTTGTCAGCGAAAGGAGATAGCAATGGCAAAGCGATTTTTTGGTAAGCCTTTTATGAACTGGTACCGTCAGCTGCTACGGAACTCGAAATATCGCTGGGTGGTGTTATTTGGCACCCTGGTTTACCTGGTCAGCCCCATTGATATTTCCCCCGATGTATTCCCCATTTTGGGTTGGATTGACGATGGCCTAATCGCCACGATCGCCATCACCGAAATCACCCAAATCTTGCTCGATCGCAAGCGCAACCTTCGCCAGGTTGACGAAGCAGTAAGGATGACGGAAGCCGTAGACACTAACGAGCAAGTCATTGATGTCGATTCTGTCGCAGTGATTTAGTACCAAACAAGCTGAGCTGTAGGTGCTTTTTTGTGAATACGCTACAGCTCGTTTTTGAGATGGTTTAGACAAGCCTAACCCCCATTATTTAATTAGGAGAAGCCCCCATGACTCATACTGTGCAAGACCGCGTTAAGACCGAGTGGGAAAAAGCCCAAAAAGAGAGCGGTCAGCGCCTGGAACGGATTCGAGACATTGTCAAAGCCGCCGCGATCGAAACTTTGGCTGAGCTCAGAGAAGGCTCTGGCGAAATTGAAACCCAGGGCCGCAAAACCCTGGCCGAAATGATTGAGCAACTCAAGGCCAACGAGGTGGCTGACGCAGCTACCGCTGAAGCTGTCGCTGACGCTGTGGCCGAGGCCGTACAGGCCGAGGCAGGCCAGACCGAACCTGTCCACACCGAGACGCCCTCTGAGGCCACGGCCCCCACTTGGGCTCAAATCTTTGCTGACCTGCGCTACCTGGCCAACGATCGCAAGGTGGACTGGGCCCAGCAGCTGCTCGCCAGCCTGCAAACCCACCTCGATCGCTTCGATGCCGATATGGTCAGTGAGTACGGCGATCGCTACAAGCCATTCCGCACGCTGGTGCGCGGGGTGCGCTCCCTGATCGCGATGGCCTACAGCAAAGTTAACCAAGCCGCTGAGCCCGTTGCTCACACCCCCGTCCAAATTGAGGTGATTGAGGTGGTAGATGACACCGAGCACCGGGGCGACACCCAAGCCTAGGTTTTGAGTTGGTTGTGTGATTAACCCTTAGACAAGGCCAAAGCGCTGCTATCGCAGCGCTTTTTTATTGCGTCAGCAAAAACCTGAGAACGGTAACAAACCCGCAGCATTAGTATTGCGCTCTGCGAACCTGTGCAACGTTTCCTGGCAACGGGTTAACGATCCGCTAATCAGCTTGGTAGAACAATGAAACTAAGGTTGGTTGGCTAGCTCTACCCACTGGCAATAGTTAGAGGCCGGCCCCAAAGGCTACCAGCAATATCCTCACACTTTGGCGAGTGTTTACCTATGGTTAGCTCTCCTCTCGCCCCGTCGGCTCCCTTTTCTCAGCGCCAGCAGGTGAACCGCCCCGTCGCTGTCGACCCCCAACTGGCTCTGGCCGTAGCCGACGACAGCTTTTTGCGATCGCTGCTGACCGACGGTCTGCCCGCGATCGCCCGTCCCCACGAAATCGGCTCCGTCACCGTTGCGGTTGGCGTACCCCTGCCCCAGGGGCGCATGGACGCCGTGCTCACCTTTGAGCACATCAACTGCGTGCTGGCTGGCTCCTACCCCGAGGTGCCGCCCCCTGACCTGACCAGCCATCGCCAGTACGAAGCCATCACCCCCTGCCACTCCGACCTGTCCACCCTAGCCCACAACGTGCCCCTCCCCGAGGCCGAGGCGCTGCTGGCGCGATCGGGCTTTGAGCCAGACGACGTTCAGCACATTCTCAACCTGCCCTCCCAGGGATGGCACAAGTCCTGGTGGTACAGCCTCACGCCGGATGGGTTTCTTACGGTGCCCTTTCAGCGCCACATCCGCAGCCGCTGCTATGCCGACGGCACCGTCACCCTGCAATTTAAAGATCATTACGCCCAGCAGCGCCCTGAAGGCTTTCGCAGCCAGCCCCAAAAGCTGCCGGTGGTGGTGCATTCTCCCCAGGTTAGCTTTTGCGACAACCTGGCCCACATCAACCTCAGCCGTCAGGCGCTGGCTACACCCCAGGCTATTCTAATTGCCGATGACCTCACCGAACTTGAGGTAGAGGGCTATATTCGCCAAAACGTCAGCCTCTACCGACAGCGCAGCCTGGAGTATTTGCTCAACGCCAACTGCCGCTCCTGCGGTCAGGCTAAATGCCCGCTTCAGGGAGTAGACTCGTCGCCCGTGCTAGCCTGCAGATCGTTTAAGCCTGTAGACGTAGGGATATAAACTTGCCCCGGTGGCTGTAGCATAACCGGCATTTTGTTCGATGTGGCGTGGCGCTGAATTTGCCCCCAGCTCAGAGTTACAGCCCCGCCCGCCAGCAGCAGCCCAAACAGAGCCAGCGATACTTTTTCCTCTGCTGATCCCATTAAGCCATCCACAGCGCCAACGGTAAGCGCCGTAGCTAGCCACGGTTGTTTTCGAAACAGTGCCTTAATGGTCAGTCTCCCAAATTCAGCAAACTTGATCGGTCTACCGCAGGCCCAGCCAGGTCACGATCGCCTGCCCGGTCGCCCACTCAAACAGCACCAGCCCTACAAAACCAAGCATAGCCGCCCGTCCGTTGAGCCGTTCGGCGTAGTCGTTGAAACCCGCTTTGGATCGCTCAATGGTGGGGGTGACGGTGGGTTCGAGATTGGCCATGGGTTTGGGTGTGTCGTTTGCTTTCTTAGCCTACCCCATGGGTTGCCCGTTGTGGTATTGGGTGTGCCATCGCCGCAAACCGGATGGCCGCCGCAATCGCCCCTGCGGTAGACAGAGTATTTAACGTGTTCTAGCAGCAGCCCCCGCCGTCGTAGTGCCAGGTCGATGGCGTAATCAGCACGTCGGCCTGTGCGCTCAGGTTTTTGGCGGTTTTGTCGCATACGGCCGTAGGCACCCCCTTGGTCAGGTAATGGCCAGCACCGTCGTCAAAGGAAACCCCTTCTCCGGCATATACAGCGGTTTTACCAGTAAAAATGCAGGCTCCATCGGGGGCGATCGGCACCTTAAACGACACCGTGTCTAGACTTTCTAGCAGCAGGTGCTGATCGAGGTTGTACTGCACTGAGTCGAGCACTCGGTAAGGACGGCGGGCCCGCACTTCGATCTGGCCAAAGCCGGTGTCGATCAGGTGCTGCATATACTCGGCGTAGGTGAGCGCCCCCGACAGACAGAGCGCCCGCAGGCGATCGTCTGCTTGCAGGTGGGCAGGGATGGGGCGGGTGGCGATGGGGTCGCTCATGATCAGTCGGCCACCGGGCTTCAGCACCCGGTAGGCTTCGGCCAGCGCCCGCCGCAGATCCTCTGGCTCAAAAATGTTGAACAGGCAGTTTTGGGCCACCACATCCACCGACTCGTCGGCCAGGGGCAGGGCAAAGGCGTCGCCGGCCAGCAGGGTGACAAAGTCGGCCTCGAACCAGTCGTTGAGTTTTGCCGCCTCGGCCAGGTTGGCGGCGGCGGCCTGGCGCATTTCATCCACCGGGTCGATGGCGACTACGGCTCCCGGACGGCGCGAGAAGTAGCTAAATTGCAGGGCCTCCAGGCCGCCACCCACGCCTACATAGGCGATCGTGGGCTGCCCCGCCAGCTCCGCCGGGTGGACGGTGGTGCCGCAGCCGTAGTTCATGGCCTGCATGCGATCGGGCACCGCCAGCCCCGGCATGGTCAGGGGGCTGCTCTGCACACAGCACAGCCCTACTTCGGGGGTGGTGGCGACTTCGGCGTAGAACTCAGCGGTGGCGTCGAGATAGGTCATAGCAGGGGGCAGGTAGTAGGTAACAGCAGCCAGAGTGGTGCCAAGGGTACGAGTAGTCTGGGCAACCAGATGTTGATTATCTTGGCAAAAAATCGGTCGCTCGGCTGAGAGAGGGCTGAGAAAGCTGGGCTGGGGGGCGATCGCGCCAGGTACGCCCTTAAGGTACTCTGGCAGGATAGGCAAAAATATCCATCGAGCTTGTTGCATTTGGCTCGTAGCGGGCGATGATTTTTGCGCTGCTCAATACTATTCAGGAGAGAAGCTTTCGATCGTAGCTTTTCTGAACCCCATCATCGCACGTCATCGGGTGACATAGCCCAAGCCCAGCACTCTTGCTTCATTGATAACTTTAAAGACTGGCGACCAAGATAAGCGGCGGCAGATAACTTTTGCAACCCCACCAGATCTCGCAACTGTCCCTTCATCGACTTGTTAGCTGGATAGCACCACCGATAACTCTCAACGACTGGAACATTTGACCCTATGCAAGGTCAAGGAACTCTAGGCCTTCAAACTATTGCAGTAACACTGCCACCAGCGATTTGCCAACCGCTTTTGCCTCTACGCCAAACTCTCATATAGCGGTAATCACCGGCGAAGGCATTTCCTAAATACGTGCCGCTTAAGAAAATTTGAGCCGATGCAAGAACAAAGTCTTCGCTCCAAACTCGTAGTTCCAGATCTTTAGGCACAAACTCGTGAAACTGAGTACCGCCAGTACGGTGCAAGTCTAAATCCATCGCTTTAGTGGCCAATTCACCAGTTGGCCCAGCGAAAAGCAGATCATCGGCCATGAGCACGTCTAATTCAGATACATCGGAGGCTGACATTGCGGTGTAAAGTCGCGTTTCACACTCGCGAATTTGGGTTTCAATTTCTAAATCCATATTTCCTACTACAGTTCTGACGACACTTAATTAGTCCTGATTATTACCCATCGCCGCATCAATGTGCCTCCACCGATTACCTCGGGAGCTTCCCGGTTTAATCGATCGCTTCCACCTACAAGTGCGAGAGATGTGCATGGAGTCAGTCAACGACCAAGCTCACCGGATGCAGAGTACCTTTGCTACTCACCCACTACTTTTCACCGTTCCGGTGCGGCGACTTGTTATTTGGCTGATGCTAGCTTCGATCTCATCTATTCGTGCCTGTCTGAATTTGTTCTTTGAGACGCGCAATGACATCTGCACTCAGAATATCCTTATGCGGGAAATTCGTCTGTCTAAACACCCCCTACAGGGATTTTAGGTGAAAGAATTTCTGCCTGAACGCCGAATATGAGATCTTAAGCGAAAATTTTCCGTGCAAGTGCCCGATCGCTGGGGGCTTCCCAGGCTTCAGATTTTCTTTCACCCATAGATACTTGCCACTGCCACAGCTGCCCCACAGTCCCCAGCCCTCGGGGAGGATTGGGCTTCGCTTCGCGGCACCAATATCCGGCAAAGCGGTATCAGGCAATCAGCCTTTGCCCATCCTCTGTTCTTCAGCAAGGGGGAATGGTGCCAAGGAGAAGCCACGCAGGTGGCCTTCTGAGGGGATGCTACTGGGCCGTCTGGGCAGTCGAAGGGTGTAGGTACAGCGCTACCCGTTCCATCAGTTGTGGAATGTATCGATAAAAGTGCTCATTGCGGAGCTGCATGGCGTCGACCGTGCAGCTACCGCAATGTACCCCGGCGGGCGGAACTGCGATCGCCTGCACCACCTGATCTGACACCCCAGCCCAGGGCAGATGGCCCTCCGGGGCCTGCAACGAGTAGGTCAGCTCCGACTCGTTCAACCAGTCGCTGCTGATGAAATCCACCTCGGCGCGAGGGGCGGCTAGCTTCCACCCGACGCGATCGCGAAAGGCATTGACCGCCGCTGCACCATCGTTGGGATGATCGGCCAGCGCCGACTGCCACAGACGCCGCTGCACACTGAGCCCAAATCGCCCGTCGCTGGCTGTAAGCCACATCTGGTCTATGGCGTTTATCAGCTCTGGCTGAAACGCGGCTGGATGAGAGGGTAGGGGGTCAAAGGGCGGCAGGGAGGTCGACCCTGGGGCCAGCAACCGCCGGGTTATGCGATCGGCAGCGGCCCAGTCCTCAGCCTGAAGTCGGTCTTGCAGCAGCGCCAACTGCTCGTCAATCACCCGGTCGAGGTCGGCATTTGCGGTTTCACAGGTGCCCGCCCTGGAGCGCACAAACTCCCCAGAACGCAAGTAGTGGACGACCTGCATCTGCTGGGGCTGTCCGCTGGGGGGGCGCAAGCTGACGTAGAGGCCGTGCACCGAAGCGGGTGTGCCATAGAGACGGTCGGCATCGTTGGGCTGGCCGCGAAACGGGTCTTCAAAGGGCAGTTGAGCATAGTCCGCATCGGGAGCCAGCTGCCCGTAATCGCTCAGGGCTGCGGTACTGAGCAGGGTCTGCACCCGTCCCGTTCGATCCTGCCCCTGCACCGTGAGAGTCAGAGCTGGGGCCACCGGGGCTTCAAGATTATCCGCCGCCCTATGCTCCGGCAGGCTGCCCACCAGTAGGTAGGTTAAGCTCCCTCCCTGATCCAGATAAACCATCGTTTCACAGGCGATGCGGTAGGGGTTGCTCTGGGCGTCTACGGGGGGTGTTACAGCCGCCACCAGGGCTACCGTCAAGGCACAGCCTAAGGGTTTCAGCATTCTCGCAGCCATGGGCATTGCTCCCAATAAAAGACCTACTTTGGCCAGTATCCACTATCTCGGGTGAGCCCCTGCCCTGGTTGCGTAAACGGATACGGGCTGGGGTGAGGGGGCATTCGCTGGAGCCGTGGTTTTTTTACCCGGCTGTTCCAGACTACGGGTTCTGCCGGGGGCGGTGCAGACCCCAACCCCGCC
>PYGV01000260.1 GCA_003022385.1 filamentous cyanobacterium CCP3 | reverse complement strand
CACCCATCCACCCATCCACCCCAAAACCATGGTTCGCATCAACAGCCTCCCCCCCAATAAAACCTCAAGCGCTGATCAAAACGGCGACGCCGTGCTCGCCAACCAGCCCTCGCGGCAGAAGGTGCAGTTCGACAAGCCGGTGATTCTGCGCCAGTCGCCCCGCTGGTCGCGGGCGGTGGTCTGGACCCTGGTGGGCGTCACGACGTTTACGCTGGGCTGGGCCTGTCTAGCCAAGTTTGAGGAGGCGATTCCGGCCCAGGGCAAGCTGGAGCCGAAGGGCAATGTGCAGCCGGTGCAGGCTCCGGTGGGCGGCGTTGTGGAACAGGTGCTGGTAGTTGAAGGGCAGACGGTGGAGGCGGGCGACCCGCTGCTGCGGTTTGACCCCGAAACCACCCAGGCTCAGCTGGAATCTTTGGGAGCAATTCGCACCAAATTGCAGGAGGAAAACGCCTACTACAGGGCGCAGCTAGCCGACAACATCAATACCGACGCACCGGTAGATATTGCGCCGGGGCTGGTGCAGCTGACCAGCAACCGCGCTGCTCTAGTAGCCGAAAACGCCCTCTACCGCGCCCAGCTGGCGGGCGATGCCACCGGAGAAAGCCTGCCCCCAGCCCAGCGCGATCGCCTGCGGGCCGCCAATGCCGAACTCAACTCCCGCCTGAGTATCGCCAATTTAGAGGTTGACCAGCTGCGCCGCCAGCTGACCCAGACCGAGGCCCAGCTGGCCAACGCCCGCGATGCTCTCCGGGTCAACCAAAACATTCTCGATCGCATCAAACCGCTGTACGAAGCGGGGGGCATTGGCGAGATTCAGTACCTGCAGCAGGAGCAGGAGGTGAACAACCGCCAGACCGAGGTCAACCGCCTGGTCGAAGAAGCCCAGCGGCTAGAACTGGCGATCGCCCAGGCCCAGGAGCAGTTTCGCAATACCTCGATTGCCTCCCAGGATGAGCTGCAGCAGCGCATTGCCGCCAACGACAACCAGATCGCCACCATCGACAGCCAGCTAACCAAAACCATTCTCGAAAACGACAAGCAGCTGCAGGAGTTAGACAGCCAAATTGCTCAGCTGCAGCAAACGTTGACTTACCAGGAGCTGCGCGCTCCCGTTAGCGGTACGGTATTCAACCTCAAGGCCAACCAGGCGGGTTACGTAGCCAACTCCACCGAGCCCATTCTCGAGATCGTGCCTACCGATGCCCTGGTAGCGCGGGTGTTTATTACCAACCGCGACATCGGCTTTGTGCGCGAGGGTATGGAGGTGGACGTGCGCATTGACTCGTTCCCCTACAGCGAGTTTGGCGATGTAAAGGGCACACTCACCCAGATCGGCTCTGACGCGCTGCCCCCTGACCAGATCAACCCTAACTACCGCTTTCCCGCCGAAGTCACCCTTGGCGACCAGATGATTGCCATTGACGGCAAGCCGGTGCAGCTGCAGTCGGGCATGTCGCTGAGCGCCAACATCAAAACCCGGCCCCGGCGAGTCATCACCATCTTCTCTGACCTGTTTGTGCGCAAAATCGACACGATTAAAACTGGCGGGTAGGGGCGCGGCGTTTACGCTCGTCCCCGTCCTGGCCAGGAGTGGCGGGGACGAGACTGTTCTGCAAGTAGAATTTGTAGTGGCACTGCACTGCTCCCGACAGATCGGATTGAAGATTAGAGTTTTGTCTAGTCAAATTTAGTATTAGTGGGGGTTTAACGAGGCGGAGGGCGGCATTGCAAGCCTCTGCTGACCAGTTCTTGGACCGGATTCATAGAAAAAGAGCACTAAGTCCTTTCCATTTGATAGAATGGCGTCTATGTAAATGCTCCGTTGCTTCCGGGGAGGTCATTCGTTGATTCACGCCACGCTGCACCAGCTCAAGGTTTTTGAAGCGACTGCCCGCCACGGCAGCTTTACCCGCGCCGCCGAAGAACTCTACCTAACTCAGCCGACGGTGTCGATTCAAGTGAAGCAACTGACCAAAGCCGTCGGCCTGCCGCTGTTCGAGCAAATTGGCAAACGCCTTTACCTGACCCAGGCGGGCCAAAAACTGCTGGAAACCTGCCAGGAAATTTTTGATGGTCTCGACCAGTTTGAAATGGCGGTGTCTGACCTGAAGGGGCTGAAGCAGGGGCAGCTGCGTCTGGCGGTGATTACGACAGCTAAGTATTTTGTGCCCCGGCTGCTGGGGCCGTTTTGCCAGCGCTTTCCCGGCATTGACATTTCGCTGAAGGTGACCAACCACCAGCAAATTCAGGAGCGCATGGCCAACAACGACGACGACCTCTACATTATCAGTACGCCGCCCGAGCAGCCCGACCTGAAGATCTACCCGTTTCTCGAAAACCCGCTGGTGGTGCTCGGCCCTCAGGATCACCCCCTGGTGGGCAAGCCGCGATCGCCCATCAGTGTCCTCAACGGTGAGCAGTTCATCATGCGCGAACCAGGGTCGGGTACTCGCCAGGCGGTGCAAAAGCTGTTTACTGAGCACAATATCGACGTCAGGGTGCGGCTGGAACTGGGCAGCAACGAGGCGATCAAGCAGGCGATCGCGGGCGGTCTGGGCATTTCGGTGCTGTCGCTGCACACCATTATCTCCGAAGGCACCACGGGTGAGTTTGCCATTCTCGATGTCGATCACTTCCCCATCGATCGCCAGTGGTATGTGGCCCACCTGGCGGGCAAGCAGCTCTCGGTGGTTTCCCAGGCGTTTTTGAACTACCTGCTAGAAGAAAGCCACGCCATGGTAGATAATTTGCTGCCCGGAATTAATCGCGTTCCAGCAGCGATCGGCTCTGCTAGCAAAGCCAAAGGTGATGAAGTGCTGAGTAAGGTTTAGTCGTTAGTAAGCAGCGTTTACACGGCTTACTTTACCCGAATCAATGCCGCTTTCCTGGAATTAGCTTAAACGTATCGCTACGGTGTATGACGGTCGCTGGGATTTTTCGCGCTGGCTTTTGATCAGGCGAAACTCTTGGTCAATGTAGAGGTGGTCGAGCCGTGGCCTGGCTTTAGAAATTTGTTGGTACTGCTTGGCCTAAACCCGATCTTTGCCCTGAACTGAAACAGACTTTTGTGGCTGAAAATCAGGATCTTTTTGATATTGAGCTACGGTTCGATTAAACCAGGATTGAGCGGCTTCAGCACTAAAAGTAGGGGAGCCAAAGCGCAGTACCTGCCGAATGCAGACGTTTTGAATCTCCCAATAGTCCTGACCCGTTTGCCCTGATGCCGATGGGTGGTCAGCTTCGGCCAGCGTCTGAACGCCATAGCTCTGCATAATCATGAAATCGTAGCTGAGGAGCCAGCGGGAGAGCCAGCTCAAAATAGGGGTTTTGCGACCAGGTTTGTAGCGGGCCAAGTTGGCGTAAAAGCCATTGTCGTCAAAAATTTGATACGACTCGTGGTGCACCCGTCCCGGAATGATGTCTTGGAAGGGAATCGTAGACCAGGCCGGACGCCAAGTTCCTTTCAGCAGCGGGATTTGTTGGTTTAGATCTGGAGTTGGGTTGCGGCGTTCTAGCTCGTTAAAGAGCGGCAGTAGGGTCTCGTTGGCAAACCGAACTTTTTGGACCATTGAGTCGGTATCCCGCTCGTCTACATGTTTGAGCAGACTGTTTTTTAGCGTGGCGGTGCTGGCCTCGGCCAGGACGGCGGGTTCAAAGGGAGCATCTAGTACAACAGAGTTCATATCCAACTCGGTCTATAAACACAGTGAGCTTTAGGGATAGCGATCGCCTCTCAAAACCGAGTCCTGACCTGACCATCCCGGTTCAAGCAAAGGTCGAGCCGCCTATAGATGGGGGCACATCCTGCCAGCGCCCGTTGCCCACCGCCCGCACGGCTTCTTTCAGGCTGACATCGCCCGTGTAGAGGGCGCGGCCCACAATCACGCCTTCAACGCCCTGAGCTTCTAGGGCCAGCAGACTGAGCAGGTCGCGCAGGGCACCGACGCCGCCGGAGGCAATCACAGGAATTGACACCGCCTCGGCCATCGATCGCATGGCCGGAATGTTTGGCCCCTGCAACGTGCCGTCGCGCTGAATATCGGTGTAGATGATGGCTGCTGCTCCCCGCTCCTCCATCTGCTGGGCCAGGGCGATCGCCTCGACTTCCGAGGTTTCGAGCCAGCCCCGTGTCGCTACCTTGCCGTCGCGGGCGTCGATGCCGACGATGATTTGACCGGGAAATTCGCCCGCCAGATCGCTGACTAGCTCGGGGTTCTCGATCGCCGCCGTCCCCAAAATGGCGTAGCGAACGCCCAGGCCAAAGAGATCGGTGACTCGGGCGCGATCGCGCAGCCCACCCCCTACCTCTATCGGCACATCCACCGCTTGAGCGATCGCGGCGATCGCCTGCCAGTTCTCCGGCTTGCCCGACTTGGCTCCATCGAGATCGACCAGGTGCAACCGGGTTGCCCCCTGCTCCACCCACTGCCGCGCCACCTCCACTGGGTTGTCGTTAAACACCTCAGTTTGGGCGTAGTCGCCCTGGTACAGCCGCACACAGCGACCGTCAATCAAATCAATAGCGGGAATAACTTCCATAGGTAGCGGAGCCGTAAACGTTAGGTGGGTTGGTGATCGGCATGGGTTTTATCCCCCCTGCCCCCCTTAAAAAGGGAGGTAGCGTGACTGGCCTAGTACTACCTGCCCCCTTTTGAAGGGGGCGACGAGGAGCATCTTGGCCAAGAGTATCTGGGGGATAGCATCCTGGGCAACCGTCAATTCAACAGGCAAAATTTTATGTGCCAAGCCTATTCATTCTATCGGTCTATCCCCTATTCACCGGACCCACATTCCCGTAAACTCCTATATGCGAATAACCAGCGAGAGCCATGCTAGACCTGACCGGTAAAAACGCCCTGGTAACGGGTATTGCCAACAACAAATCTATTGCCTGGGGCATCGCCCAACAGCTCCACGCTGCCGGAGCCAATCTGGGCATCACCTACCTGCCCGACGAACGGGGCAAGATGGAAGGCAAGGTCAAAGACCTGGTTGACCCCCTCAACCCCAGTCTGTTTTTGCCCTGCAACGTGCAGGACGAAGCCCAGGTCGAGCAGGTGTTCAGCACCATTGGCGAGAAATGGGGCAAGCTCGATATTTTGATTCACTGCCTGGCCTTTGCCAAGCGCGAAGATCTTACCGGCGACTTTAGCGCCACGTCTAAGGACGGGTTTCAGCTGGCGCTTGACGTTAGCGCCTACTCGCTGATTACCCTGGCGCGCGGGGCCAAACCGCTGATGACCGAGGGCGGCAGCATTGTCACCCTCACCTACCTGGGTGGCGTGCGAGTGGTGCCCAACTACAACGTCATGGGAATCGCTAAATCGGCCCTAGAGATGAACGTGCGCTATCTGGCCTCTGAGCTTGGACCCCACAATATTCGCGTCAACGGCATTTCTGCTGGCCCCATTCGCACCCTGGCTTCGTCGGCGGTGGGCGGCATTCTCGACATGATTCACCACGTAGAAGAAGTTGCCCCGCTGCGCCGCACCGTAACCCAAACCGAGGTGGGCAATACGGCGGCATTTCTGTGCAGCGACCTGTCGAGCGGTATGACCGGGCAGATTCTCTACGTTGACTCTGGCTACTGCATCATGGGCATGTAGGCGTTCTCAGTGCTTATCCTGGAACAGCAGGGATAGCGATCGCACAAACGACCATGACAAAATCCTTCCTAGGATCCAAACTGTGGACGGTGGTGGGGCTGATTGCCGTGGGCGGGCTGCTGCGGGTGGCGATCGACTGGCGGCTGCTGGGGCGATCGCTCACCTACCCCGATCGCCCGATTACCTCGGCAGACTGGTACCAGCCCCAGCGAAAGGTTGCGGGCATCGGCCCCCAGGCTCCACCGCTGGCCAAGGCGGAGACCACCGAGATTCCTCCAGAGGCCCTACAGACAGCGCTGGAGTTTGCCGAGGCGCAGAACTCGGTGGCGCTGCTGGTCATGCATCGCGATCGCCTGGTGGTCGAGCAGTACTGGCAGGGCCACCAGGCCGCCGACCTGGTCAACTCCATGTCGATGGTGAAAACCCTGCTGGCGCTGCTGATTGGCGTTGCGATCGACGAAGGGCAGATTGGTTCCCTTCAGGATCCCATAGGCTCCTACCTACCAGAATGGGCCAACGACCCCAGGGGCGACATCACCATCGCCGACCTGCTCTACATGCAGTCGGGCCTGCGCAACGACGATCGCACCAACACCCTGCGTTCTGACCTGGTGAAGCTCTATGGCGGCTCCGATGTTCAAAAGCTGGCGCTGGGCATTCCCCTAGAAGGCAAGCCTGGCGAAGCCTTCGACTACAACAACGTCAACTCGCAGCTGCTCAGCCTGGTGCTAGAGCGGGCCACAGGAGAATCGTTCGGTGACTACCTGAGCAGCCGCCTGTGGCAGCCTTTGGGCGCAGGAGACGGTTTTCTCTGGCTCGATCGCCCTGGCGGCCACGCCAAGCCTTTCTGCTGCTTCTTTGCCACCGCTCCAGACTGGGTGCGGCTGGGGCAAATGCTGCTGCACGAAGGTCAGGTCGGCGAGACTCAGGTGATTTCCTCGGAGTGGATTGAGCAGATGCGGCGGGAGTCGCCGCTGGAGCCGACCTTTGGTCTACACGTCTGGCTGAAAGCGCGTACCGCTGCTTACCCTCAGGTCAACTATGCCTCGTCGGCTCCCTTTGCTGCCCCCGACACGTTTTACCTGGATGGCCGTCACCACCAGCGAGTCTACGTGATTCCCTCTGAAGAATTGGTGATTGTGCGCATTGGTGAAGACCCCCCGGCCTGGAATGACTCGGTGATCGTCAATGCGATCGTGGAGGGACTGCGCGATCGGCAGGAGAATTAGAGGCCCGGTTCCTTCTGAGGTAGGACAGATAGGATATCTCCTTGGGGAATGCGAAGCTTTGGTTTTCCTTAAGGCTTACGCTCCGGAGGAGCGAATGTGGTTTACTCGCGGTCTTTCGTTACCCTGGGGCTTGTTGCCGATGCTACCGTCTCCTGAGTCAGACTTATCTTTGCCTCCTCGCACCCGTCGCCTGCTACAGCAGATCGCTTTAATCGCAGCGATCGCCTGTTTTCTAGGGCTGTTGGCGACGACTACAGGAGGTGCAGCACCGCTACCGACAGACTTTTCTACCTTTTAGACTCCAAATGCTGCTTGCCCCTGGGCCTGTTCTAGACCTGATCGCCTGGCGGCTGGCGGAGGCCTTTGCCGCCGGGCTGAGCTGGTCGATGGGGCTGCTGGGGCTGGGGGCGATCGCGCTCTATGGCCTGTTAGCGCTGCCGGCTGGCCTTTGGACAGGGTTCCTGGTGCGCCAAAGCGTCGCTCTTAGCCCGCTGGACCTGGGGTTGGACATGCTGCGCCGTTTCATCGCGCCCGCCCTGGTCGAAGAGACAATGTTTCGGGTCGTGCTGCTGCCCCATCCTGCTGAAGGTG
>PYGV01000259.1 GCA_003022385.1 filamentous cyanobacterium CCP3 | reverse complement strand
CACCCACTTAGTCGGGTGAGTCGCTTCCTCTGCCGAGTAATAGTCCTCGTGGGTGTAATAGGTCTCCGCTTGAGCGGCAGACAGGTTGCTCGTGGAAAGCATGGAGAAGCTGGGTTGAAAAGATGACGCCACCCTGGAGCGAAAGCGATAGCGTCCTCAAAAACGGTAGAAACCCTGGGGGAAGACCCGTTGCCCGGTTTTTGCCAAAACCTTGGCGTACTGTGTGGCCTCTCCGCGAAGCCCCCGAGAGGGGCGCAGCATCCTGATACACCCCATCATATTCCACCACCTCAGCATTTGTCAGCACTCAATCCAAATAGTCACGCTTGCCTTAGACACATTCCGCATATTTCGTAAACTTTCACAAAGTTGCACGGATTTTGCTGAGCAAGTGCTGATACATGGGTCAGTGATTGGGAGATGTTCCTATGAATTCTCATGCTCCGACGCTTTTATTGGCCTGTGACCTGGGTAAATCAGGCGGTAAGTTCTTCTACAAGCTGCTCCATGGGCAGACTCACGCCCTTTGGATGGAGGCAGAAGTGGCCCAACGCGAAACCTCCGGGGTTGAAGCGATCAGCCCTGGGGGCCGCCCCCAAGACTGTGCTTGGTACCGCAATGGTGAGGTGTTGACGTTTGTGGGCAAAGCGGCTCAGCGATTTCTCGACTACAACAGTTTCAAGGAAGACAAGAGCCTAAAGGCTCCCGAGCGGATCGTGGGGGCGTTGGGGGCGATCGCGAAAACTGAAAATCTCCCCAGTCGCTTTGATGCCGTGGTCTGGGTGCTGCTGCCCATCAATGAATTGGCCACCCGTCAGCAGATCGCGTCTCGATTAACGACATTGGCTCAAGGCTTTTGGTTTCAAGATGAGCTGGAGTATCGGGTGAATCTGACGCTCAGCTTTCGGCCTGAGGGATACGGCATCTACGTCCAGCGCAAAGCTCAGCTTCAGCAGACTGGGGTGGCCATCGCCCAGCGCACCACCTGGATTGAGATGCTGGGGCACCGCAACGGCACCCAACTCGCCTTCGAGACCGGCACCCTGAACTCTGCCAAATCGACCTCCAAGTTTCCGGGCTTCTGGGAATCGTTTGAGAAAGCGGCCAATGCGGCGGGGGTATCGGTGACAGAATATGACGTGTTGCTGAGGGCGCTGGAGACCGGGCAGGCCCAGCAGTATTCAGTGGCGAAAGGGACTTCGGTTGATTTCTCGACGGCGATCGCCCAGGTGGAAGCGGCATACCTGTCTAGCCTGGAATCCCACTTTACTGACCACCTGTTGCCGAGCTTAGCGACGGGCAAGGGAGATGTAGTGCTGGCTGGTGGGGCCGCTTACCTGATGCGAGAACCGTTGCGGCAGTTCTTTGAAGAGCGCGGGTTTGCGCCGCGATTGTCTTTCGCATGGGAGCACCAGGAGGCGTTGACCCAATTAGTCAAGGCTCAACTACCGGAAGCAGTGGAACTACCGTCTCTACCGATGCGAATGACCGATGGATTTGGCTTGTTCCAGGCGCTGCTTGGCGATGTCAATAGGATGCGGGGGGCGTCATGAGTCAGGACGGTCAAACTCATCCGGATCGAGTCAAGTTTATCTACAACGCCCAGTTTCCAGCGGCTACAGCAGTGGTGCTGAATTATCTGCTTAACAATCCGCATTTCACTGGTCGTCAGGGCCGACAGCAGGGGATGGATGCCATGATGGCCTTCTATCGTCCCCTGGCCGAGGAGTTCCACGGTGAGCTATCGGTCTCGGAGATTCAGGAAATGGCGCGGCACTGTGTGGAGCGATTGGTGAAGCAGATTGCTGATTTGTGCGATCGCTACCACATTGCCAATCCCGTCAAATCCCAGGTTGGTGCTCCAGCGACCCTGGGTAACACTGCTCGACTGGAGTCAATCTTGGAGGAGTTAGTGGTGGCAGTTAGAAGCGGAGGGGCGATGGCCCTTCCAAGCCGGTCTTTGACCATCGCGCCTCAATCCTCCTCACCCGTGGATATTGAGCAGGGGGTAGCAATGGATGGCAATGAGCTAGGTGACCTCGGAGACATCCTCAACAATTAGAGTCAATCTAATCGGGTAGTTAGCAGCTGGATGCTGATCTACTTCTCTATTCCACCCTTGGCGCTACTGTTAAGCGACAGGGGTGAATTCTCATGAACCAAATTAGCTATGCTGATCTACCATTAAGTATTGAAAACTAATCAGCATAGAGTCAGCTAACGCATTGCTGGCTCCTCTAAAATGACATCATCAGGACGGTGCAACCTCGAATGACAGTCAATGGCTGCACCACAACGCTCTACCAACTCTGTTTCGGGCTTTGTCCCTGTCGTTAACCCAGGAGTTGGGTGCCATGCTTTTATTTGTCAATAAACGAACAGCTTCAGAACGTCTCAACCTCAGCGGCTCAACCCTAAAGAAATATCGCCTTCAGGGCGACTGGATTGAGGGCATCCACTGGGTGCGGATCAACAGCCGTTGCGTCCGCTACAATCTGGAGCTGATTCAGGACTGGCTCCATAACCGAGGTAATCCAGCAGCTCACCTACAGGCCATTGAGACCTACCAAAGGGGGCTGTTGAGTAACCAGCCCCCTCGGCGGAAGTCTTAGTCTTTTGGTCGAAGCTGAGAAAGCTTCAGCTTATCCGCATAGTTCTTATCGATCATTTGAGTGGAGGTATCGCACCACTTGGCGATCACCGCACTCGGCACCCCTTTGATTAACTGAGTCGTGATGAAAGTATCTCTACAGGAGTAGGGGGTTGTATCCGGCTTGATGGGTGTTGTGATCTTTGCCCAGCCTCTCCGGGAAAAATTCCGGTAGCTGATCGAGTCGCCATCCCGCGACGGAAAAACAAGCTGTGTAGGATTTGGATTCTCAGGCGCTATAGACTCCAGCAGGGTCTGTACGCGGGAGGAAACAGCAATTCGCCGCGTCTTATTATTCTTACTCCCTTTGCTGTGGACACGCCGATTGCCGACCTGTACCAGCGACCCTTCAAAGCTGATAGTGCCGAAGTCATCCAAAATATGTTGCCACTGCAACCCGATCGCCTCGCTGGGTCTACAGCCAACACAGAATAGGAACTCCACAAAGGGAGCGTAGAGACGGTAGTTCATGCCTTTGCGGTTGTCGTTCTGAAATGCGGCAATCACCTGGTCTCGTTCTTCTTCCGTAAAAGCATTTGGCTTAGGATCCACCTGGTAGCGATACTGGGGCAGCTCTTGAGCCATCCCCTCAAACAGATTGGCAGCAACCAGCTTGTGCTTTTTGCCCCAGCGACAGGCTGCTGCTAAGTACATCAGCCCATCTTTGGTGCGGTAGATGGTGGTGACCTGCTCCAGCTTTTGTTTGACTATCAGCGGCTCATCGATAGTCAAATCGCCCAGCTTCCGATACAGCCGGGTGAGGTTGTCATATTTTTCCTGAGTTTTGACTTTTAGACCGGGCAGCTTGTGAGCGGCATACCGTTCCCAAATCTCCATTACCGTCATGCTCTGGGGCTTGATCGGCTCTAACACCGTTAGCTGGGGCGGCTTGGGCTTGCCGTATTTTGCCAAGGTGTAGTCAAAGCGCTCCAGGGCGATATCTGACTCGATGAGCTTGGCTTTGGCATCAACTACTCTCCGGTTGATATCCGTGTCTGCCAGATCGGTAGAGAGATACTTTTGCTTGCCGTCATAGAGATGCCGGGGCAGTCGTATCCGGAGTCGGCCTCGAAAGGATTCAATGCCAACGGATCCCTTAGGCGCTCTACCTGAATTTTTGCTGTACATGGCGCAATGCTCGAAAGGGGTACATGGAAGCGAACTAATGTACTCACCCTGATAGTCAAATGATAGTCAAACCGCAGCTAAATGCACCCAAAAATGACCAAATGTTACGAGGCCAATTCTCTGAACAGAAATAACCTGCAACTGAAAACCCCTTAATTTATAGGCCTTCAGGGCTTCTAAATCAAGGGGTTCAGGTGTTTTAGGTTGTATGGGCGATACTGGTTTCGAACCAGTGACCTCTTCCGTGTGAAGGAAGCGCGCTACCACTGTGCTAATCGCCCTTGGGCTTCCTAAGATAGCATATCGTCTGGGCCGCTGCTGCAAAAAATCTCTGGCTAGGCCATATTTGGGGGAACGGCACTACCCTGCTGGGCCTGCTGAAGCTGGGCCTGAATCAGGGCCTGCATGTCCTGGCGACGAATTTCGACCCCTTGACCAACTTGGCCAGGGCTTTCAAAAAAGATCAGGCTATCGATGGGCTGCATGGCCAGCAGCTGAAACAAAATGTGCACCACAGGTACTGGCAGGGCCATCACCTGTGGGTCTTTGATGGTGGCCTGACTGGCGGCGGCATCTTGCAGGGTGGGATAGGCGTAAACAATATTCTTTTGGGTGTTGGGCTGGTGGCGATTGCTGAGGGTGGTCATCATCCAGCCCTGCTCTAGGGTTTGCAGCACGTAGTACTGCTCGTGCTTGAGTTGGCCTGCGATCGCCTTCAGGGTTGGCGCAATGGTGGTAATAGCGTTGGCTGTGACCCCGTCGCTGGGGGCGCTTTGCTGAAGAGAGGCAATTTGGGCATCAAGATCCATAGGGAGTACCGAGTAATGTTTAAGGGCTAGCCTTAGGCTAAGAAACCCTGGGACTGGACCTAGGGAAGCAGGAGCAATAGTCTGCCCTTGCGCCTGATCTAGCATCACTTTAGCGCAGGGGGGTGTGTGGCCCCGCATCCATAAAATTACGGACAGATGCTAGACTGCTGAGTAGCTTGCAATCCTAGGTTATCAATCTACCCAGTCCGAACTTTTTGGGCATAGTTGAGTCTCTATATTTGGGCTAGCCAAAGGCGATCGCTCATTTTAGGGTTGCAGCGGGCGCATCCACCATGTCAGTAAATACCTGAATATCGCTTCACGGATTTGTGTAGCTTTTTGAGGATAGCCAGATTGAGTCAGGGTATCTGTGCATTGAGTGTGGATTCGCTTGGTCAGCTTTTCTACCAAGAGTTAAAGTCGGGTACTGGTGCCCCAGAGGCGGCGTGTCGGGCTATGGCCCAGCGCCTAGCCGAGGAAGTGCAGCGCATTTGCAATGAGAGCGATCGCATTCAGGCGTCAGGCGATGTTGAAGCCTGGGCCCGATCGCTGGGCAAACATCGGCTCGACCAGTGTATTAAATACTATGCGTTGGGGTCACGGCAGGGCAGAGTGGAGCTGCACAGCACCCTCAGCGCCATTGTCTACCGCTACATTACGCCGCCCCAGGTGCAGACTAGCTACCAGGCCAGGCTGGCGCTGATCGAAGATTTCTTGCAGAGCTTCTATGTCGAGTCGCTAAATGCCTTTCGGCGCGAGAACCAGGTGGGCGAACGCTACCAGCCCCGCACCCTGCTAGAGCTAGCCGAGTTTATGGCCTTTTCAGAACGCTACGGCAAGCGGCGCATTCCGCTGCCCGGTCGGCGCAGCCAGCAGCTGATTATTCTGCGGGCTCAGACCTTCTCTAAGCAGCAGCCCCCCGAAGTGGCGATCGACATTGAGCAGGCCACTGACTACGGCGGCGAGGGCGACGATGTCCGCCCAGCGGCCTCCCACCAGCGGGTGCGCGAAGAAATGATCGCCCAGGCCGACGACCTGCCCGAAAATTCGCTGCGGGGGCGGGTCGTCGAAGAACTGCTCGCCTACCTCAAAGAACGCAACCAGGACGAGTGCGCTGACTACTTTACCCTGCGGCTACTCGACCTGCCCACCCAGGAGATTGAGTCGTTGCTCAACCTGACGCCGCGCCAGCGCGACTACCTGCAGCAGCGGTTCAAGTACCACCTCCTGCGTTTCGCCCTCTCCCACCACTGGGAACTGGTGCACGAGTGGCTAGAGGCTGGGCTGGAGACCAATCTGGGGCTAACCGCCCAGCAGTGGCAGCAGCTGCAGGACGCCCTGAGCGCCAAACAGAGCAAGCTGCTGAACCTCAAACAGCAGGGCGTAACCGACGGCGAAGCGGCTAAAATTTTGGGCATGACCACCACTCAGTTTCAAAAGCAGTGGACTAAGCTGCTAGAGCACGCCTGGGAGATTCGTAACGTTTAGTCACCTCCCAAACATCCATCCGGACAGACGACAGCAGGCCATGAATAGAGATTCAGATATCCCCGAAGACCTCTTGCTAAAGCTTTTGCTTGAGCCCCTTACGGCGGACGACTCACCATCAGGAACTCGCTTTTCCTCAGCGGCTAACGCTGAGTCGGTTGAGCCCGAGAGCTCATCTGCTCCCTCGCTCTACCCTGGTTACGAATCTACCCCAGCGGCTTCAACTGACAATGCGAGCAACGCTACGTATAACCCTGTCTTTGACTCTGGAGACCTATCCACTGTGCAACCCCATTTTGAAGCCCTTTTGAAGCGCCGCCTACGACAAGAGATTGCCCACCGACCGCCCTTATTTCCCTGGGAGAAGGGGCTACAGGACTACCCAGATGCACTACAGGCTGGTGCCGCCTCTATTTGGTTAGACCATCTCAAAAACCTTTCGGTTCCCGGTGGAGTGCCAGACGATGTACTGGCCAACCTGCTCAACCAGTGCCAGCAGGTCACCGCCGACCTGCGCCAGACCGGTCGGCGGCTGGTGGAGGCCGTAGAGACACTGTTCCCCGCTCAGCCTCAAACTCTGGAATACGTTGCGGGTCTGGTGGCGCGGCCGGCCTATCGATCGGCTCAAACCCAAACCCTGGCCCAGGTTGACTATGCTAACGCCTCGACCCAGCAGCAGGTGGCGCTGGCTATGCTGGCCGCTCAGAGCATCTTTGAAGCCCTATCGCTGACGGTATCTGAGGCTAACCCCAGCCAGGAGCAGACCTGGTTGACTACGGCTGGACTCCTGCGCGTACAAGCCACCTGCAGCGAGTCTCACCTGGAGGTTAGAGCTGTGATGCCGATGGGCGGCAGCGTGGTCTTGACAAGTTTAGATGAGACTGCCGGGTCTGAGCGCTCTACCCCTGGCGAACTGGTGCTGCGGCTGGCAACTCACCCCGGCGCCCTGCATCGGCTCGACGTCAGCCTGGCTCAGGCTCAGGGGCAGCCCTTGAGCTTTCAGGTGATGATTGCCGACTAGCTGAGCGACTCTGGGCAGGGGCTGGCCCAGCGGTTAGCATGGAGTCGGCCCTAACCCGGTTATGTCTATGGTCGCTTCGCGCTGGCTGGCCTCTTCTCCTTTAGCCAGGCCCATCCCCCCTGACGAAATTGAAGACTCGCGGCTGCTGCGGGGGCTGGTACAGGGGCTAGTCACCCTGGGCATTTGCTCGGTGGTGGTAGCGGCGGCGGGGGTGACGGCGGCCTCGTGGTGGAACCTGCTGGCTATTCCCCTCAGCGCGGTAGGGGCTGTCTTTAGCTGGCAGCGGCGCCGCGATCGCAATATAGCGATCAAGTTTTTTATCGCCATCGGCATGCTGGTGGCCCTGGCCGCTTTCTTCGCC
>PYGV01000258.1 GCA_003022385.1 filamentous cyanobacterium CCP3 | reverse complement strand
GGGCGAGCCGCTAGAGGCGATCGCCATTGTTCCCCAGGGGGCAGCCCAGCGCATTAACTTCAGGCTCGATGCCAGCCGCGCCCATCGGGGCACAGCCTATGCCAATGGCCCAGAACTAGCCCTAGCCAGCGTAGGCGGCATGCCCACAGACCCCAACACTATTCTGGTGGCGTTTGAGGAGCCGGTGCAGCCCGGCGATACTGTCACCGTCTCCCTGTACACCCCACGCAATCCCTGGGGGGGCGTGTACCTGTTTGGGGTGACGGGCTACCCCACCGGGGCCGAGGGCGTTGGCCAGTACCTTGGGGTGGGGCGCATTCAAATCTACGACAACGACAAATAGGATGAGAGCTGCCGTTAGGATGGCGATCGCCGTCCTGAATCAGTCAGCTAGTGCTGATACTAAATCCGCTTTGAGAAAGCCCGGTTTAAAGCAGTGATCTTGTCAGGGCATTGCAGTGCAATGCTTCCTACAAACTGCGGGTTAATAAGCAGGGTTCGCTATGAGACGGCGGCATGCGAATATATTTCTCTTGGGCCAGTGTCTACATCGTTTCTACGCAGGCAAAACTTTACACCGCATCCGAATCGCATAACCCCGATGCCAAATAGGCGGCTTGCGTAGGGCATAGGCGAAGCCAAGCCAGAGGCTTTACGGTGTTTGCCCAGCCCAACCAGGGGTAGCGAAAGCGGATTCAGTATTGCTCGGGAGGCATACCAGATTCAAATCATCCCATCCCGCCATTCTCAAGCAACCCGTCATTTGCTATCGCAACTATGCCCCTCACCAACCAGCAAATTGAGCTTTGTGACTCCAGCACCTGGGATTTTTCCGATCTCAAAGCGCTATTTCTCAACTGCACCCTCAAGCCTACGCCCCAGCTCTCCCACACCGATGGCCTGATTCAAATTTCAAAGACCATCATGGAGAAAAACGGCGTCACCGTTGAGGTGCTGCGCCCGGTTGACTACACCCTGGCCTTTGGCGTTTACCCTGATATGACCGAGCATGGGGCGGCGGTGGATGCCTGGCCGCAGATTCTTGAAAAAGTGATGGCGGCCCATATTTTGGTGCTCACCACGCCCATCTGGCTGGGCGAAAAATCGTCGGTCTGTACCCAAGTGGTCGAGCGCTTGTACTCGGCTTCGGGACTACTCAATGAGGCAGGGCAGTACGCCTACTACGGGCGGGTGGGCGGCTGCCTGATCACCGGCAACGAGGACGGGGCCAAGCACTGCGCCATGAATATGCTCTACTCGTTGCAGCACTTGGGCTACAGCATTCCACCCCAGGCCGATGCGGCCTGGCTGGGAGAAGCGGGGCCGGGGCCGTCGTACCTCGACCCTGGCTCGGGCGGGCCAGAAAACGATTTCACCAACCGCAACACCACCTTTATGACCTGGAACCTGCTGCACCTGGCCCGCCTGCTGAAAGATGCGGGCGGCATACCGGCCCACGGCAACCAGCGATCGCGCTGGGCGGCGGGCTGCCGCTTTGACTTTCCCAATCCTGAGTATCGCTAGCCCGTCAGCATTGCAAAAGAACTGCGATCGCCTGTCTGCGAACACTAAGAGTATCCCAACTAAAAAAACATCCTTCCCAAGGACGCGAACTCGGCCCATTGGGCCAGTCGCGGTGAGATCTCGGATAAGTATTTAGGGCAACCGCTATGCTGGGAGAGGTTTAGGATGCTGAGGTGAATCTCGTCACAGTCTCAGCCTTAGGCCACAGTCTGTCGACGTTCGATTTTTCCCTTAGCTCTATGACCCCAGAACACCAGCGCTTACAGGCGGCCCATGAGTCGCAAACGCCGTGGAAAAAGTGGGGGCCATACCTGAGCGATCGCCAGTGGGGCACCGTGCGCGAGGACTACAGCGACACGGGCGCAGCGTGGGATTATTTCTCGCACCAGCAGTCGCACTCGCGGGCCTACCGCTGGGGCGAAGACGGCCTCGGCGGCATCTGCGACGACCAGCAGCTGCTCTGCTTTGGCATGGCCCTGTGGAACGGTCGCGACCCGGTGCTCAAAGAGCGTCTGTTTGGGCTCACCGGCAACCAGGGCAACCACGGCGAAGACGTCAAAGAGTACTACTTCTACCTCGACAGCACCCCCACCCACAGCTACCTCAAGTTTCTCTACAAGTATCCCCAGGCCGAGTACCCCTACGCCGACCTGGTGGCCGAAAATGGGCGGCGGGGCTACGACCAGCCCGAGTACGAGCTGATCGATACGAGGGTATTCGACGACAACCGCTACTTCGACGTGTTTGTGGAGTACGCCAAGGCCGACCCGGAAGATATTGCGATCGCCATTGAGGTCGTCAATCGCGGCCCTGAGCCAGCCACCGTTCACCTGCTGCCCACCCTGTGGTTCCGCAACACCTGGGCCTGGGGCGAAGACTGCGAGAAGCCGAGGTTATCTAGGGGCAAACGACCGTTCGCCCCTACAGGGGATGTTGTGGTTGAAGCATTCCACCCCACCCTGGGCAACTACTGGCTGTACTGTGAACCGGCTGAGCTGTACTTCACCGAAAACGAAACCAATCATCAGGCGCTGTTTGGAGGCGAGAATGCCTCACCCTACGTCAAAGACGGCATTCACAACGCTGTGATTCACGGTCAAAACGAGGCGGTGAATCCGGCGCAGGTGGGCACCAAGGCGGCCCCCCATTATCGGTTTGATCTCGCGCCGGGGGAGCGTCAGACTGTGCGCCTCAGACTAACCCACCAGCCCGATGTAGAGCATCCCCTCGGCCCCGATTTCGACCACATTCTGCACGCTCGGCGGCAGGAGGCCGATGACTATTTCGTGGCCCTGACCCCCTTTGAGCTGAGTGATGACCAGCGACAGATTCAGCGGCAGGCGATCGCAGGCCTACTCTGGAGCAAGCAGGTCTACCGCTACGAGGTAGAGCAGTGGCTGCGGGGCGACCCCACCATGCCTGAGCCAGACCGCGAATCTCCCCGCAATACCCACTGGCGGCACGTCGACAGCGGCGACATTATCTCCATGCCCGACACCTGGGAATACCCCTGGTTTGCCGCCTGGGACCTGGCTTTTCACTGCATTCCCCTGGCGCTAGTCGACCCCGAGTTTGCCAAGCACCAGCTCGATTTGCTGACGCGGGAGTGGTACATGCACCCCAACGGGCAGCTGCCCGCCTACGAGTGGGCCTTTGGCGATGTCAACCCGCCGGTTCACGCCTGGGCCACCTGGCGAGTGTACAAGATTGATCAAAAAATGACTGGCACAGGCGATCGCCCCTTTTTGGAGCGCGTCTTTCAAAAGCTGCTGCTCAACTTTACCTGGTGGGTGAACCGCAAAGACGCCAACGGCAAAAACGTGTTTGAGGGCGGGTTTTTGGGCCTCGACAACATTGGCGTGTTTGACCGCAGCGCTCCCCTGCCCACGGGCGGCACCCTGGAGCAGTCGGACGGCACCAGCTGGATGGCGATGTACTGCCTCAACATGCTGGAAATGGCGCTGGAGCTGGCCCTGGAGAACCCGGTCTACGAAGACATGGCGACCAAATTCTTTGAGCACTTCATCTACATTGCCGACGCCATGAACCACATTGGCGACGACCAAACCCGCCTGTGGAGCGAAGAAGACGGCTTTTTCTACGATGTGCTGCACCTGCCCCACGGCGACCGCATTCAGCTCAAAATTCGCTCGATGGTGGGCCTGATTCCCCTCTGCGCGGTGATGACCCTGGCCCCCGACACCCTGGCCCAGCTGCCCGACTTTACCCGGCGGGTGGAGTGGTTTATTCAAAACCGCCCCGCCCTCAAGCGCAACGTCGCCTGTATGGAAACCGAGGGGCAGGGGGCGCGGCGCATGCTGGCCCTCTGCTACGCCACCCTGGGCCATATCGAACCGCGCGATCGCCTGCGCCGCCTGCTGGAAAAAATGCTGGACGAGTCAGAATTTTTGAGCCCCTACGGCCTGCGCGCCCTGTCGAAGTACCACGCCGAGCACCCCTACAGCTTCCATGCCGACGGGCAAGATTACCGCGTCGCCTACGAACCCGCCGAGTCGCGCAGCGGGCTGTTTGGCGGCAACTCCAACTGGCGGGGGCCGATCTGGTTTCCGGTCAACTACTTGATCATCGAGTCGCTGCAGAAGTTTCACCACTACCTGGGCGACGACTACCAGGTGGAGTGCCCCACCGGCTCGGGCCAGTGGATGAACCTGTGGCAGGTGGCGAGCGTGCTCTCCCAGCGGCTAGTGGCCATCTTTGAGCGCGATGCTAGCGGGCATCGCCCCGTCAACGGCGGCACCACCCCCCTCCAGCACGACCCTCAGTGGCGCGACTACGTGCTGTTTTACGAATACTTCCACGGCGACAGCGGGGCTGGGCTGGGAGCCAGCCACCAAACTGGCTGGACGGGGCTGGTGGCCAAGCTGATTCAGCAGCAGGGGGAGTATGCCTCCCACGGGCCGAAATGGGACGGCTGAGCGGTGGGGCGATCGCGGGTGTAACGCCTGAGTTCAACCGCCCGATGTTGAAGAGGCTCTACGCCTTGCCCCGCAGCGGCAGAACCTGCTGCCAAACCACCGCCTGATCGCGGCTCAAGCTAGAGATCACCAGGGTTTCTACATCACCTAGCCCCAGGTTGGTCAGGTTTTGGCTCAGCAGCAGGGAGTGAATCTGGTAGGCGGCATCTTCGGGGTTGACGACCCGAACCGCCAGCCAGGAAATGTGTAGCTGCCTGCCCTTGATGGCGACCTGGGCCGAGAGGCGCTGGCGCTTGAGCAGAGCTTGCACCTGCTCAAGCGGGGTAAGATCGGCTGCTTCTGCGTCCGCAGCGGCACTGGCCTGAGGCGCTGGCGCGGGTTTGGCAGGCGGATGCTCGATGTAGTCTTTGAGCTGATAAAAGGCCTGCTTCAGGGCTTCGACTCGGCTGCGATCGCCCTGCCGTAGCGCTTGAGCCTTGAGCTTAAAATAAGCGCCTTCGACGTCTTTCAAAGCCGCCTCCGGTTCCAGCTCCAGGAGCAGATAGGCCTGCTCAATGGGGCCTAGGGCGTCACCGGAGGCCGGTTCTGGTGGTGCAACCGCTGGTTCAACCGGTGGTGCGGCCGCTGCGGGCTCGGCAGCGGCTGCGACAGTCTGGTTCAAATTTAAGGGTTTGACCTCGACCTGGGGCGAATCTAGCTCTACATCTACTCCCCAGCCGGGGGCGGGCTGATCGGCCTGCTCACCGTAAATGTGTAACCTCGTGACTGCCTTTACCTGAAGCCGATCGATGCCCTGACGCACATAGCTTACGGTTTGGGCCTCGGGCGGCAGTGTGGGGCCGGTCAGCCACAGGCGCAGACAGGTGCCGTCGCGCTCGCCGCGCACCGCAATGCCCTTGGGGCGCAGGGCCTGATTGATCAAATCGGCGATCGCAGCAGCATCGCCACCTTTAGCCATTTCCAGTTGCGAAGGGGATGACACAGCGAATCTCCTTAGATTGTGAGCGTCACTCTAGGGTACCCACCTGGCTTCGCTATGCTGTATTGGGGCAATACTGCGATCGCAGCTTGCGGAAACGGCGCGAATGAAGTACAAGTGTACTTATTCAACCTTACCCATAGTGGCTTTAATCTGGTCCACAAATTCCTGATGGTCGATTACCGGCTTAGAAATATAGCCATCGGCACCGCTCTGGCTCAAGAAATTCTCGCGATCGCCCTCCATAGCGTGGGCCGTGACCAAAATGACGGGCAGCCCAGCCGTCGCGGGGTCGGCCTTCAGCAGCTGCGTGATCTTAATGCCATCCATCGGCTTGCCCTGGTACATGCTGTGGGCCAGCGACACATCCATCAACACCACGTCGACCTCGCCGCTGCGGGCGATCGTCATGACCTCTTCGACATCTTCGGTATGCTTTACGGCCAGGCCACCGCGCTTGGTCAAAATTTTAGAAAAGACGCGGGCATTTACCAGGTCGTCTTCAACCAGTAAGACGGTTTTCATCGCGTATGTTCACCCCTGTCATCGGAAAAGTATGGTAGTAGAACGTAAATTAAGTGGTTGATGCAAAGTGGCCAAGGCCCCGGCCCGTACTCATCTTTAAGGTCAGCCTGCCAACCGGGAAGGCCCGAGCCGTTGAGGCCCGAGCCGTTAAGGCCCAAACACCTGAGTACAGACGCTTGAGAATAGACGCTTTAATCCTGTGATTCAAGCACAACAGCCTAACCAGGCCCAGATGCTTGCCATACCGGTAGGCTTGCCTATAAGTTACAGCATTGTCAAAGCCAATCTATCAAGGTCAGCTACATTTACTCCATGTTTGAACTATAAATTGCCGCCAAAAATGTTGTTTTGAGCCATTGCTGTGGCTAAACTCAACTACCGCCCGGTCTAAACCGCCGAATTTCGTCTCATCCAGGAACCCCGCCCATGGCCGACCAACTCGACATCCTTGCCTCCGGGCAAATTGTGCCCACCTCGCTCCACACCGAGGTGCAGCGGTCGTACCTGGAATACGCCATGAGCGTGATTGTAGGCCGCGCCCTGCCCGACGTGCGCGACGGCCTAAAACCCGTGCACCGCCGCATTCTCTACGCCATGCACGAGCTGGGGCTGACCCCCGATCGCCCCTACAGAAAGTGCGCCCGCGTGGTGGGCGACGTGCTGGGTAAGTACCACCCCCACGGCGATCAGGCGGTGTACGAAGCCCTGGTGCGGATGGTGCAGACCTTCTCCAGCCGCTACCCCCTGCTGGACGGCCACGGCAACTTCGGCTCGGTCGACAACGATCCCCCGGCGGCCATGCGCTACACCGAAACTCGCCTGGCGCCCATCAGCAACGAGGCCATGCTGACTGACATTAGCGAGGCCCTGGTCGACTTTAGCGACAACTTCGACAGCTCTCAGCAAGAGCCGGTGGTGCTGCCCACCCAGCTGCCCAACCTGCTGCTGAACGGGTCGTCGGGCATTGCGGTGGGGATGGCGACCAACATTCCGCCCCACAATATGGGCGAGGTGGTGGACGGGCTGGTGGCGATGATCGATCGCCCCAACCTGTCCGACGACGAGCTATTTCGCCTCATCCCCGGTCCCGACTTCCCCACCGGAGGCGAGATTATCAGCACCGACGGGGTGCTGGAGGCCTACCGCACGGGCCGGGGCAGCATTCCGGTGCGCGGCATCTGCCGGTTTGAGGAAGTTCACCCCGGCAAGGGGCGGCAGCGGCGCAATGCGATCATCGTCACCGAGCTGCCCTACCAGGTGAATAAAGCGGGGTGGATTGAGAAAATTGCCCAGCTGGTGAACACCGGACGGCTGGAAGGGATTGCCGATATTCGCGACGAGAGCGATCGCGACGGCATGCGGGTGGTGATCGAGCTCAAGCGCGACACCCCGGCCCAGCGAGTGCTGCAGGACCTCTACCGCACCACCCCCTTACAGAGCAACTTCGGCGTAATTATGCTCGCCCTCGACAACGGCCAGCCCCGCCAGCTGCCCCTGCGCGACG
>PYGV01000257.1 GCA_003022385.1 filamentous cyanobacterium CCP3 | reverse complement strand
CGTCGGTGGCGTTCTCGCTGACGGTTTCGAGCACCGCCCGCAAAATCTCCGGCTCGTCCAGGTTCTCGGTGTCGCGACCGACGTAGAGAGCCAAACGTTCTCGTGCCGTGGGGATATCGCCAGTCGCCAGGGGCACCCGTACGTCCTCTGCCGCTCGTCGCAGGCTGCGTCCGGCAAAACAGCTGGCCAAGAGCACAACGGTGCACCCCATCCCAACGACAGGATGAATCATGCCGCTCAGGCGCACCAGGCCCCACCCCACAACGCCACTGCCGAGTATTACGCCCAGCCCCAGCCCCACGCCCAGCGATCGCTCCCCCACGGAGGATAACTTAAGGGATAACTTGAGGCGCAAAACCCCCTTCGTCCCCCAGCTAATCACCTGGCCAATCGCCTGGACCGGGTGGGGCCAGCCCCAGGGGTCGCCAACCATGCGATCGAGAACAGCGGCCAGTACCACCACGACGGCCCGACCGTTCCCCAGCAGGTTAAACCACAAAACTGACATCATCCCCCTGGGCCGCCTGCCAACTGCGGGCATCAAAGTACAGATCTTCCAGGGAAATACTATAGAGGGCTTCTTTGAGTTTTTGTGAAAGCCGATTCCAAACGGCAAAGGTGACCCAGTCTTCGGCCTGATCGGCCTGGGGACTGTGGCGCGGTAGGGGGTCTACCTGTTCACCCACCGCCTCTAAAATTTGGCCCAAAAAAATTTGGGCGGCGGGCTTGGCCAGACGGTAGCCGCCGTGGGGGCCGCGCACCGACTCGACAATACCGGCCCGCCGCAGATCGATCAGCAGCTTTTCCAGGTAGGGCGGCGGCAGTCCCTGGCGATCGGCAATGGTGCTGACCGAAACGGGTTGTCGAGAGGGATGCAGCGTTAAGTCGAGCAGGGCTTTAACGCTGTAGTGACCGCGAGTGGTGAGCTTCATGGGTTGATTAAAGAATTGGGGTGAAGGATATTCTGCCGTAGTCTTGGGTGTCGGCTGGGCCTGCCTGTCCCCTTAATAGGGATTAAGACCGGCTCAAAATCCCTTTTTATAAACGCCTGTAGCTTCTTGCAGGATAGGGGTTTTTAGACAGATCTCTCCCGTTACGGCCAGCAGTAGGACGTTGCGAACCACCACCGTATCAGCCCAAAAGTTAGCCTTTGCTGACGCTGGCACAGGTCCAATTGGCAGGGTCTCTGTAGGGCCAGTCGGTAGAGTCAGAACGGTTTAAGCAGGCGATTGCGGGACAGACGCTGCGCGAATCGCGGCAGTGGCTAAAGGGGCTGAGCGATTGGTATCTGGATACAGGTTTCGGGCTGTCTTTAGCCCCAGGCTGCTGCTGGGCTGGCGGCCCAATTGATCTGAACCACAGGTTAAATCAGCGCCATGGCCAGCATTTTTAGTAGTTTTAAGTAGGGCAAAAGGGCGCTTATTTTGACCTTAGAGGAGAAAACGTTAAGAGGTCAAAAAATAGCATGCAAAAATTATTTCACTGTAGTATGATTTTGCGTGTTGTCATTAAAGTGGAGCGAGGCGGATACAGTTTTACTATCCCTGCTCAAAAATGTCTGAAGCAAACCGTTGTGAACGAGAATAGAGTTAATGGCTAACGCAACTCAAGTGAAACCACTGGTCGGCAAAGAGTTATTACAGAAGGTCAAAGAGCTTGATGATCTGAGCAAAGAAGACAAGGCAAAAGCCTGCGGGTATTACACCCTGACCAAGTCGGGCAACCCGCGGGTCAACATGATGAAATTTCTTAACGCGCTGATTGAGGCGGAGGGCATACAGCTTGACAGCAGCCAAAACGGCAACGGACGAGGTGGCCGTAGCGCCAGCTTTCGCATCACCGTGCAGTCGAACGGCAACCTGTTGATTGGGTCGACCTACACTAAGCAGATGGGGCTGAGACCGGGTGACGAGTTCGAAATTACCCTGGGTCGAAAGCATATTCGGCTTAAGCAGTTAGGTGACAACGGCGCTTTGCTCGAAGACGAAGACGAATAAGCGGCCTCACCCATAAGAAAACCAAATGGGGTTTTCGGCCATGTGATCCGTTTTTAGGTTGCTTGAGTACAATGGGCGAACCAAATCTTTGATAGTCTGGTGCGCCCATTTTTAATGCTCTCTGACTCCTGGTCAGGGTGCCTTTAAGCTGTCTTTAACTCTTTGCTAAAGGCAGGGCGACTGCTTTATTGGGCTGGTGCGTGAGCCCTCAGTCGAATATCAGCCGAATAGCTGAATCCAAGTATCTAATATCAAAGGGTTGAATTTTGAATTCTGAAGAGTGTTGCGGTTAGTCTATGAACTTTCCTATAGTTTTAGACATTGCCTTGGGGCTGGTCTTCATCTTTTTTGTCCTGAGTTTACTGGCCAGTGAAATTCAAGAGATTATCGGTACCCTTTTGCAGTGGCGGGCCGAGCACCTAAAGCAGTCGATTGAGGTGCTGTTAGCCGGTAACGAGCGCGAGAAAGAAGCCGCTGCTCAGGATCTGGCCGATGCCCTCTACGAAAGCCCCTGGATTCGCAGCTTAAATCAGGAGGCGAAGGGCACAATCGCGCGATCATTTCGCCGGATTTCTCACGTCATTGGTCGCGTCTACCGCACCCTGACCGGGCAGCGCAACGTGTTTGGGGTGGGCAAGACTAGCGGCCCGTCCTACATCCCTGCCGAGGCGTTTGCCAACAGCCTGCTGGAGCGGATGCAGCTGGGCAACCTCTGGCAGGTGCTGGCCAGCGATCGCATCTACGGTCTGGCCCGCGATCGCGTGCTGGCCCCGGTCAGCAACATTCTCAGCGACCTAAAAGCCAGCACCGGCAACGAGTTTTTGCTCAACGCCGAGCTTCAGCAGCTGGAGTCGGGCATCCGGCAGATCATCGATGACTTTAAGGCGGGTACGGTGTCACTGCCCGAAAGCCTTGATCGCGTCGTCAACCGGCTCGAAGACTTTGGCCTGATGGCCGCCGACATTCTGCCCGACAACCACCCCCTCACCGAGACCTTTCTGCGCCGCCTGGAGTACATCAAGCGTGGTCTGGCCAGTACCCCCGTCGAACGAGCGGCCCTGCTCAGCAAGCTGCGTCCCAGCGTGGCTCAGCTGCTCGACATTTTTGACAGCAACAGCCCGGCCTACGGCGAGCTGACCCGCCTGGCCCAGGGGGGTAACCCCGAGGCTCGATTGCTGCTTGAGCGGCTGGGGCAAGCCCCCATTACCCCGGCCCTGCGCAGCAGCCTGGCTGCGATCGCCCGCAAGGTCGAGGTCACCGCCGATGCCACCCGCGACGATGTGAAGCTGTTTGGCTACGAACTGGAAAAGTGGTTCGATCGCGGCATGGAGCGGGCCACCGGGGTCTACAAGCGCAACGCCAAGGCCGTCGCCCTGATAATCGGCATTGCCACCGCCGTCTCCATCAACGCCGACTCGTTTCACATTGCTACCCGCCTGGCGGTAGACCCGATTCTGCGCACCTCCATCACCCAAACCGCCGACCAGCTGGTGGCTGAGTCAACCGGTGACATCAGCCAGGATATTGAGCAGATGCAGACTGCCGTCAACCAGGCCCTGGACGACATTCCCTTCCCGCTCGGCTACAACGACGTTGTTATGGAGCAGCAGCGCGCCGCCGAGGAGGCCTGGCCGGTGCCCCTAATTCCTCGTCGTCTGCTGGGCTGGCTGGTGAGTGGGTTTGCCATTTCTATGGGGTCAACCTTTTGGTTTAACGTACTTAAGAAGATCGTCAACGTGCGCAACACGGGCGGTAAGCCAGATAGCGCGACCTAAACGATGGCGACGGTGAGGACGGTGAAGAGGTGAGGAGGGTTGAAGACGGTGGGCATGACGGCAGCACGAACGGTGTCCCATGAGCAGGAGTATGTCTGCGGCGAGGCGCTCAACCTCTATAAAACCGCTGAGCTGGAGGGACTCGTGACCCAGGCGGCGGCGGGGCGGTACCTGCGGCTTGACCCAACTCAGACCTCGGAGACGGCCTGGGCTGTGACCCTCTGCGAAGATGACTACCCCGGTTGGATCAGCGCCGCCGATCGCTCAATTCTGACCCCTGCTCACCGCCCCTACCAATCCCCGGCGCTAGATCGCGCGGCCATTAAACCGCGCCTGAGCGAGGTAATGGCCTTCACCCGTCGGGCTATGGCCACCCCCAATACCTACCTGTGGGGCGGCACCCTTGGCCCCAACTTCGACTGCTCGGGGCTGATGCAGGCGGCCTTTGCCTCGGTGGGCATTCGCCTGCCCCGCGACTCGTACCAGCAGGAGGCCTTTAGCCAACCGATCGGCTGGGACGAGCTAGAACCGGGCGACTTGATCTTCTTTGGCACCCCGGAGCGCACCAAACACGTGGCCCTGTACCTGGGCGCGGGCCAGTATATCCACAGCTCCGGCGTTGACCAGGGGCGCAACGGCATTGGCATCGATTCGCTGGTCGATCTCAGCGACCCGGTCAGCGCGGCGTATTACAGTCAGCGGCGCCGAGCGGGGCGAGTGATGGAGAGCTACCAGCCCACGGCCCTCAAACCATAGTCGTTGATTGCGCGCCACGCTTGGCTTTCGGCTAAACTCAAGGGGCGCTCTCTGGCGTATTTCGGTGATCTGCCCGCCCTTTTCCGCGCCTATGACCTCTGCTGCTCGACCCATTCTCGCCTTGCCTGGTTCGGGGGCCGTTGCCCCGGTAGACATTTCGGTAGTGGTGCCGATCTACAACGAGTACGAGAGTCTGCCGACCCTGGTAGCTGCGATCGCCCAGGTGCTCGTCAACTTGGGCCGCTCCTACGAAATCATTGGCGTTGACGACGGCTCAACCGATGGCTCCGGCGATCGCCTGCGCGAGCTGACCCAGCAGTACCCGCACCTGGTGGCCGTGCTGCTGCGCCGCAACTATGGTCAAACCGCCGCTATGGCCGCCGGGTTTAAGTACGCTCGCGGCGGCATCGTGGTCACCCTCGACGGCGACCTACAAAACGACCCCGCCGACATTCCGCGCCTGATCGATCGCCTTGATGAGGGCTATGACCTGGTCAGCGGCTGGCGCAAAGACCGCCAGGACAACACCCTGACCCGGCTGATTCCGTCTAAAATTGCCAACTGGCTGATTGCGGGCGTCACAGGGGTTGCGCTGCACGACTACGGCTGCTCGCTCAAGGCCTACCGGGCCGAGGTGATTCACGACCTCAACCTCTACGGCGAGCTGCACCGCTTTTTGCCCGCCCTGGCCTTTATTGAGGGGGCGCGCATTACCGAAATGCCGGTCACCCACCACGCCCGCCGCTTTGGCACCAGCAAGTATGGCCTGGGCCGCACCCTGCGGGTGGTGATGGACATGCTCACGGTCTATTTCATGAAAAAATTTCTCACCCGGCCCATGCACATCTTTGGCAGTCTGGGGCTGGCCTCGATGGCGGCGGGCATAGCTTTGGGCCTATACCTCACCCTGGTCAAGTTTTTGGCCGACCAGGATATCGGCGATCGCCCCCTGCTGGTGCTGGCGGTGGTGCTGCTTTTGGCGGGCATTCAGCTGTTTAGCTTTGGCCTGCTGGCCGAGCTGTTGATGCGCACTTACCACGAGTCGCAGCAGCGCCCGATCTACCGCGTGCGCGAAATTGTTGGCCCCGCCGCTCCCGAAGGGTAGGAAGGGGCGTTTCCCGCAATGAACGGATCCTCTGGACCACAACCGGCGGCGATCGCGATGGAGAACCTGTCGCGGGTGTTTGGCGCGGGCGAGGCGGCGGTACGGGCCTGCGATCGCATCAACCTCACCATTCAGCCCGGCGAATACTGCGCCATTATGGGCCAGTCGGGCTCGGGCAAGTCGACGCTGATGAATATCATCAGCTGCCTCGATCGCCCTACCAGCGGGCGCTACTGGCTCGATGGCACCGATGTGTCAACGGTGGGCAAAACCCGGCTCACCCGGCTGCGCAACCGCAAGCTGGGCTTTGTGTTTCAGCGCTACGAGCTGCTGCCCAACCTCACCGCGCTCGAAAACGTGATTTTGCCCATGATGTACGCCGGGGTGGGGCGAGGGTCGCGGCGGCGGCGGGCCGAGGCGGCTCTTACCCACATGGGCCTGGCCAACCGCATGGACAAGCGTCCGCCCCAGCTTTCCGGTGGGCAGCAGCAGCGGGTTGCGATCGCCCGCGCCATCGTTAACCAGCCGGTGCTGCTGCTGGCTGACGAACCCACTGGAGCACTAGATTACAGCACGGGGAAGCTTGTCCTGGAAGCTCTGGCGAATGTGAACCGCGAGTTGGGTTCCACAACGGCAGTCATTACCCATAATGCGGGAATTGCAGCAATGGCCGATCGCGTGGTGACGATGCGGAGTGGTGAGATTATCCGAATCGATCGCAACGAGAAGAAAGTAACGCCTTCGGAGTTGGAGTGGTGAGCCGTAATTTAAGCAACTGTTGGAAGAGTCTGCCATGACACAACACCCTACGCCCTTGCCAAATCATTCTGATAACCATCAGGTTCCCACGGAGGCAAAGCATCGCAACCACCGCTGGCATCCTCCCTGGAAGAAGTTCCCAAAGCAATGGAAGAAATGGTTGATTTATGGTGCTTTGGGCATTGGTGCAGTTGTGCTGGTTGTCACCTTGTTTCGACCTTCCCCGATTTTGGTGGATACAAGCCCCCTCCAGCGTGGAGCATTGCAGGTGACAGTAGATGCCGAAGGAAAAACGCGAGTCCGCGATCGCTACACCATCGCAGCAGGGGTGAACGGGCATTTGGAGCGCATCACCTTAAATGAAGGAGATCCGATCGAGGAAGGGGCGATCGTGGCTCAAATTGACCCGTTGCCGATGAATACTCAGGTACAAGAAGCCCTGTCTCGACTGGCGGAATGGCGATCGGAACGGGAAGGGGTGGAAACCCAACGCCCCAAACCAGAGGCGATCGAACAGGCAAGGGTTCGCATCCAGGCGGCAGAAGCCAATCAGCGACGGGCCGATGCACGAGTGGCACAGGCACAGGCAGCTTTGGCACAGGCGCAGCGAGAGGCACAACGGGCAAGGGAACTAGAGGCAGAGGGTGTGATTCCGCGTCAAGACCGGGAAACGGCAGAACTGAACGAAACCACCAGAGCCAGAGAGTTAGATGCTGCCATTTTAGCCGCCAATGCTGAAGCCTCCGCTGTGGAAGTGGCCCGTGCCGAGTTAGCCGTGTTGCAGCAAGAACAGACCGATCCCGACTATCTTCTGGATGTCTATGATGCCCGCATTACCAGCACCGAAGCGGAACTGTCTAGACTGCGCGATCGAGCGGCACGGACGAATATCTACTCTCCGGTTTCAGGGCGGGTTTTGCGAATTCAGCAGCGCAGTGCTCAATTTGTCACGGAGGGGACTCCTTTAGTTGAGATTGGCGATCTCACAGAGCTAGAACTGGTGATCGATGTGCTCTCCACGGATGCCATGCGAATTCAGCCGGGAAATCCGATTTGGTTGGAAATGCAGGATGCAGAACCTCTCCAGGCAACCGTGCGTTTAGTG
>PYGV01000256.1 GCA_003022385.1 filamentous cyanobacterium CCP3 | reverse complement strand
TCTTAACGCATTGGGTAGTGCGCCGACGGCGGCGGGCGCATTTGATACCCTAGTGGCACTGGGACTGTGGAGCGTTCACGAAAATCTGGCTCTACGCCGCAGCCAAGTTCCCAGTCACTTTTCTGAGGAAACCTTTACTATGGCGCAGCAGCGTCTTCAGTCTCCGCCACCCGACCCCGATGCTCAACGGTTAGACCTGACCCACCTCAAGGTCTACACCGTAGACGACGCCAGCACCCAGGAAATTGACGACGGCCTCAGCGTAGAAACCCTCGATGACGGAACCCAGCGCCTCTGGGTACATATCGCCGACCCGACCCGCTGGCTGCTGCCTGGTGATGCTCTCGACCTGGAGGCGCGTCGCCGCTGCACGACGGTCTATTTGCCCACCGGCATGATTCCCATGTTCCCGATGGAACTGGCCACCGGAGCCATGAGCCTGATTCAGGGCCAAATCTGCTGTGCCCTCAGCTTTAGCATCACCCTCACCGCCGAGGGCGACGTTCAAGACTACCAAATTCATCCCACCCTGATTCGGCCCACCTACCGCCTCACCTACGATGACGTCGACGAAATGCTAGAGCTAGGCGTTACCGCCGAGCCCGAGCTACAGGGGCTGGCCCACTGGGCCAAAGTGCGAGGCCAGTGGCGCATGACCCAGGGAGCGATCAGCATCAACATGCCGGAGTCAAGCATCAAGGTTTCTGAGGCTGGCGACGACATTGTCATTGAGGTATTCAATGACTCAATGGCGCGGCAGATGGTCGCTGAAATGATGATCTTGGCTGGCGAGGTCGCCGCCCGCTACGGCCAAACCCACGATTTAGCCATCCCCTTTCGCAGCCAGCCCCAGCCTGAACTGCCCTCCGACGAAGAGCTGATTTCGCTGCCCACGGGCTGGGTGCGCGACTCTGCCATTCGGCGCTGCATGACCCGCAGCGAAGTGGGCGTTACCCCCAGCCGCCACGCCACCCTGGGGCTAGACAGCTATAGCCAGGTCACCTCACCCATTCGGCGCTACCTCGACCTGGTCACTCACTTTCAGCTCAAGGCCCACCTGCGGGGCGAGCCCCTGCCCTTTTCCTCAACTGAGGTGACTGAGCTGGCGATCGGGGCCAGTTCTGCCGCCTATGAAGCCACCCTGGTGGAGCGCCAGACCAAACGCTACTGGGCGCTAGAATACCTGCGTCGCCACCAGGATCGGGTCTGGGAAGTCATGCTGCTGCGCTGGCTGCGGGAGGACGAAGGTCTGGGCCTGATTATGATTGAGGATTTAGGCCTGGAGCTGGCCATGCGCTTTAATCGAGCTGTTGCCTTGGGAGAGCAGCTTCAGGTGCGGGTCAGCCACGCCAGCCCTCGCCAGGACGTAATTCGCTTCGAAGAGGTAGCTCCAGAAAGTGAAGAGGCGGCGGCGGTAGCCACGGCGAGCTAGTCCCTGTTTTAAGAGACTATAGAAAAATTCAACGCGAACCGTAATCTTCTCACTAAATTACTTAATCCGAGATAGAGCCATCCCCTGAGCTTGGGCACCATGGGCTAGCGCACGCTGCGCTTGGTCATGGGTTCACGAGGACAAGGGTTTATGAAGACAAGGCCGGTGGTTTTGAGTTTTAGTCAGTCGGCTGAGCCGTCCCAGATCCATGGAGCGGTTCGATTCGCAAAGCGTTCGGGAACCGACTCAGAACGAGTATCCGTCCCGGAATCGCTCTCCAAACTAGCCACCTGGGGACTGGCGATCGCGATCGCCGCCCTTAACGCCATGCCCGCCAGCGCCCAAACCCTGAGCGAAAAGGTGCTGGCCATGGAGCAGGGGCTGGAGCAAGACTTTGCCGAGTACTTTGGCGAAACCCCCCAGCCCGTCACCCAGGGACCCGCCGAAATTGCCGCTACCCTGGCCCGACTGGGGGCCGAAACCGGCACCAACCCCGCTGTTCTGTGGGTGATTCCTCGGGGTGACCACCTGCACCTGGTGCTGCTGACGGCTCAAGGTCAGCCGATCGTTCGCGATCTCTACGACGTGCCCGACACTGAGCTGCGCCGGGTGGTCAGCGATTTTATGCTGGAAACCAGCAGCGTGGTGCCCCGCCGGACTCGCCCCGCCGCCCAGAAACTCCACGAGTGGATGATTGAACCCTACGAAAGCGAATTTTTAGCAGCAGAGGGCATAGACACCCTGCTCTTTTGTCTGGGGAACGGGGTGCGGGGGTTGCCCCTGGCCGCGCTCCACGACGGCAACCAGTTTTTGATTGAGAAATACAGCCTGACCCGCATTCCCGCCTTCAACTTAATTCAGACCGACTACACCGCCCTGCGGCCCGGCAACATTCTGGCGATGGGGGCTTCAGAATTTCAGGCCCAGGAGCCGCTGCCTGCGGTGCCCACCGAACTCTCCAGCATTTTGGCAGAGCTGCGCAGCACCAGGCCAGAGGGCGAGATCTGGTCGGGGCGATCGTTTTTGAATCAAGATTTTACCTTGCCTAACTTGCGTTTGTGGCTGCGGGCGCAATCGCCTACGGTAGTGCATTTGGCGACCCACGCTGTGTTTGAACCCGGCGCTCCCGCTAATTCCTACATTCAGCTTTGGGATCGCCGTCTTAGCCTACAAGACATGGGGCAGGTTAACTGGAATTCTCCCGACTTGGAGCTGCTCGTCCTGAGCGCCTGCCGCACCGCCGTCGGTGACGACGAGGCCGAGATGGGGTTTGCTGGGCTGGCCCTGCAGTCGGGGGTAAAGTCGGCCCTGGCCAGCCTGTGGAACGTAGATGATGCCGGTACCCTGGCGCTGATGAATGAGTTTTATGCTGCTTTAGACCAGGCACCAACTAAGGCCGAAGCCCTGCGTCAGGCCCAGCTGGCTATGCTGCGAGGCGAAGCGAGATTTGAGGCTAACCAACTACTGCTATCTCGCGGTGCTGTGCCGGTGCCTGCCGATCTAGAGACCAGCCCCGCCGATCTCTCAGCTCCCTACTACTGGGCCGGATTTAGCCTGATCAGCAGCCCTTGGTAAGGCTAAGGGGCTGTTGACGAGAGCTTAATCAGCATTCATCAAAGCTTTAAGCCCTCAGCCCTGCCCCCAGTGGAATTACAGTTCTTTTGTAGATTCAGATGTTTCTAACTTGAGTAGGACACTGATCAAATAATTCAAAACTTTTTCATTATGGGCATCGTCACTCAACCAAAAGTTGCAAAAGGATTTTTCCTGGCTTTAACGCTGGGGCTGGTGTTATTTACAGGGGCAAACCCAGGGCAGGCCCAGTCTAACAATGGCGATCGCGGCGAGTTTCCCGGTCGCCGGGTCGGCGGTGGCACCCGTGGCGACTGTACTGTCGACAGCCGATCGCTGGCGGCGTTGAATCCGGCTAGCAACCTGGGGGTTACGGCGAGCGATCGCCCCTCCCTATATTTTTCTGTGCCAGCGGCGGCAATTCCCTACCACGGCCAGTTCATTCTGCACGATGCCGACGAAAACCGACTGTACGAAACCACTCTGACGGCAGGCGCCGAACCGATCGTGGGAGTACAACTGCCCGCCAATCTAGTCAGACCGGAGCAAGACTATCACTGGTACTTTGTTGTCTCCTGCAACCCCCGCGATCTGTCGCAGAATGTAGTGCTAGAAGGATGGCTGCGGCGAGTGTCGCTCACAGCGGCCCCCGCCAGTACTACGCTGGTTGAGACCCAGCTCGATTTGGTCGAAACTTACCAGGCCGAAGGGCTGTGGAGCGACGCGATCGCCCTGATGGTCGAGCTGCGTCAGGGCCATCCCGACAGTGAGGCGGTACAGGCCCAGTGGAGCCGCCTGCTAGAGGCGCTTGATCTCGCCACCGTTGTGCCCTAGTCACCCATTATGAATCTGTGCCGTCGATGGCCGATGCTGTATTTGTTGCCCAGCCATCTACATGCGGCTGGGCGCTCAATTCTGTTGACCAGCTGTTTAACGGCGCTGCTAATGCTGGGGATGCAGCCCCTCGGTTGGCTAGAGCCGCTGGAGCTAAAGGTCTTTGACCATTTTATGCAGCGGCGCGCTGATGTCGCCACCGACGACCGCCTTTTGATTGTTGGCATTGGTGAGGCCGACTTGCAGCGCTACGGCTGGCCCCTCAGCGATCAGGTTTTAGCCCAGGGGCTAGCTCAGCTCCAGCAGCATCAGCCCCAGGTAATCGGGCTAGACCTCTACCGCGATTTGGCTCACCCGCCTGGAGAAGCCGATCTCAAAGCGGCACTTCAGGCCAGTAACCTGGTCGCCATCACCAACGTTGCCAGCGACATCCCCCCGCCGCTGGGGGTATCCACCGACCGGGTTGGCTTCAACGACTTGACCCTCGATAGCGATGGCGTGCTGCGGCGCAGTTTGCTATTTGTGGCCGCCGACAGCCAGGACTACTATTCGTTTGCGCTCCGCATCAGCCTGCGCTATTTGGCCGCTATGGGAAAAGGGTTTCGCTACGATACCCAGGCTCTATGGCTGGGGCAGACCCCGATTGTGCGCCTAAAGGCTGCTGACGGCGGCTACCAGAGAGCCGACCAGCGGGGCTATCAAACCCTACTCAACTACCGCAGCCGCCACAGCCCGGCCCCTACTGTAACCTGGAGCCAGGTGATGGCCGGAGAGATTGAGCCAGCGCTGGTTCGCGATCGCGTTGTCATGATTGGTACCACCGCCCCCAGTCTTAAAGACACGCTGTACACTCCCTACAGCGGCGAGCTTGAAACCTTTAATGCGTCTGGAGTGGTTGTCCATGCCCAGATCGTCAGCCATCTGCTCGATATTGCCCTACACCTGCGCCCGACCTTTGGATTTTGGCCCCGCTGGGGAGAGGGGCTGTGGCTGTGGGGTTGGGCGATTGTGGGAGGAGCGCTGGCGTGGCGGTTTGGCCATCCGCTAGGGCTGGCTTTGAGCGGCTTCGCGGCCCTGGGGACTATCTATGCCTATGGCTGGGGGCTGTTTCTCCACACCATTTGGATCCCCGTGCTCGAACCCTCGGTAGGGTTCTTCATCGTGCTGGGCGTGACGATGGCCTATCGGTTGTTTTATACCAATAGTCGCGATGGGCTCACGGGGCTGCTCAATCGCCGCGCGTGGTTGAACAGCTTAATTCTGCAGTCGCCCCAGCGGCGACTGCCGCCGCACCCACCCGGCGTCATGGTGTTGGGATTCGACCGCTTTAGACAGATCAATACCAGCCTGGGGCAGACCTCGAGCGATCGGCTGATGCTGATGCTGGTCGGGCGCCTGCGGCGGGTGCTGCCTTGCGCAGCGCGACTGGGTCGGCTGAACGGCGACGACTTGGCGCTAGCCCTCAAAAAAGGTGATCAGCAGTGTTTAATCAACCTGGCGCAGACCATTCAGCAGGCTCTAGACGAACCCTTTAGCCTGCAGGGGCAAGACATTGTGATTACGGCCAGTATCGGCATTGTTGTTCCCCATCCCGGCCAGCTCTGCAGTGCCGAGAATTTGCTGCGCGACGCTCAAACCGCTATGTACCGGGCTCAGCGATCGGGGCAGTCCCGCTGTCAGGTGTTTGCGGCCAGCATGGCCAGCGCCGCCGATCAGTTTGCCCTCGAAACCGAGATGCGCCACGGTATCGCCCACCAGGAGTTTGTGCTTTACTACCAGCCCATCGTCAGTCTCAGCACTGGAGCTGTCGCTGGCTTTGAGGCTCTGGTGCGCTGGCAGCACCCCCAGCAGGGGTTTGTGTCGCCTGCCCAATTTATTCCGCTAGCTGAGGAAAGCGGGTTGATTTTGCCCCTGGGCGAGTGGATTTGCCGCACCGCCTGTCGTCAGGCCAGCCAGTGGCAGCAGGATTTTCCCCAGCGCTCGTTAATTGTCAGCGTTAACCTATCGGGGCGACAATTTGAGCAACCCTACCTCGCTGATCAGCTCAGTCAGATCTTGCGGGAAACTAACCTCGATGGTCGCAGCCTTAAGCTCGAAATTACCGAAAGCATGGTGATGGGCGAGATCGATACCGCTATTGATCTCATGCTGAGGCTTAAAGCGCTGGGCTGTCGGCTGGGCATGGATGATTTTGGCACTGGCTATTCATCGCTGAGCTACCTGCGCCGCTTTCCCATTGATACGCTCAAGGTCGATCAGTCCTTCATCCGCCATATGGGTAACAGCCGCGAAGACCACGAAATTGTGCGCACAATTATTGGCCTGGGCCATACCTTAGGCATGGATCTCATTGCTGAGGGCATTGAAACTCAAGAGCAGGCGGCGGCACTGCGATCGCTGGGCTGCGAGTTTGGCCAGGGTTACTACTGGGCCAAGCCCCTGCCTGCGATCGAGGCCACAGCCTTGCTCAAGGACAAGGCTCTATCGCTAAGCAGCTGTGCGATCGCTGAGGGCGTTTGACACCGCCAGTTCAGCCCCTTGCCCAGTCGCTGTATCTACCCGAAAGGCAAAGGTCACCAGTGCCGCTGCGACACACAGAACCGCTAGCAGCACCAGCGTCGGTGCCAGTCCCAGCGCCTGCTGTAAAACCGGCAGGCCGAGCGTGCCGACTACGGCCCCGCCCTTTGCCACAGCAGCAGCCAGGCCCGCCCCGCTGGCGCGAATCGCCGCCGGAAAGACGGCCCCTGACGCAATCGACGGATGGCACACCTGCAAAGACCTGGTGATACCCGATGGCCTTCGTCTGGAGGTGTTACCGCCTTACTCGCCCGAGTTGCAGCCAGCAGAATGGCTCTGGCAACTCGCCGACGAACCCTTAGTCAATCGCTGCTTTGATGCCCTCAGTCCAGATCCCCGCGCTATTCGGCTCAAGTATGGAAGCATTGGCAAGGCTCATGCTGGTGAGCACGTTCCTCATCTACACCAGGCTGACAAGTCAACACTGACTTTAACCGATGAGATCGTTTTCCAGACGTTTGTGCAGTGGCTGCAAGAAAACTATCCAACGTTGAGCTGATCAAATGGGCTGAGACAATATTCCCTAGAGCAGCAATTCCAGCGATAGCCCCACGCGGCTGTCTTGGCCAAAGCGGGAGTTTTGCAGCTGAAAGTCGGTGCCTAGCCGCAGCTGGCGGGTGACGGCATAGCCGATCGCCAGACTCGTAATCCCCACCTCATTCTCGCTACCGGGGGCCACCCAGCGCTGGCTCAGGGCCAGGTCGGCCCCACCACCACGCGAGGGCACCAGCAGCAGGCGCAGGCCCACATCGAGCCCGTCGGTTTGGTAAGCCGGGGTGCTGAGGGAGCGATAGCCCACGGTGGGGGCAATATTCACGTAGCCGCCCAGAGGCAGAAGGTAGTAGCGGGCCTCACCGCCGTAGGACTCGCGATCGCCGTTCCAGCTGCGGCTGTAGTCGGCGCTGGCGGTGAGCCCCGTGCCTTTCACCAAAAACACATCCTCTACCGCCGCCCCAAAACCGCCAATTTGCCCGTTGGAAGGGAACTGGGCATAACTCACCCGCAGCCGAGTGCGAAAGCTGGGCTGGTGGCGAATGTCGCTGGCCACATCGGGAATTTCCTCCAGCCAGCGCTGGAGGGTGGGGCTACCCTCAATTACGG
>PYGV01000255.1 GCA_003022385.1 filamentous cyanobacterium CCP3 | reverse complement strand
CCCCCCTAACGCAGAGCCCACTGACCCGCGCGAACCCGTGCGCGTCATGCTCATCGGCACCGCCACAGGCATGGAACTCGTCATCGCCCATCTCCACCAGCTCGGCTTTGCCGAACCCCGCGCCTGGAGCAAGCCCCAGCTCGACCCCACCACCGGCCAGCCCATGCGCATCCTCACCAAATGGATTCGCCGCTAGCGCCCTACCAATCCAGCGGTTGCCCATCGCGAAAGAACCCGCCCGTAGGGCCATCGTCAGGCAGCGTTGCCGCCCACACAACGCTGGCCGCACCATCTGCCACCGGGCGACCGCCGCTGCCACCCATCTCGGTCGCCACCCAGCCGGGGCACACCGCATTCACCAAAATGCCGCTGCCCTTCAGCTCAGCCGCCAGCAGCCGGGTAAACGCATTCAACGCCGCTTTTGACGTGCTGTAGGCGGGGGTGCCTGCCCCCATGCTGCTCAACGCTCCGGCACCGCTAGAGACATTGACAATGCGACCGTGGGGGCTGCGCTTGAGCAAAGGCAAAAAGGCCTGCGCCATCCGCCAGGGGCCGAGGGTGTTGGTCTCCCAGGCTTCCTGCACTACCGCCAGGTCGGCATGGCTGGCCTGCTGCCAAGTGTCGTAGAGAATGCCCGCATTGTTGACCAGCACATCAAGGCGGCCAAACCGCTGCTCTACCGTCTGGGCGACGCGCTGAATGCTGCCTGGGTCGGTTACATCCAACGGCTGCGGCAAAACCTCCAGCCCGGCCTGCATCATTGATGCGGCGGCGGCTTCACCCTTGGCCGGGTCGCGGCTGCCCAGTATCACCGTCATTCCCGCCTGGGCCAGCTGGCGGGTCACTTCCAGACCAATGCCCCGGTTGCCTCCGGTGACCAGGGCCACGGTGAGGGCTGGGTCGGGGGGTGAAGTCTGTGGGTTCATCGAGACATTACCAAACCTTTTTACTCAGCAGGGCATCTAGGTCGGTGCTGCCGGGCCAGCGATCGGGAAACACCGTCTGGGGATAGTCCTCGCGCACAGAGGCCAATGCTTCAGCCCAACACTTGGGAAATACCAATTCGGCCTCGTTGCGTAAACTGGGGGATTGCTCCAGCAGGTCGAGCAACTGTCGCCGCTGTTCTCGAATGGTGATCTCCCAGCCTCGATAGTCTTCTGGAGCCGCGACATAGAGCCGCTTCAGCAGGTGAGCTAACAAGACTCGAAAACGACTTTTCAACTCCCGGCGATCGCGTCCTGCCAAGCCCTCAATTTCCTCAATCAGCGCCTTAACATCCACCGCCGCAAAATCGCCCGCCTTCAGCTTGGCCACAGTGTCGTCGCACCAAGCCACCAGGTCTTGTTGGTAGAGGGTAGGGGGAGAGGTCGCTTTAACCATCGGCGGATCAGCCATGATCACGATTGCTGTGCCCGCCCCTATTCTACCGACAGAGAGTTGCCCCTGGGGTGAGTCATGGTTTGAGGTATTTCTGCGCCCCCCTTAGTTTGATAGAATCAAGAGCTTGCAACTAAAACGCGATCGCCCGCCGATTTCAAGGAGAACCCCATGGCCCGCATGTATTACGACAGTGACGCCAACTTAGATTTGCTCAACGGCAAGACCGTGGCCATCATTGGCTACGGCTCCCAGGGCCATGCCCACGCCCTCAACCTCAAAGACAGCGGCGTCAACGTGATTGTGGGCCTTTACGAAGGCAGCCGCTCCACCGCCAAGGCCGAGGCCGAAGGTCTCACCGTCAAGCCCGTCGCCGATGCCGTCAAGCTGGCCGACTGGGTGATGATTTTGCTGCCCGACGAAGTGCAGCGCACGATCTACAAAGAATCCATTGCCCCCAACCTGGAAGCGGGCAACGTGCTGCTGTTTGCCCACGGCTTCAACATCAACTTTGGCCAGATTGTGCCCCCCGAGGATGTGGATGTGGTGATGGTGGCCCCCAAAGGCCCCGGTCACCTGGTGCGCCGCACCTACCAGGAAGGCCAGGGAGTGCCCTGCCTGTTTGCCGTGTATCAAGATGCCACGGGTCAGGCCCGCGATCGCGCTATGGCCTACGCCAAGGGCATCGGCGGCACCCGCGCTGGCATTCTCGAAACCACCTTTAGAGAAGAGACCGAAACCGACCTGTTTGGCGAGCAGGTGGTGCTCTGCGGCGGCCTCAGCGAGCTGATCAAGTCGGGCTTTGAAACCCTGGTGAATGCGGGCTACCAGCCTGAGCTGGCCTACTTCGAGTGCCTGCACGAAGTGAAGCTGATTGTGGATCTGGTGGTCGAGGGCGGCCTAGCCAAAATGCGCGACAGCATCTCCAACACGGCTGAGTACGGTGACTACACCCGCGGCCCCCGCATCATCACCGACGAAACCCGCGCCGAAATGCGCAAGGTGCTGAAGGAAATTCAGACCGGCCAGTTTGCCCGCGAGTTTGTGCTTGAGAGCCAGTCGGGCAATGCCGGGTTCACCGCCATGCGCCGCCGCGAAGCCGAGCACCCGATCGAAGAGGTGGGTAAGGACCTGCGGGCGATGTTTAGCTGGCTGAAGAAAGCGTAGGGGTAGATGGGTAGAGGGTGGATGGGTAGATGGACGCGGCTGCATTTCACCCATCCACTCATCTACCCCATTTCCCATCCACTCTAATTAGGCTTCTACCTTCACCTTGTTGCTATAAAACGCCACGTAGCCCTTGATGTTGTTCGCGGCGGGGTTGGGGTCGGGGTAGTACCAGGCGGCTCCGGCGTTGGTCTCGCCATCGACCACGATGTCGTAGTAGCTGGCGGTGCCTTTCCAGGGGCAGCCGGTGGTTTTGCTAATCGGCTTAAAGTAGTCCATATTCAGCGAGTCGGGGGGGAAGTACTGGTTGCCTTCCACCACTTCGCAGGCGTCGCTTTCTGCCAGTACTGCACCGTTCCAGGTCACTTTTGCCATGGGATACTCTCCAGATTTTTCACTAAGACTATAGCGAAAGAGACCGCTTGGGGGGTGAGCAGTCAGCCCCAGCGGATGGAATGCGGCTCAACTACATCAGAACCGCATTGAAACAGGAAGTTTCAAAGTTCAGGTTTTTAGCGCGTTTACAAGTCTTAATTTATCGAAACAGGACTCAATCAGATTCTTCCGGATAGTTCTTGAGTACTACCAAAAGAATCGCTTCTGATCAATGATTGGTACACAAGTACTGTTTTGAGGCCTGTGCAGATAATGCGCTACAACTCGTGGGATTTATTGCTGGTCGCTATAGTTTCAGCTTGCTTGGGGGCCGGAGTCAGCCAGGGTAATGCCCTTGTTGAGATGCCGGATATTTCTGCCAAGGTCTCTGGTTTCTCCCTTGGGCAAGCTCAGGTTCTGCCTGCGATCGCCAATGCTATATCTGGTTCTGCTGGTGACTCAGTTCAGGCCAACTGGCAAGCGGGGGTACTTTGGCAGCTTTACGAGGAAGACTGGCAGTTTAGCCTTCCTGCTGAGTACGACGGCAAGGTGGCTGGCGTGGACTACCAGTTTGTCGGCAGTGACAAGCCGCTGCGCCATTCCAGCGTTTTAATCGACGGACTGGCGGATGGCAAGCGAGATGGTTGGACCTCGATGGCCGATGAAGTGGCTTTGCTCTCGACCCAGGATTTTGGCTTTCAGGAGCACCCTGACCCAGCGCTAGCCGGGGTGCAGCCCTGGCAGATTAGCGGCGAGCGGGCGGCTAAAATCTTAAACTACGATGCAGCCCGAGGTGTCGTCCTCAAGGATGGCACCATTCTCAGGCAGGCCAGGGGTGAAATTGCACCCCGAAAAGAGACTCTACTGACCTTGTTCGGTGGCGGAGCCTGCCTTGACTGGACAGGGGTCTTGTTCGAGCCGGGGAGCAGAATTGAGTTTGAGAAAGACGGCGCGATTGGCTACGCCACTCTAAACGAGATCTGCTACCCAGTGCTTCCCTAGGTAAGGTCAGCTTATTCAGTTAATCTCAAGATCGAGACGCGATCGCTGGCTTGGCCAAACTCTCCTTCCTGTAGTTATGCTCGATCAGGCTAAAACCCCTATTCTCTCGGCTTTGCAGGCCAGTAGCCAGCGCCCCCACGCGGCGTTTTACGCGCCGGGGCACAAGCGGGGGCAGGGGGCATCTACTCAGCTCAAACATTTACTCGGGGAAAAAGCCCTGGCGATCGATCTGCCAGAGCTGCCGGAGCTGGACAATCTGTTTGCTCCTGAAGGGGTCATCTGCGAGGCCCAGGCGCTGGCGGCGGAAGCGTTTGGCGCAGCGCAGACCTACTTTCTGGCCAATGGCTCGACCTGCGGCATTGAGGCGGCCATTCTCGCCACCGCTGGCCCCGGCGACAAAATTATCGTGCCGCGCAATGCTCACCGCTCGGTGATTGCAGGGCTGGTGCTGGCGGGGGCCATGCCGGTTTTTGTGGCACCAGGCTACAGCCCGGAACTGGGCCTGGTGCTGGGGGTAAAGGCGGAGACCATCGCCGCTGCCCTGGCCGCTCACCCCGACACCCGCGCGGTGCTGCTGGTGTCGCCCACCTACCACGGCCTTTGTTCAGATATTGGGGCGATCGCCGCTCTCGTCCATGCCCACAACATTCCCCTCCTCATCGACGAAGCCCACGGGCCGCACTTTACCTTTCACCCCGAGCTGCCCACCCCGGCGCTGGCGCTGGGGGCCGATCTGGTGGTGCAGTCGACCCACAAGGTGCTGGGGGCGCTGAGTCAGGCGGCCATGCTGCACACCCAGGGAGACCGCATCGATCGCTCTCGGCTCCAGGCGGCTCTCCAGCTCACCCAGTCCACCAGCCCCAACGCCCTGCTGCTGGCGTCGCTGGATGCGGCCCGTCACCAAATGGCGATCGCGGGCAGGGCGTTGCTGTCTGACACACTGGATCTGGCTCAGCAAATGCGGCGGGAGCTGACGACAATTCCCGGTCTGCGGGTGATCGATAGCTCAGCGGTGGCGGCCTTTCCCAGCGTTAGCGATCTCGATCTGACCCGGCTGACGGTGGATGTGTCGGGTCTGGGGCTGACGGGGCTGGAGGCGGACGAAATTCTCCACGAAGAACTAGGTGTCACCGCCGAACTGCCGGAGCTGCGGCACCTCACGTTTATTGTCAGCCTGGGCAATACCAGGGCGGATGTGCAGCGCTGTGTAGCGGGTTTTCGAGCCCTGGCAGAGCGGTCTGCCGCACCGCTGACGGCTACCGCTGCCATCGCTGAGCAACTCTCGGTCGAACTAGATACGTCCTTTGCGCAGCCCGTAATATCACCCCGCGAGGCGTTTTTTGCGGCCACCGAAACGGTTTCGGCCCAGGCGGCGATCGGTCGCCTCAGCGCCGAAACGATTTCGGCCTACCCCCCCGGTATCCCGACCATTGTGGCGGGGGAGGTGATTACCGAGGAGGCGATCGCGCACTTGAGCACCGTCAAACAGCAGGGTGGCTACATTACAGGCGGCAGCATTCCTGGGGTAGAAAAATTTCGAGTATTGGCTCAAAAATACCAATAGTCTGCCTTTAGGTAGGCCTATTCCCCGTCGGTGTGGGCCTATGCTGAAAGACTCAGCTTTTGCTGAGCTTTAATGATTCCGACTGTATACTGAATACAGCCTGGGGGATGTGCTTTTATGGGGACGCTTGAGCGCCATGGCTCTACAGGAAACGGTGACGGCCAATATTGCCCGCTGGAGAAATCAGCTCAGCCAGCGGTTGGCGACCGCCGACGGGTTGGGGGCACTGCTGGGCAAAGACGCCAGCCCCGATTTGCCCAGCCCCAGCGTCATTATTGAATATATCGTACCGAGCAACAAAAGCTGGGCCTTTCGCAGCTGGCACCGCCGCATAGTAAAGTCGGCCCAGCGATCGCCGGGTTTTTTGCGGGCCGATCGCTACCGCCCTCTGGCCGTGCAGGAAGGCTGCCTAAAGTGGTACACGGTGCTGCACTTTGAGCAGCCCAATCAGCTTCGGCAGTGGCTACAGTCGGGCGATCGCGACGCCCTGCTCAAAGCCGGGCGCGACATTTTCACCTCCTACAAATTCACTTCTTTTGAAACAGGACTGCAGGGCTGGTTTAGCGATGAGTCTGGGGAAGAACTGACCGGCCTCGGCCCCCCGGCTTGGAAGGAAATTTTGGCGGTGGTGCTGGGGCTGTACCCGATCATCATGGTGCAGGGGTTCATTCTGGATCGCCTGGGCGTGTTTGAGGACTGGGACCCGGCTAGCGCCATGCTGGCCAACAACCTGATTACCACCTGCGTCTTTACCCTGGTGGTGATGCCGCGCATTGTGCGCTGGCTCAATTTTTGGCTGCGCCCGGCCCACCGCCGCGCCTCGGTGGGGGTAGAGGTGGTGGGTACCGTGGTCACCGTGCTGGCCATGGCGACGATGGTCTATGTGTTCAACGAAATCGCCTGAGGCCCAGGCCTCATTTTTGCAGGCTAGGTCTCAGGCGATGGGCAGCCCCGTCGTGACGGCGGTAACAGCTTGGCCCCAAACGTTGGGGTAGGATGACCTGCATGCCTCTGGAATGGACTTTTATCGTTAGCGGTTTCGGGTTCTATGGATTCTCTGCTCAATTTAGCTGATCCACAGCTGGTGCTGCTGGTTGCGGCGATCGCCGTCGTTGTTCTACTGTCCCAGCTGTTCTTCAGAATTCTCAGCGTGGGGCTGGTGCCCCTGATTGGTCTAGGGGTGATTTTTGCGGGGCTGCAATACCTGTTTGGCATTACCCCCAAGCAGCTGTGGTTTGAGGTCAGCCACCTGCCCCAGATGGCGATGAAGTTCTTCAACAGCCTGGCCTGAGGCTAACTCCTGAGTGGTGGGTGGGGCTAGCACGGCTCGGTAGCGATCGCCCTGGCCCTGAGCCTGCCCGATGCGATCGGCGATCGCCAGCAGATTATCTCCAACTCCTTTGGGGTGATTACTGTTACCCTGCTGGTGCAGAGGCTATCCACCAAGCCCCTGCTCGATGCCCTCAATCTGCTGAAAAACGATCCCATTCACACCGAGTATCTAGAACTGCTGGCCCAGCGATCGGCCCTGACCCAGGTGCTCAGCTACCTCCAACACCCAGAGCAGCAAGCCATCTTCAGTTCCCAGGCACACCAGCGGGAACTAGAAGCGGTGAAAGCTAGGCTTGAGCAGGTCAACGAAACCTTGAATAACCTCCAAACCACCCATCCCCCAATCAAAGCCTTTATATGCCAGCAGTACCGGAAAAAGTGAATGGAAATTGAATCTACTGCCTAAGCCACCTTGGTGCAGGAAGGTTGGCTGAAGAAAGCGCCACCGCTGACGGTGTTACAGGACCTGCAAAGCTCAAAATCTAGTCCAGATCCTCAGCCGTAGCGATCGCGCCCCAGCGCCAGCACCCCATTCTGCCCACCAAAGCCAAAGCTCAGGCACAGTGCCACCTCCGCCTCAGTCGCCACCGCCTCAGTCACCAGCTTGGGGTAAATACTGTTGCCGCGATCGCCCACATTTGGCGGCAGCACTCCGTGCCGCAGCGCCAGCAGACAAAAAATTGCCCCGATCGCCCCCGAGGCCCCCAGGG
>PYGV01000254.1 GCA_003022385.1 filamentous cyanobacterium CCP3 | reverse complement strand
TTATTGCCCTGACTGACTCGGCTCCGCTGATTATCGCCAAGGTCAAGGGGTTCTACGACAAGTACGGCATGACCGATGTGTCGGTTGAGAAACAGGCGTCCTGGGGCACCACCCGCGACAACCTGGTGCTGGGGTCTGGCGGCGGCGGCATCGATGGGGCACACATTCTCACCCCCATGCCCTACCTAATTTCTGAGGGCATCGTCACCGACGGTAAAAAGGTGCCGATGTACATTCTGGCCCGCCTCAACGTCAACGGCCAGGGCATTTGCCTGTCTAACGACTACACCGATCTAAAAGTCGGCGTCGATAGCACGCCTCTCAAAGAGGCCTTTGCCAAGCGCAAGGCAGAGGGCAAAGAGCTAAAGGCCGCCATGACCTTCCCCGGCGGCACCCACGACCTGTGGATTCGCTACTGGATGGCCGCAGGCGGCATCGACCCTGACCAGGATGTGTCGACCATTGTGGTGCCCCCGCCCCAGATGGTGGCCAACATCAAGGTGGGCAATATGGATGCCTTCTGCGTAGGCGAGCCCTGGCCTTTGCAGATGGTGAACCAGGACCTGGGCTACAACGCCCTGACCACTGGCCAGCTGTGGAAAGACCATCCCGAAAAAGCCTTTGGCATGAGGGCCGACTGGGTAGATGCCAACCCGAAGGCAGCCAAGGCGCTGCTGATGGGCACGATGGAAGGCCAAATGTGGTGCAGCCAGCCCGAAAACAAAGAAGAAATGTGCCAGATTCTAGCGGAGCGGGCCTGGTTTAACGTGCCCTTTGAGGACATCATCGATCGCTCCCAGGGCAAGTACGACTTTGGTATGGGTGAGGTGCAAGAACTGCCCGACCTGATGCAGAAATACTGGAACGACAATGCCTCGTACCCCTTCAAGAGCCACGATCTGTGGTTCTTAACCGAAAATATTCGCTGGGGCAAACTGCCGCCTGATACCGACATTCAGGCCATGGTCGATGCGGTCAACCGCGAAGATCTGTGGCGCGAGGCCGCAACGGCCCTGGGCCAAGAGGCGATGATTCCCAAGAGCACCTCTCGCGGAGTTGAAACCTTCTTCGATGGCATCACCTTCGACCCCGAAAATCCTAAGGCCTACCTGGATAGCTTGACCATCAAGCGCGTGTAACTAACCGGTTCTGGCTCCTCTCCCCAGCGGAGAGGAGCGCTAAACAGCTTGCTCAACTCTGCTAATTCCCCTTTTCTTTGTCCTCTGTCAAGCCTGGAGATGCAACCCGATGACCGCTCCTCTCGATATTCGTCCGGCGCGATCGCGCGTTAACCTGCAGCACCTCGGCAGTCAGGCTGTGAACTGGCTTAAGGGGCTGATTGCGCCAGCGGTGGCCATTCTCATTTTTCTGGCCATCTGGCAGCTGCTCACCATGGGGCCAGACGCCAATCTGCCCACCCCAATCCGCACCGTATCCGATACCTGGGAACTGATTATCAACCCCTTCTTCAACTACGGCGGCACCGACAAAGGGCTGTTTTGGCAAGTTTTTACCAGTCTGCAACGAGTAGCTTTGGGCTTTACTCTGGCGGCTATCGTGGGTATTGCCCTGGGCATTTTGGTGGGCACCAGCTCGTTGATGTACAGCGCTCTAGATCCGCTATTTCAAATTTTGCGGACGGTGCCACCCCTGGCTTGGCTGCCGATTTCGCTGGCGGCCTTTCAGCAGGCCAATCCCTCCGCTATTTTCGTCATTTTTATCACCGCAATTTGGCCGATTATTATCAACACCACCGAAGGGGTGCGGCAAATTCCGCAGGACTACAACAACGTAGCGCGGGTGCTGCGGCTCTCTAAACCTGAGTACTTTTTCAAAATCTTGTTTCCGGCCACGGTGCCCTACATTTTTACCGGCTTGAGAATTGGCATTGGTCTATCTTGGCTGGCGATCGTGGCGGCAGAAATGCTGATTGGCGGCGTGGGCATCGGCTTCTTTATTTGGGACGCCTGGAACAGCTCTCGGATTAGCGACATCATCATCGCGATTATCTATGTGGGCATTGTGGGCCTGCTGCTCGATCGCCTGATTGTGTTCGTCGGCGGCCTGGTCCTGCCCGAGGAACAAAAGCAGTAGAACCATTCCTGCTAGTAGGGTGGGCAATGCCCACCGCTCTCCTAAGCCGCCGCAAGCCAAATTTCCGCCACTGTTTTAGCATGACGCACTGACCTAAACCTGTGATTCTGCCTGAGGTTTGTGGTGGGCAGTGCCCACCCTACGCCCACTTCCATCTTCTCTAGCGGTGCATCGCTGCGCGGCTGCACCCGACGCCAAAATCCAAAATCGCCAATCCACAATCCCCTGTTCGTCTGCACTCTATCTCTGTCGCACCATGGCTGTCTTTGTCGAAGTTGACCACGTCGATCGCGTCTTTAAGCTACCGACCGGAGGCGAGTACATTGCCCTCAAAAATATTGACCTGCAAATTCACCAGGGCGAGTTTGTCTCGCTGGTGGGCCACTCGGGCTGCGGCAAGTCGACTCTGCTCAACATTCTTTCGGGCCTAGACCAGCCCAGCACGGGCGGCATTGTGCTCGAAGGGCGGCAAGTCACCGAACCCGGCCCCGATCGCATGGTGGTGTTTCAAAACTATTCGCTGCTGCCCTGGCTGACGGTGCGCGAAAACATCGCCCTGGCCGTGAACAGGGTAATGAAGAAGCACCCCCAGCCGGTGCGCGATCGCATGATCGACCACCACATCGAGATGGTGGGGCTGCAAAAGGCGGCCCACAAGCGCCCCGGCCAAATCTCCGGCGGCATGAAGCAGCGGGTGGCGATCGCCCGCGCCCTGGCCATTCGCCCCAAGCTGCTGCTGCTCGATGAGCCCTTTGGCGCACTGGATGCCCTGACGCGCGGCGGCCTGCAAGAGCAGCTGATGCAGATCTGCCAGGAGAACGGCGTTACCTGCGTGATGGTCACCCACGATGTCGATGAGGCGCTGCTGCTGAGCGATCGCATTGTGCTGATGACCAACGGCCCTGAGGCCCACATCGGCCAGATTGTAGACGTGCCCTTTCCCCGACCCCGCGAGCGTATGGAGGTGGTCAAGCACCCCAACTACTACAGCCTGCGCAACGAGATCGTCTACTTCCTCAACCAGCAGAAGCGGGCCAAGCTGCACAAGGCCAAGCCCGTGGTGGCGATGGCCGCCAACGGCCTGGAGAAGGTCAACCTGGAGCTGGGCTTTATTCCCCTGGTCGACTGCGCCCCCCTGGTCGTGGCCAAAGAAAAGGGCCTGTTTGAGGCCCACGGCCTCAGCGACGTAACGCTGAACCGAGAGCCCAGCTGGAACGCGATCGCCGATGGCGTGGCCACGGGCCGCCTCGACGCCGCCATGATGGTGGCGGGTATGCCCCTGGGCATGACCATGGGCTACGGCAGCCAGCGGCCCAGACCCATGGTGAGCGCCCTCACCCTCAGCCGCAACGGCAACGCCATCACCTTTAGCAAGCGCCTGTTTGACGCCGGGGTGCGATCGCTGGCCGACTTCAAAGCGGCGCTCGATCGCCGTCCCGACCAGGTGCACACCCTGGCGGCGGTGCACCCCACCTCCATGCACAACCTGCTGCTGCGCTACTGGCTCGCCTCTGGCGGTATCGACCCCGATCGCGACGTCAGCGTGACGGTGATTCCGCCTGCCCAGATGGTCTCGACCCTGAAGGCGGGCACCATCGATGGGTACTGCGTGGGTGAACCCTGGAATGCGCGCGCCGTAGCCGAAGGGCTGGGCGTGGTGATGGCAACCGACAACGACATCTGGCCGGGCCACGTCGAAAAAGTGCTGGGTGTCACCGAAGCCTGGGCCAACCAGTACCCCAAAACCCACGTGGCGCTGGTTAAGGCCCTGCTAGAAGCCTGCGAATACTGCGACGATCGCCGCAACCGCGAAGAGATTGCCGCGCTGCTGGCCCAGCCCGAGTACGTTGGGGCTGACGAAACCAATATTCGCCAGGGCTTTGTTGACCCGTACAACCGGGGTGACGGCGGCGAACCCGAGCCGGTGCTCAACTACATTCAGTTCTTTACGGGCAAAGCCAACTGCCCTGACGTGTCAGAGGCCGTGTGGATGATGACCCAGATGGCTCGCTGGGGCATTACCCCCTTCCCTCGCAACTGGTTGGAAGTGGCCGAGCGAGTGAAGCGGGCCGACATCTTTGGCCAGGCCGCCCGCGAGTTGGGGATGCTGGATATTGGCCGCGATCGCCGCCCCAGCCACCTCTTTGACGGCATCGAGTTTGACCCCGACGATCCGCTGAAGTACCTGGATCAGTTCGCCATCAAGCGTGACCTGCGCATCGAAGAAGTGCCACTGGATGCCGTGAGCATCCGGTAGCTCAGACCCCAGGGTTCTAGCTATACCTTCTGTCTCTCAATAAGTCTGCCGCAGAACCCTGGGTCTTTATGCCAACTCACCCCTCACCCCCTACCCATCCACTCACTCACCTAGACCATGCAAGTGCTAAACTCTCCTACCCAAGCCACCTCAGGCTACGCCACCCAGGAACCTTTCCTAGTGATCGACAACCTCTCGAAGGTGTACCCCACTGCCACGGGCGATTTTGTCGTGCTCGACGGCATTAGTCTGGCGGTCAACGAAGGCGAATTTGTCTGCGTCATTGGCCACTCCGGCTGTGGCAAATCGACCCTGCTCGATATGGTGGCCGGGTTTCGTCAGCCCACCGAGGGCGAAGTGCGCCTGCAAACCCAAACCATTAGCGAGCCCGGCCCCGATCGCATGGTGGTGTTTCAAAACTACTCCCTGCTGCCCTGGCTGACCGCCTACGAAAATATCTATCTGGGCGTGAACTCGGTCTTTCCCAACAAGCCCGAGGCGGCCAAAAAGCACATTGTCATGGAGCATTTGGAGATGGTGGGTCTGGCCGATGTGGCCAACAAAAAGCCCAGCGCCCTGTCTGGCGGAATGAAGCAGCGGGTCTGCATTGCCCGCGCCCTGGCCCTGCGCCCCAAGGTGCTGATTTTAGACGAACCTTTTGGCGCGCTCGACCCCATTACGCGGGAAGAACTGCAAGAGGAGCTGCTCAAGATTTGGCAAGACCACCAGATCACCGTGCTGATGATTACCCACGACATCGACGAGGCGCTGTTCTTGAGCGATCGCGTGGTGATGATGACCAACGGCCCCGCTGCCAAAATTGGCGAAGTTATGCAGGTGCCCTTCGCCCGACCCCGCGATCGCGCCCGCATGATGGAAGATCCCAAGTTCTACGAACTGCGCAACGAAGCCCTCGACTTCCTCTACCACCGCTACGCCCACGACGACACCTAAGGAAAAATTCTTTCAAGTGGGCTATCAACCCTGTCTCGGGCGCACAACCGTGTGCCCCTACAACGGACCTATGTCGAATCCGCATGCAATCCTTGCTACTGCGATCGCAGTCTGGCCCGATAGGGTTCCAGAGCGTTATCCAGGGCTGGGTCAAAGACCGGCGACGGAAACAGTGGCTCAAAGAACTGCACAATGGGGATATTCTCAACCCGGGGGAAGAAGTCTGATGGATTTGGGCCATCGATGTGGCGGCTGAGCACCCCAAACCCCGAGCGCTCGCTGCGGGGCTGCCAGCTGGGGGCCGTGCGCTGGAGCCAGTCGCTAAAGGTGTTGGCGTTCGCCATACTATCTGCCAGCTGGTCGATCACCTGGGGCGGCGGCAGCGCCTGACTCAGGTCGTCAAGATCCTCAGGCTGGGTGACCCAGGCCCGCTGCAGCAGTTCCTGGCGCTGGTCGGGGGTTTTCCAGGCCAGAACGACATATTTAGCTGGAGTTTCAGGCCAGGCATCGGCCTCGACGGTTTCGCCTGCGGCCAGCACCAGCAGCCCCTGGCGCAGATCGTCCTCGGTGGGCCAATCCTCGGCGGCAGCCTGCAGGTCGCCGCGCCACCAGCGCAGACTGCCGCGAGCCTGGTGCAAAAATTGCTCAAACTCAGGGCCGTCGGCCTGCGCAATCAGCTCGCTGTAGCGCTCCTCCAGCCGATCGAGCACCGCCGGATAGAGGGTGACGAAGGGAGGAATCTGCCACCGCGGGCTGGTCAGCAGGGTGGGGTGGCGCAGGATTTCGAGGGTCAGCGCCTCAGTGGCGCAGTCGAGGTTGCCGGTTTGCAGGCAGGCCACCCCCAGCCCAAAGAACACGCCCCGCTTGGCGGGCACCAGGGCGATCGCATTGGTAAACGACGCCTGAGCCTCAGCCGGTTGGCCATTCTCAATCTGAAGCCAGCCCAGGTTTGACTGGCCAAACTCCTGATAGGGCACGATCTCGTTGCCGGTCTCGAACCAGGCGATCGCATCGGTGAGCAGGGTCTGGCGCAGGGTCGGGTTGTCGCTCGACTGCAGCGCAAACTCGCCCAGGTGGTAGCCCAGCTGGTAGGGATAGTAGGGTTCCCAGGGGGCCAGCTCGTGGGCCTGCGTGACCTGGTTAGCAAAGCGATCGAAGTCGACCGGCTCGTCGGTAAGGGCTGAGAAGCCGCTGCTGGCGGTACCCCAGGCGCGGTGGGCGGGCACCAGCCAGAGCGTCATCGCCAGGGTCAGCCCCAGACCCGCTCCAGCCAGCCAGCGGTGACGGCGCGGCGACCCAGCACTGTCCTGGGCGATGGCGACGGGGTTGAAGCTGCGGGCCAGCACGGCCAGGTAGAGGGCAAGAGCGCCTGCGATCGCCGGAATATCCAGCTGGTAATCAGTTAAGCTCATCAGACCAAAGCCAAACAGCCCCGCCAGCAGGCTCCAAACCAGCACTGGGGGCAGTCCGGCTGGGGTCTCCTGAGCACCCCGCCGCATCCACTGCACGGTTAGCAGCGCCAGCGCCAGCACCAGCGCCAGGGGCACTATAACGCCCCAAAGGCCAAACTCGCCCCAGAGCTGGGCCGGGGTGCTGTGCAGCTGAAACTGTAGCTCGGCGTCGCGCCCGGCCCAGTGAGGCCGATACTGCTGGTAAACCAGGGGCACGCTGCCCGGCCCCATCCCGGCAAAGGGCTTGCTCAGGCCCATGCGCCAGCCCACGGTGTTGGTCACTACCCGGTAAGACAGCTCACCGCCTGCAAAGTTGCCCTGGCTCAGACTGCTCAAGACCGCTCTCAATCGCGGGTTGGCCACTAGGCCCAGCACCAGCAAACCCAAGGAGGTGGCGCCCAGGCTCAGGGACAACGACCGGGGCAAACGACTGTAGAGCAGAGAAATGCCGACGGCTAACAGCCCGGTGACCATGAGCGCCAGCCAGCCCCCGCGCGAGCTGGTGGTGTAGAGGTTGAGAATTCCCAGACCCAGGCCCGCCAGCCACAGCCAGCACCGCCAGCCCCGCTCCACCCAGGCCAGCCCCGCCAGCAGGGGTAAAACCAGCACCAGGTAGCCCGCGACGTAGTTTTGGTGGCCAATGGGCTGCCAATTGCGCAGGCTGGTCAGCCCAAAGCTGAAGGATTGATCTACCCCATAGCGCTGCAGCTCGGCCAGCCGAGCCAGCTCTGGCCGATAGATCTGAGTCAGCCACAGCCCCAGGCTGAGCAGAAT
>PYGV01000041.1 GCA_003022385.1 filamentous cyanobacterium CCP3 | reverse complement strand
GCTCTGGGTTCGCTCTGGCAAGTAGGCCACTTTTAGGGGTGATCAGGTCGCGGGGTGCGGCAGTATTGCACCAGGGCAATGAAAATTACTGTTCCAACAACGTACTTGAACTCATTGGGAATCCAGGTCTGGGGCGAGAAAAAACCCTCAATCAGCCCCGCGATCACTAGCAGGGCAATAATGCCATAGAGCAGCTGGGCCGCCTGCAGTCCGTAGAGCTTGAGGGCATCGATGCGGCGGTAGGGGCCGGGCAGCAAAATGCCTCGGGCCAGCAGCAGGCCAGCGCCGCCCGCCATAAAAATAGCCGGTAGCTCCAGCGCCCCGTGGGGAAAGACAAACGCCCAGAGGTCGTAGGCCAGGTTAGCCTGGGCCACCAGCACTCCTACGCAGCCGATCATCACCCCGTTGACCACCAGCAAAAACACGGTGAAGGCCCCCGGTGGCGTAATCATTGGCACCGAGGGTACAACCATGGTGACGCCGCCCAGCAGCGCCCGCAGCGAAACCCCAATGTTGTTGATCATGATGCCGCTGGAGGCAACGGGCTCAACCCCCATAATCGAAACCGTCCAGAGTTCCTGGCTGGTTTTTACCTCTTCCACAAAGTCTTGCCCCAGCACTAGGGTAAGAAAAGCCGGGTCTTGCCAGCCCAGCCACCAGCCCAGCAGCCCGCCAATGGCAAACAGAGCCGTTGCGATCGCAATATAGACCCAGCTCTGCTGCACCACCGCCGGAAAGCCGTAGCGGCAAAACTCCCACAGCGCCTGCCACTCCTGCCGCCGCGAGCCCTGGTAGATCTGGCTGTAGCTGCGGCTGGTGAGCCGCTGCAGGTCTTTGATCACGGCCTGGCCCACCCCATTGCCCCTGGCCCGGGCCAAATCAGCCGACACCGAGCGGTAGAGGCTGGCCATTTGCCGTACCTGCCCCCCCGAGAGCGATCTGAGCCCATTTTTTTCGGCCTGGGTCAGGAGCGCTTCGAGCTGCCGCCAGCTCACTTCTCGTCGAGCTATCCAACGCTGAACATTCATGAAGCAAAGGAGAAAAAACGGGCATTCTACAGAGCAGTGTAGGCTAACCTCGAAATGAACGAACATCAGCCCGCATTCCAGCACCCATCAGTCTGTTTTAGCCAACTTAGGAGGCCGCGCCGATGAACCCATCCGCACAGCAGGGTAGCCAGCTCGGCCCCCTCAACCCCGGCGATGTCGTGAGCGCCGCCCTGAGGCTCTATAAAGATCGCTTCAAAACCTTTCTTCAGCTGGCCCTGTTGGCGACGCTGTGGATAGTCGCTGGGCTAGTCGGCCTGGTGCTGGCGATCGCGATTCTGGCGGGCATCGGCGCTGGGGTCGGCGGCGATGTTGGCGCCGTGATCGGCGGTTTGCTAGGGTTGCTGGTCGGGTTTGCGCCCCTGCTCTACGGCTCAGCTAAGTATTACGCCCTCTCTAGCGTCATTGGCCGCCTGTGCTTTCGCGATTTAATCAACCAGCCCGAGACCGCTTTAGATGCCCGGCGTCAGGTAGCTCCCCAGCTGGGGCAGTTCCTGCTGCTGGGCTTTTTGCTGTTGCTGGCCTATATGGCCTCATACCTGCTGGGAACCCTGGCAGCCGTAATCGTTGGCGGCAGCGTCGGGTTCTTAACGGGAGGCATTTTAACAGCGCTGATCAACCAAACCGTAGGCGGTGTAGTAGGCGTCTTTTTGGGCCTGGTGCTGGGCGTTGGAATTTTGCTAATCGCGCTGATTTGGGTGGCCTCGCGCCTGTTTATTGCTGAGGTAGTGCTCGCCATCGAGCCCCAGCAAGACGCAGGCGGCAGCATGACCCGCAGCTGGGAGCTGACCCAGGCGGCGATTATGCGCATTCAGGTGGTGTTTCTAGCCACGTTCTTAATTCAGCTGCCCCTGCTCTCAGTCACCAACTACATCCCCAGCATTTTGCTGGAGCTGCTGCCCGTCGATGGCGTTGTCTACGGCATTACCTTCGCCCTCAGCCTGGTGCTCAGCCTGCTTGGCAGTATGGTAGTGCTACCCCTGTGGCAGGCCGTCAAAGGCGTACTCTACTACGACCTGCGCAGCCGCCGCGAGGGGCTGGATTTGGCCCTGCGCCATGATGGTGGTACTGAGTTGTAGGTGGGTGGATGGGTGGATCAATTCAAAATTCAAAATTGACAATTCAAAATTTTGAACTTTGAATTTTGAATTTTGAATTTTGAACTTTCCCCCCATCTCGCCTCACCCATTTACCTTCCTCACCCACTCACCCTCACCCTCACCCTCTCTCAATGCCTCTCTTCAACACCATCCCCATTCACACCCCTGAGAGCGTTGAGCTAGAGTTTGTGCTGGCCGGGGTGGGCAGCCGGGCGGTGGCGCTGACCCTCGACTATCTGTGTTTGGGGGTGGGGCTGACCGGGCTGACTCTGGTTTACAGCTTTTTGCTGGTGCGGCTGCTGGCGATGGACACGGTGCTGACGATACCGAGTGAGACGGTGCAGCTGTGGCTAACGGCGATTGCGGCTGTCCTGGCGTTCTTTTTCTACATTGGCTACTTCGCGCTGTTTGAAACCTGGTGGTACGGCCAGACTCCTGGCAAGCGCTACGCCAAAATTCGCGTCATTCGCGACGATGGCCAGCCCGAGCGGCTGCCCCAGGCCACGCTGCGATCGCTGCTGCGGCCCATCGACGATATTTTGTTTATCGGCTTTTTCTGCATTCTGCTGAGCAAATCCGAGAAGCGAGTGGGCGACTGGCTGGCGGGTACGCTGGTGGTGCAGGCCGACCCGGTTACCGCTGGCGAGATTCAGGTACCCGAGCGATCGCAGGCGATCGGCAAAGACCTGCTGGGGTTAGTCGATATGGCCCGCCTATCTCCCGACGACTTTGCTACGGTGCGAGAGTTTTTGCAGCGGCGGCAGGCCATGAGCCCCAAAGCCAAAACCCTGGTCAGCGACCAGCTCGCCCGCCGCTTTAAAAATCAGCTAGGGCTCGAAACCCTGCCCACCGAGATGACCACCGATACCTTCTTAGAAGCGCTTTACTACGCCTATCAGGAGAGTTGATGAGGGGGTGAGTAAGATGAGCGGGTGAGGAAGATGAGGGGGGAGGAAGGTAAGAGGGGGGAAGTGCAAAGTTCAAAATGCAAAGTTCAAGATCTCCAATTTTTCCACTTTGCATTTTGTGTTTCTCCCCTCCCTATCTCAATTGTTAGGGAAGCCCTGCGCGTCTACATTTTGAATTCTCAACGTTGAACTTTGCATTCATCTCCTCAGCCCCTCGCCTTCCCCATTTCCTTATCCCATCATTTCCCAATCAATTATGAGGAGTACCTTAAAACATAGAGAATCCTTATGACTGGGCTGCTATTATTCGCAAAGTAGTTGTTTCACTTCCCTATTACTCTCGGCCCAGGCCATGTTCTTTGACCCTATTTATATTCTGTTAGTTGCCATTCCTACCGGCGTGCTGACCTTTTGGGCGCAGAGCCGGGTTAAGGGCACGTATCATAAGTATTCCAAAGTGCAGTCCAACATGGGCATGACCGGTGCCCAGGTGGCCCAGACCATTCTGGCCAAAAAGGGCGTGCGCAATATCAAAGTTGAGCCAGTGGCGGGAGAACTCACTGACCACTACGACCCCGGCGCCAAAGCGGTACGCCTTTCCCAGGGCATCTACGGTTCTGGGTCGCTGGCGGCGGCGGCGGTAGCAGCCCACGAGTGCGGCCACGTGCTGCAAGACGTAGAGGGCTACAAGTTTATGAACCTGCGGGCGGCGCTGGTCCCAGCGGTAAACCTAGGCTCTCGGCTTGGCCCTATGCTGATCATGGCGGGGCTAATTTTCAACGTTTTGAACCTGGCCTGGCTGGGGGTGATTTTCTTCGCCTCCGTGCTGCTATTTCATGTGGTTACCCTGCCAGTTGAGTTCGATGCCTCACGGCGCGCCCTGCGGCTGGTCGATGAACTGGGCATTCTCCAGGGTGAAGAAAATAGGGGGGCCAGGGCTGTACTGAATGCAGCGGCGCTCACCTACGTGGCTACGGCCTTCACCGCCTTTCTCAACCTGTTGTATTACATAATGCTAATTAACCGCCGCCGATAAAACCCGTGCCGCCATGACCGCCCAGCCGCCAACCGTCGAGTTCTACGAGGGCATTGCCGAAACCATCGACAACATTAGCCTCAGGCGCGATCGCGCGACGAACAATCGCATTGTGCTGCTGACTTTCAATCAGCTGCGGGCGATCGAGCAGTTTCAGAGTTTTCGCAGTCGGTTTGCCAAAGCGCTGAAGCTGGTCGATGAGGAGGGCGCGATCGCCATTGAGCCCGAGGGGATCAAATTCATTTTTGGTGGCCCCGAGGGCGATGACCTGCAGCGGGTAGAGTGCAAGCTAGTCATCGATCGCGACGATCACTGGGATCGCCTGATCCGCTTCATGCAGCGCTACGCCCAGGCAAACGGCATGGCCTATGGTGAATCGCCCCAGGCAGATGGTTTATCCTAGACCAAGCCCACCGCTATGGCAGGGTTTTGTTTACCCAGAATCAGGTGCCCATGAAAATTGCAATTACTGGAGCCACAGGTTTTGTCGGCAGTCGCCTGGTAGAACGGCTCCAGGCCGATGGCCATAGCGTGGTGGTGCTCACCCGCAGCGTTGAGCATGGTCGTCACGTGTTCCCTGCCGCCAATTTCCCCAATGTTGAGGTCGTAGCCTACAGCCCGCTGGAGTCGGGTGAGTGGCAAACGGGTCTGTTCTCAGGCTGCGATGGCGTAGTGAACCTGGCCGGAGCGCCGATTTCGGAGCGCTGGAGCGACGAGCACAAGCAGGCCATTCTCGACAGCCGCCAGATCGGCACCCAAAAGCTGGTTGAAGCTCTGGCCAAGGCCGACCCAAAACCAACGGTGTGGGTCAACGCCTCTGCCATTGGCTACTACGGCACCAGCGAAACCGCCACCTTTGACGAGACCAGCACCCCGATCGAAAACGACTTTCTCTCCCAGGTGTGCCAGGCCTGGGAAGGCGCCGCCCAGTCGGTCAAAGACTACGGCACTCGCCTGGTGATTTTGCGCTTTGGCATTGTGCTGGGCATGGGCGGGGCGGTGGCCAAAATGCTGACCCCCTTTCGCATGTTTGCGGGCGGCCCCATCGGCAGCGGTCAGCAGTGGTTTTCCTGGATTCACCGCGACGATGTTGTCAGCCTGATTATGAAAGCCCTCCAGGAGCCGCAGATGGAGGGAGTCTACAACGCCACCGCTCCTAACCCCGTGCGCATGGGTGAGTTCTGTAAAACCCTCGGCAAAGTGCTGAACCGCCCCTCCTGGCTGCCGGTGCCCGACTTTGTCCTGGAGGCGATTTTGGGCGATGGTGCCCAGGTCGTTTTGGAGGGACAGCAGGTGCTGCCCAAGCGCACTGAGGCCAGCGGGTTCACCTACCACTACAACCAGCTGCAAGCCGCCCTCGAAGACATCGTTTGAGTTTAGGTCTATCCCCTGGAGATTAGCTAAAACACGCCATGGATATTGGTGAGCTGCGCCGTGACTATACCCAGCGGGGCCTTGATGCCACTGATCTGGACCCCGACCCCTTTGCCCAGTTTGAGCTGTGGTTTCAGCAGGCCCGCGACGCCGAGCTGCTAGAGCCCAATGCCCTGGTGCTCTCTACCGTGTCGGCGGAAGGCGCACCCTACCAGCGCACGGTGCTGCTCAAGTATTTCGATCGCGATGGCTTTGTCTTTTTCACCAACTACGGCAGTCGCAAGGCCCAGCACATTGCGGCCAATGCTCAGGTGTCGCTGCTGTTTCCGTGGTATCCGCTAGAGCGACAGCTGGCGATCGCCGGTACCGCCAGTAAAATTTCGGCAGCAGAGTCGCTTCGGTACTTTTCGTCGCGCCCTCGCGGCAGCCAGATTGGGGCCTGGGTGTCGCAGCAGAGCAGCATTATTTCCTCGCGGCAGCTGCTAGAGGCGCAGTTCGAAAAAATGAAGGAGAAGTTTCTCAATCAGGAGGTGCCCCTACCCGACTTTTGGGGCGGCTACCGGGTCAGGCCCACCAGCTTTGAGTTTTGGCAGGGGCGACCCAGCCGCCTGCACGATCGCTTTTTGTACAGCTGGCAGGATAACCAGTGGGCGATCGCCCGTCTCTCTCCCTAGACCAGCAGTCTAAAGTCGACCCGCTCATAGATATCCATCATCGGCAGGCGGGCATTGGTAATGGCTAGCTCCACCACCGAGTCTAACCCCGACTGGGCCGTCATACCCCAGAGGTGCTCCTCAGCCCGATAAAACTGCTCGACTCGGGCCTCAGCCTGGTGCACAAACAGATAGGCCTGTAGATACGGAATCGTTCGGCAGTGGCGAAAAATGCCTCCCCGCTCGGGCAGGGTCTCTGACTCCACAGAGTAGCCAGGGGTAGGGTCGGGCAAAATCTCAAACATGACGCAGGGGTTGAGCAGGCGATCGCTCTGACCATCGTGCAGCAGCGGCTCACCCGCTACCACCATCAGGTCAGGATACACCCCAAAACTCAGCTCTGGTAGCCACACCTGCACGCCTCGGGGCAGCACCTCGTAGAGGCTGTGGCCACAGGTGACATCCATCAGGCGCATCAGGTTGCGCAAAATGCGGCCCTGATTGACCGAACCCTCACTCATCCCAGTCTTCAGCTTCGCCCCCCACGACCACATTGCGAATCCGCAGGCTGGGGCCACCGCAGCCTACCGGCAGCCCATTCTGGCCACCCTTGCCGCAGCCCCCCGACTCATCCCAAAAGAAGTCATCGCCGATTGCCTCGATATCGGCCAGGGTGCGAAACACATTGCCCGACAGGGTGACATCGCGCACGGGTTCGGCCAGCTGCCCATTGCGAATCATCCAGGCCTCGCCAGCGGTGAAGGTAAACATTTCGCCGTTGGTCATGCCCTCTAGCCAGTTGCGGGCGTAGACGCCTTCTTTAATATCGGTAAGTAGATCATTGACCGGGGTGGTGCCGCGCTCGATCCAGGTGTTGGTCATGCGCACCAGGGGCGAGTAGTGGTAGTTGAGGCAGCGGGCGTTACCAGTCGGCTGCTCGCCCAGCTTGCCTGCCGTTTCGCGGGAGTGCAGCCGACCCACCAGCACCCCATCTTGAATCAGCTGCGTGGTGGTCGCGGGAGTGCCCTCGTCGTCGTAGAAGTAGCTACCTCGATGGCCCTCAGGGGCGGCTCCATCGAAAATTTGCAGACCGCTGGGGCCAAATCGACGCCCCATGCTCATCGACTCCAGCAGGTCGGGGTTTTCGTAAGCCATATCGGCCTCCGAAAGGTGGCCGAAGGCTTCGTGCACAAAAAGCCCGGTCAGAATGGGGTCAATCACCACGTCGTAGGCGCCCCCCCGCACCGAGGGCAGGTCTAGCGCGGCGACCGCTCGGCGGGCGGCTTCCATGACCTGGGTATCTAAATTCTCCAGGTCTTCGTAGGCTTTGCGCGAGCCGGTCGTTTCGCGCCCTGTTTGTACGGTGTCGCTATCGCGGGCGGTGGCCGCAAACCGCATCTCCATATCTGACCAGGCCTGATCGATTAGGGTGCCTTCGGAGGTGGCTAGCAGCACCCGCTGCGCCACATCGGTGTAGCGCACGGAGGTCGTGGTAATGCGATTGTCTACGCTCTGGAGCAGGTCGGCGTAGTGGCTACAGAGCGTTTTTTTGCGGGCCAGAGGAATGAGGCGTGGGTCAGTACCGGCCAGTGGCAGGCGACGGACAGCTTGCACGGGGTCAATCGGAGCCAGCAGGGTTTCGTCGTGACCGACCAGGCGAGCCGCCGCTACAGCCGCTTCGACACAGGGAGCCAGACTCTCCAGGTCATTGAAGCTGGCAAAGCCCCAGCCGCCCCGGTAACAAGCCCGCACGTGGCCCCCGATCGCGATCGCCTCGCTCAGGGTCTCGGCCTGCCCGCCCCGCAAAAAGATATCGGTACCCTCTGACTGCTCTAGCCGAATCGCCAGGTAGTCTACGCGCGGCCCCCAGCGATCGCACAGTTCCTGCATGCGGGTCTTAGCCTGATCAATCGCCTCTGCCATGCCCTTAACCCCCGACGCTTTTCCCAAATGTATCATTCAGAAGCCCCTGCCCAGGCTAAGATCACAGGTATGACTACAGACTTCGACTACACCCTACCTCCCGCCGTACGGCGCATCTCAGGCTCCTTTCGCCTGGTGGGCTGGATCAGCTTTTGGACACAGGTTGTGCTGGCCGCGATCTCGAGCCTGGTGCTGATGTTTGCCCTGGTCAATCTGGGGGCGCGATCGGGCCAAAGCAGTAACCCTGGCACCGGCGTAGGGCTGCTATTTGCGGCCCTGGGGCTGGTGGCCGTCTACTTCAGCGCCTTTTGGGCCTTTCGCTACACCCGCCTGGGAAGGCGGCTGCGCAGCCGCGATACCGCTAAGCGCCCCAGTCCTAAAGATGCCATCCAGGCTCTACGGCTGGGTACCGCCATCAGTATGGTAGGCATGTTAATTACCCTGTTTGGCAGTCAGGCGCTAATTGGGTCACTTTTGGGCAAGGCCTTAGCCCAGCCCCAGGGGGGTACGGTATTTGTGCCCGGCAACATCAACCAGTACGTCGAAGCTTTTGATATTTTTGTCGTGCAGGCCAACACCAACACGCTGCTGGCCCACTTTGTCTCACTGGCCGCTACGCTGTGGCTGTTGAGAACCGTAAACCGCGCATAGAAACGAAAACCGGGTTTTTAGATCAGCGGCACTATTGGTCGAACAACAGCGGAGTAAACACCCGGTTTCTCAGAGCAGCCCTAAGCCATCACCATACCGCCATCGACGTTAAACACCTGGCCGGTAATGTAAGCGGCTGCAGGGTCGGCAGCCAAAAACCTCACCATACCCGCAATATCCTCGGGCTGGCCAAACCGCCCCAGAGGAATAAACTTGAGAATGTCGTCGGTGTTGCTTAGTTCGCCCGTCATATCGGTCTCGATAAAGCCGGGAGCTACGGCGTTGGCGGTTATGCCCCGACTGGCCAGTTCCTTAGCCACAGTTTTGGTGAAGCCAATCACCCCAGCCTTAGCGGCGCTGTAGTTGGCCTGCCCAGGGTTGCCCATTTGCCCGGCTACCGATGCGATGTTGATAATGCGGCCCGATCGCTGCTTCAGCATAAGTTTGGCTACAGCGCGGGTGCACAGAAATACGCCGGTCAGGTTGAGGTCAATGACAGCCTGCCAGTCTTCGGGCTTCATGCGCAGCAGCAGGGTATCGCGGGTAATGCCAGCATTGTTGACCAAAATATCGACTCGACCAAATTTTTCCAGGGTGCCGTTAATCAACGCATCGACCTGATCTGCTTTAGATACGTCTGCCTGAAGGGCGATCGCGCTACCACCCTCAGCACCAATTTGGGCTACCACTTCATCGGCAGCGGCACTGGAACGGGCATAGTTCACAACGACTTGAGCACCAGCCGCCGCCAGGGCGATCGCCACAGCCCGACCAATGCCCCGTGACGCTCCCGTAACGACAGCAACCTGGCCCTCCAGGGATGGGGACAATACGCTCATGGGGTCACCTCGCTCAGCGAAACGTGCCCATTGTTTTTATCACAAAATGGGTTCGGTTCAGTTGCGAGGAGAGAATTAATTTACGGCTACGCCGGGATTATCGCATGCAGCATTTCTGGCAGTCTTGAGACTTCCCAGCAGGCTAGCCACTATCACACATTGCTTGACGTCAGCACTCGCAGCATTGATGCTAATGACAAAGGGTAGAGCATCACTGGTGGCGGCAGCAGCTGTCGTACTTCTCCTAACGGTTGGCATACCCCGATGATCAAAAATAACTGTGTCATAGGTGGCATCCTGGTTACCAGTAGAGCCCACAGAATAGGATCTGAGCCTGACGTTACCCGGATTGTTGTCCCCTGCGCCTAGAGTTTGGGTATTGCCGTTAACTGTGACAGTGGGCAAAGTAGCGGCACTGTTGATCACTACTGGCACCGATAATCGTCGTTGAATGGCGTCCTGCTGAGCATTTTTTAAGGTCTGAAGCAGATCGCTTTTAACCGCGCTTACGCGTTGGCGATTGAGAAAACCTTGCCAACTTGGCGCAGCAATAGCTGCCAGCACCGCCGCTATGATGACAACGACCAAAACCTCTATCAAAGTAAACCCTGCGGATTGGTCTGTTTTAGAAGAAGTTAAGAGTTTCATGTTGAACAACACCTGCAAGGACTTTAATGCCTAGAACATTAGCAAGCAATTGCACTCACCTATTCACTTTTTTCAATGATGCCGCGAACCTGCACTTCGGTATTAATGGTCGGCAGGCGGCTAGCCCGACTACTGGGACCAAACGTTAAGGCTGCGCCAGTATTGGGTTCAACAGTGCTGCCGCGTAGAAAAACATACAGGCTTTGGTTGAGAGAATCACCAATGTCGCCACCATCTCTAACGCAGGCAAAGAAGTTGTTAGAAACATTAGGGCCATTTGCTGGTGATGGCAGTAGTGGTGCTGGGCAACTGACAGTTGTAGTTCCATTATGACTGTCGATGAAATCGGTTAAGACAACCGCCCTACCTAACGTATCTCCAGAACCTTTAACCCAGCCTTCAAAGTTATTGCCAGGTCTAGAAGGATCACTATACCCCGGTGTCGGAGTCAAATTACTGAGGTTTGAATAGTTAGTTAATTCATAGCGAATAATGCGCCCAGGGCCAGACCAAAAGTTGCTACCTGTATTATCTCGGTAAATGTAAACTACCAAGTCGTAGACGTTGTGACGTATTTTTAGCGTATTGCACTCCTCGGCTCGAGCACCCGTGCAAGTGGCTGGCAAAGCGCTGACATCGATAGGCTTAAGCCGCCAAAAAGCCAATATAGGTGTCCCCGCTGGCTCGTCTGTTAACTGGTCAATTACGGCAGCTGGGTTCGCATATACGTAGACTGCTTCGCGTACGTCTCTGCTGATGTAGTCTAATGCTCGCCTGACATCTTGCTGGGATTGGGTGAGTCTCTCTTCTCGAGCATTAGTGCCCAGCAGCTCGACAACTAGGTACAGCAAGCTACCTATAATTATAGAACCAACTACGATAGCTACCAGTAGCTCAATTAACGTAAACCCACGCTGGGTTGTTTTACTCTTTGCTAAAAGCCAGCGGGTAAAGGCTGTAGAGACGGAATTAGATGCCATGGGAGTACACACCCATAAAAGAACAAAATAACTAAGGCTACAGATAGCTGGTTAAGTCCAGAGTGGGATTTAGCCATAGCCCTCGTGCTATGGCCCCACAGTACAGATGGTAGGCAAAGTTTTTCTACTACCGGCGGCAACGCCGCTGTTGACATAGGTGATGAGATTGCACAGCGACTCTCCCTGATTGCTGGTGGCGATGGTTGTATAAAGCGTTGCCAGGGGTCGTTCGTTGCGTCTACCACCGGTACTGGTCATGACCAAAGATGCTGGAGTAGTGGATAAATTGCCTGTAGCCGAGGCCGCGCGATCGTAAACTCGCACTCCCATAGCAAATGCCACTGGAGTACCCCCTACGGATTCCCCTATAGCCCGAAACCTTTGCACTAGGAAATCGGGCTGACCGTCGCCATCAATATCCACCGGCTGTGCGTAGGCAAAGTTAGTGGGATTGGTGACCCCCAGGTTGGGGCCGGGGGCCGTTGCTACATCTCTGTCGGCTAGGCCAGTGGCAAGGGGAGGTAGATCGGCAACGGTGTACTCACCCCGCTCGACCAAGACGCGAGTGCTATCGATTTGGCTTTGAGCTAAAGCCAGTGCCTGCTCAGCTTTTTGGCTGTGCACCCGTGTTGCCACAGAGAGAACCAGGGCTGGAGCAATGGCGCTAGAAACCAGCCCTACAACAACAATGGCGACTAAGCACTCAATGAGTGTGAGGCCCTGCTCTTGCGTTCTAGCGTTCACCTTTTGAACAGGTGTAATACGGTGGCTGAACTTAGGAATACGGTGCCTTAGTTGCTTGACGATCATGGCGCGTGTCCTGGTTGATAGACGACCTTAGCTGTTTTTGAAAGAGCGACACAGAACCTAAGCAGGAGGGGGACAAGTACCTCTGACAGTGGGATCATTGAAGACAAAGGCCCCACCGGTTCTAGTCGCACAACGCAGGTTAACGATATATGGATCGTCGGAGGCAAGCTCGCGGAAGTACTCACTGCGAGGAGAATCGACCGAGACAAAACGTCGAGCTGCCGCAGCTGGAGGATAGTAGAGCAGCCCTGGGTCGTAACCCCAGCGCCGAGCCGGAGGACGGTAGTAGCCAAGCTGTTCGTTGTTGTTGTTAGGGGGAGCAGTATCAGGTTCCCAGGCATCGTGCTCAAAGGGGCCGGTAGCTGCTGTAGAGAAGTTGAGCTGGAAGAAGGCGCCCGCAATTTGCAGGTTGCGGTTGGTGTTGCCCTCTGACCACCCCTCGTTCAAACGAGGGAAGTTGTGCAACCCACCATAGGACTGTCGAGGACGGCTCGGCACAATGCCCGAAATGACTACAGCATTGACGTAAGCAGTGGTGTTGGCCTCGACAAGACGAGCATTTCTCCGGCGAACGTCATCGCTATCGCCTAGATGAGTCCAATCACTAGCGGCTACCGCTGTGTTGATCGGGTTAGCACCAATAAAGGCATTGCTATTGCGGTTAATCCAAACTGGAGAAGGGTTGGCAGTTGATGCACTTGCTGGCGGTCTTACGTCTCGTACAACGCTTTGAGCAGCGGTTGGGCGGCTCTGGTTCATATACGAGGTGGTAGTTGATGCGGGAGAACCAGGTCTGGCCCTGATGAAGGTGTCTTCTGCGGCACCATCTAGAAAGCCAGCCGACAGAATATTGAAGGAGTCAGACAAAATTTCTACTGGTCGCCAGGTATCGGTGTCTGGCTGAGAAAATCTGACATCGATACCATTGGCATCGGCGGGATCTTCTTTTCTATCGTTGTAGAAATTGGCCATGGTCCAGTCTATGCCACCAATCTTAGACTTAAATTCCTCAATGATTGTGGCTACCGTACCACCAGTGCTGTGCAGGTTAAAGTTGCCCAAGACATAGACGCTGTTGTCAGTAATAAAGGTCATGCCGACGGCGCGAGTTCTACCTTCGCTCATGTCTACCCCATTGAGCATCCGGAACCCGTTGGGACGGCGATCTGGGTCGCCATAAAAGTCGACGGGCTTGAGGCTGATGAGAGCAGGAGATAGTGGTGGGTCTTGCTCACTGCCTGGAGTCGTTATCATCCGGCAGTTGGCGGATATTACGTTGGCAACGGTTAGGCAGCCGTCAAAAGCTTGGCCCGCCCTTCTAGGTCGCACAATTTCTTCTTCACGAACGGCATCTTCGCGATAGGCGTAGACAATACCTTCTGTAAATACATCGCAGTCTTGAGTATCAGGATCGCAGGCAATGTCTGAGAGCCATTTATCGGTGCCACCCCTGACCGTTGTGTTGGTAAGCCGTTTTAGATCGATGTCGAGCACTCGAATGCCCATTTGCTCGCGGCCATCAAACATGCCCTTGTCGAGAAAGGCTACTTCTCTAACGTTGCCAACGCCACCAATGATGTGGTTGGCCTGGGGGTTGTAGGATGTAGCGGCCAAGGGCGCGCCAGGCTGAGGAGTCTGCCAGTCAGCAATTAGCCGAGGAGCTAAGGCTATGGTGCTGGGTTCTACGGGTTGGTAGGTAACCCCAGCGTTGACTCCGGCTGTTCCAGCGGTATCTAAGATATACCCGGTTCTAGTTGGGTTGATGAACTCCTCTGTGAGCGGTTGACCATCTCTTTGACCGTGGGCAGTTTTGGGAAAGAGGTAGAAGAGGGAGGGGTACTTGGGTAGTGAAGAACAGACTAGTGCTACGCCAGCTCTGTCATCGGTTAACCCCGCAGCCTCAATTGCTGCTTGAAACAGCGGACCAAGCGCTCCATCAGGATTGTTGGGATGGCAGCTATCCGGGAATCTAAAAAGATATCGTTTGTTGCCCCTCTGAACTTCATAGGCACCAAAAGTTGTAGATTCTGGCGAAAGTTGAAAACCATAAGTTCTATCGCGGTCAATTTGAGTCAAATCGCCAAGCAAATTCACAAATTGAATCTGGTTGGCGTTGAGAGCCGCAATAGCAATTAGCTGCTCTTTAGTAGGTTTTACATTGGTGCAATCGTATCTATTAGCATCAATTACGGTGCACTGAGCCGCTAGACTACCGGTATCAGGGCCGCTGTTTCCACCGCCAAAGGCATCCCAAATGGGTTGGCCAATCTGAGTGATGATCTGACCTTGATTACTGATTCCTGCTACAGTGTTGGCCCAGCTCAGTAGCTTAGTTTTGTCTGAAGCGTATTGCAAGTTGTAGCCCAACATGCCCAAGGTACAAGCCGCAGAGTGTAGGGTCGCTTTGTCTGCTGGACTCAAGTTGGCATAGGTGACAGCCCCTGTCGTGGCATCTAGGTAGTCATCAAAAATTCTGCGCAGGGGAGAGAAGTCACCCCACATAGCCATGTAGGGGAAAGGGTGCACAACAGCATCTTGCACAGGCGGAAAGAATGGGGCACCACCTCTGGGGTCGCCAGCGAAGCGGGCCAGGTTTCTGAGCGCCTTGCCCAGATCGCTATTGGCATTTGAGACTAGAGTCCCAAAACCATTAGCACCAGTTTCTGGATAGAACCCAAACTCCCAGCCGTTGGTGCCAGTGCCGGTAAGGAAGTTGGTATTGAGGGTAGTCGTACCAGGAATATTCTGAAACGTGCGACTGTTACGAATGGTCTGTAAGGTGCCAGGATGTGCAGTCATGGCCATACAGGCCGCTGGATAGGCTCCGCCGTTGGGGTGATCGTAGTGGTAGACCACCATGCTCTGTACCGCCGCCAGATTGTCGCGCAGGGAGCGTTTTTGGCGGTATTCGTTAGCACCAATTATGCTGCTGCCTACCGTTGGGGCCGCATTGGGTGGATACAGCCGATCTTGCAGAGTTGTATCGACAGCGTCGGTGGCTGGGTTATAGTTCCATCCGCTGGGGTTACCCAGTTCCAATCGCTCGCCGACGATCAGGCGCAGGCCATATTCCGTCGCCTGTCGTTCCCAGTAGCCATCTAAGCCTTTTACCGGATCGGTTAGCTGATCGAGAGAGCTGTTGATTCTAGTACCTACGGTCAAGCCGTTGAGAGTTAGATCTAAGGCATTGTTGTTGTCGCTGTAGCGGGGCTTTGGTCCCCAGCGATTGTCTGCTCTTGAGAAGTCGTCTACAAAAGGCTTGGGTACCCTTTTGTTAAAAACACGACGCTCTGTGCGAATTGGATTGTTCTCCCAAGCGTTATCCCGATTCCAGGTTGAGGTATTAGTGTGTACATGCCTATCTAGGCCAAAGAGAATGATCGGATTTGTAGCCACATCGCCAGGCACACCACCATTAACAGAGTCGTTATTGGTTTCGAGGGTTCTATTGGCGCGGGGAGGATCGTCGTCGGTAACCCAGGTATGAAAGGTTGTGCTGTTACCGCCGTAAGTATTTCTACCCATGTCGCCCTTAACGATTTGGCCCTGAAAGGTGCCACTTGCTGTGGTGACAGTGTCAGCTACGGTGATTTCTGACGACTGCCTGCCATAGACACAGGAGTTGTGGGAGCTGATCATGTAAGAAGTAAAGGCACCGCCGCTACTGTTACCTCCGTTTACAAACAAATTTCCGTCGGTGTGCATTGCCCCGTTGATGTTGAAGACAGGGCCAGCAAAGATCTCCATGTCATAGCGGAACCAAGCTGCCCACTTGTTGCCTCGGTTGGCAATGCGCGACTGCTGAAGCTCGAACGATTCTACGGTACGGTTAGCGTTGTTTGCGTTGGGCACAAACACATTGATCTGAAAATTCTTTTGCAGGGTAGCGGAGTCGCCATTGTTTACTACCTGCCAGCCCGCTTCAGATCTGGCGTTTGAGCAGTTGGAGGTAGCTTCTGTAGTCGCCAGAGGGCCTGTACGGGTTACCAGAGCATTAGCTTTTGCCTGGTTGACGGGGGACTGCAGCACGACTGCGTTGCCAGTTCTTGGCCCTTGGTCATCGGCCAGAATGGAGTAGACGATAGTTTCGCCGTTGGCGCTACTGACAAATGACCAGGCATTGTCTAAAACGCCGTCGCGGTTGATGTCTAAGCGGGTTTCGTCGGGCAAGGTGAAGGGGTCATTGGGTAGGGGCACCACCCCTACCTCGTAGGGCGCTGCCAGCATCATGCTAGCCAGAAAGTCGCTGGTGGGTAGGCCACTGGGCAGGCGAGTGTCTCTATTAAACACAAACTCAATTTTGGCTCTAGCCCGGTCTAGGGCAGGGGTCGCAGCATTAGAAATAATCTGCTGCTCGCGCTGAGAGATGGCCATATCGCTACGGGTGAAGGAGCGATAGGTGAGCGCGGTAGCGGTGAGCACCACCATTACCACCAGCAATACTGTGGTCGGCAAGACAAAACCCGACCGGGCTAAGCGGGCCGGTCGGTTGGCTAAAAGCACAAGTTGTAGCAGCCCGGTAACCAAACGCTTAACTGCTGCTTGAGGAAGCCGCAAAGCTTGTCGTAGTAGATGACGACTCATGTTTCTAAGACCAACGTGCCAAACAACAAAACCGATAACTCGCGTGGGGTAAGGCCCAGTTAGGAGGCATTAGCCTTACAGCAACAGCAAACGTGTAGACCTAAATCAATTCCAAGCGCCTGATGAGGACAGCCTACAGACAGGAAAACGGGGGTGCTCCATTGGCCATGTAAAGGCCAGCAAACGTCATGGGCAGTTCTACGGAAGCGCCAGACGTTTACCTACTAAAATACCCAGCTATTGTAACGGAGCGATCAGAGTTGTAAAGTCGTTTGACTTACCCCCGCGATCGCTGGTTATCGTTTTGACCTCACTCCTAAAGGGCCAAAGGAGGAAAAATAAGCTCAGGGGTGTGCACCTCAGGCTTCTATCTTATTGGGAACTTCATATTGTGTACTGAGTATTTTCTCGATACTTAATCGAATTTGAGTGATTTTTTTAGGCTGATGGGAGCGATATACTGAGATTGCTAGTGCTCTACGCCAGCAATGTCGGCCAGAGCGCAGGCGTAGGCTTCGAGACCGATTCTGAGTTGACTGAGTTCTTGGCGCAGGGTGGGCTCTAGCTCCCAACCCTTTTCGTGGGCAACGGCGCTGACGCCCTGGGGCTTTTGGGCTTCCCACTCCTGCAAAATCGGGTGCCACTTCGACATGAAGGGGCGCAGGCCGTTGTTGAGGACGGCGATCGCAATGCCCCCCACCGACTCTTTAGAGGCTCCAACCTTGGGGCCAGCGGTGCGTAAAATCTCTCGGGTAGAGCCAAACAGGCTGTAGAGCGAGTTGAGCGCCTCACGCACTAGCCCAGCATCCGCATCGAGAGGCTGCACGGCAACGCGAGTGACCAGTTCGATGTAAAGCTCCCAGGCGGCAGCTCGCTCGGTGGTATCGGGCTTCCACTTGGCCCCGCCAATACCCCAGGGCAAATTTACGGAGACCTCTGTAAGCTGAACCGCATCAAATTTGGTCATAGGGGTCGGCAGAATGTTTGGCCCTTATTATATAGCGCTGGTTTAGGCCCAGAGAATTGCGCAGGCTGCCCGTGAGGTTACGGCAATCTTCCTAGAGAGGTCGTAACCACCGTACAGCAGACCCTTTGCCCTTCGGCAACTACGGCTGTCTTGGGGCGTTTTCCCCTCTGGGAGAGTGAGAACGGCTGCCGCAAAATCAAGGAAGTAAGTGGTCAGCGAAACGCTTTTTCTGGCACTTTGCACCCTTGAGCTGCCCCTAACCCTACAGGACTTGCCCCATGAAAACGGATACAGTGCAATCGGCCTACAGCACCTTTTTAGAGCAGGTCAACCAGGCTCAGGTACAGCAGGTGACAATTGGGCGCGATTTTCGTCGAGACGGCAAAGCCGAACGCATTGACTACACCCTCAAGCCTGAGTTTGGCCGTCAGCGCTACACGACTCGGCCCGTGGGCTCGACCGATGAGGTAGTCAAAACGCTAAAAGAGCAAGGCGTGCAGTTTAACCTTGCCTCAGAACCCCTGCCTACAGCAGGCATCGTCGGCCTGCTAATCTCTTCAGGAATGATGTTTGGAGCCCTGGCCCTGGCGGCAAAATTTAGCCGCGCGGGTGGGGTAGGTGCCGCTACAAGCATGGGCAAAACCAAGGCCCGCAGCTACGGCAAAAGCAAAACTGGCGTCACCTTTGCCGATGTAGCGGGGGTAGACGAGGCCAAGCAGGAGCTGCAAGAGGTGGTCGACTTTTTGGCCAATGGCGACAAGTACCGCCAGCTGGGAGCCAAAATTCCCAAAGGAGTATTGCTGGTGGGGCCGCCAGGAACGGGAAAAACGTTGTTGGCGAAGGCGATCGCAGGCGAAGCTGGAGTGCCCTTCTTGAGCATGGCCGGGTCAGAATTTGTAGAAATGTTTGTGGGCGTCGGGGCTTCGCGGGTGCGCGACCTGTTTAACAAAGCCAAGCGCCAGGCCCCCTGCATTGTCTTTATCGACGAGCTAGACGCGGTGGGCAAAACCAGGGGCGGCAACCCCACGGGCGGCAACGACGAGCGCGAGCAAACCCTGAACCAGCTGCTGACCGAAATGGACGGCTTTGACGGCAACGATGGGGTAATTGTGATTGCCGCCACTAACCGCCCTGAGACGCTAGACCCGGCTCTGCGGCGGCCCGGACGCTTCGATCGCCAAGTGCTGGTCGATCGCCCCGACAAGAGCGGCAGGCTAGAGATTTTGCAGGTACACGGTCGTGGCGTAGCCCTGGGCGAAGACGTCAACCTGGCGGAGATTGCAGCCCAAACCGCTGGCTTTGCTGGCGCTGACCTGGCCAACCTGGTCAACGAAGCGGCCCTGATGGCGGCCCGCAACAACCGGCAGGCGGTGCTGATGGCCGACTTTGGCGAAGCCATTGAGCGGGTGATTGCAGGGCTAGAGAAGCGTTCTCGGGTGCTGACGACAGCCGAACGGCAGACGGTGGCCTACCACGAAGTGGGCCACGCCCTGGTGGGGGCGCTGATGCCCGGCGGCAACCGGGTGACTAAAATCTCGATTGTGCCGCGCGGGCTGGGGGCGCTGGGCTACACTCTGCAAATGCCAGAGAATGACCGCTTTTTGATGCTCGAAGACGAGCTGCGGGGCCAGCTGGCTACCCTGCTGGGGGGCCGTGCCGCCGAAGAGATCGTCTTTGGCAAAGTTTCGACCGGGGCCAGCGATGACATTCAAAAAGCTACTGACCTGGCCGAGAAGGCGGTGACCGAGTACGGCATGAGCGCCAGCCTGGGGCCAGTGGCCTTTGCCAAAGCGAGCGCTCAGTTTTTGGATGGGGGCAGCGATCGCCGCACCACCAGCCCCGAAGTGGCCACCGAAATTGACCGTCAGGTAAATCTGCTGCTCAATAATGCTCGCTCGATGGCGATCGACATTCTGCGGTTGAACCGAGGGCTGCTGGAGTCGGCCACCCAAACCCTACTGGAAACCGAGGTGCTGGATGGCGAACAGCTTAGGGCAATGCTGACCCAGGCGCAGGCTCCTGCCGAGCTACAGGCTTGGTTGGCAGGGGGCTACAGCGTGGTGTAGCAACAATAGACCCCAGGGTTATTCTGTGGGTAGGCCGGTAACTCTGGCTACCCATCAAAGAACCCTGGGGTCTCAGCGCCCCCTAATCGGGCAGCTTGTACTGACCGACGATGCGCTTGGCAAACTCTGGCACGTGAGCGGCCAGCTTCTGCGGATAGTTGCGCTTGACGTACAGGTAGTTGCGGGTGAAATGGGAGTCGATGGAGAAGCGGGCGTACTCCAGCCCCTTGGGGCCAATGCGCTCGATGACTACGCCCATCAGCTTGGCGGCCCACATGGGCAGGGTCACCGCTTTGTCATAGGCGGGAATGCTCTGCTGCACGGCGGCCTTGCGATCGCCCTGCGACATCACCGGCTGGGTGTCGAGCTGATCTATGACGGTATCGAGCATGGTTTGGCCGCGATCGTTACGCACCACGATCCACTGCCAGCCGAAGGGGGCACCCATATAGCCCACCACCAGGTCGGCTAGCCCGTTCACGTAGTCGAAGCAGCTCATGCAGGAGGGGGCAAACACATCCTTGAGCTGGTTAGTCTTGAGGCCAAAGAAGGGCACCGTTTCGGTGGAGCCATCGGAGTGCTTGAAGTGCACCCGAAAGTCCTGCATAAACTCGTAGTGCACCACGGTATCGGGCGATCGGCTGGTGGTTTCGAGAAATTTTTGCAGGCCTGCTCGGCTGACGTTGTCGACGCAGGGGGTGCCCAGCACGTAGAGCTGCTCCAGGCCGAGCTGCTTTTCGATCGCTCGCAGCGCCTGAATCTGGCAGCCCACCCCGATCACCAGTAGCCGCTTCATGCCCGACTGCTCCACCTGCTCCAGCACGGATAGGTTGGGCGACAGGGTGGGCTTGTTGACCCGCGCCGCCAGAATTTCTTCGGGGGTGGTAGCGAGAATAGGCTGAGGCTGAAAGCGATCGCTCTCGGTATTTTGCACGCACACCACCCCTTCGACCAGGCCGCGGGTGAGCATTTCGATCGCGATCGTGCTGACGATGCCCGTCCACTGCGCTCCCTCAATGGGCTGCTGCTTGCGGGCGGCCATCATGTCCTGGTGAACGCCAAAGTAAACCTCATCGTCGGTCTCCAGATCGCGGCTGCGGCCGTGGCTCTGCTGCTCTAGGGTCGGAAACTGCTGATTGAGAAAGGCACAGGCCTCTTTGACGTAGTGAATGTAGTAGGTATCGCAAAAGCCGCACTCACTACAGAGTTCTTTGGCGGGGCGAGTGGCTCCTGGGCGCAGGGCTTTAGCTTTGTGGTGGGAAGGCTGGGCCAGGGTCATAGGGGGCGGCAGCGAATTGCTCAATAACGACTGTTCTTCACGATACCGCAAGGGTTTGGGCAGATTGGGGCGATCGCTTCAATTGTTACGAAATATAGCTTGTCAACGAAGCAGCAAAATCCCCCTTCTCCGTCCGATTGCAGGTTAAATGGAAGTAAGCATAAGCAAAAACTATGCCTTTGCGTCCTTGGGTTTACCGTTGTGATGATCTGCTGTCTCAATCCCCACTGTGCCCAACCCAATCACGCGACCCTGGCTGCGGCTTGCCCCACCTGCGGCAACCCCCTGGAGCATCGGCTGAGGGGCCGGTATCGCCCGCTAAAGCTGATTGGCCGAGGTGGGTTTGGGCGTACCTACTTTGCCCTCGACGCCGATCGCCTCAACAGCCGCTGCGTGATCAAGCAGTTTGCGCCTCAAACCCAGGGCACCAAGTCATTTTTAAAGGCCGTGCAGCTGTTTGAGCAAGAGGCCGTGCGGCTGCACGAACTGGGAGAACACCCCCAGATTCCTACCCTGCTGGCCTATTTTGAGCAAAACAAGTACCTGTACCTGGTGCAGCAGATGGTGCAGGGCCGCACTCTGCACCAGGAAATTGCGGCCCAGGCAGCCTATAGCGAAAGCAACCTGCGTCAGCTGCTCGAAGATTTGCTGCCGGTGCTGCACTTTATTCATCAGCACGGCGTTATTCACCGCGACATTACGCCCTCCAACATCATTCGCCGCAAGATCGACCAAAAGCCTGTGCTAATTGACTTTGGCGTGGCTAAGCAGTTCAGCGAAGCCATTCGCTATGAGCCAGGTACCCGCATTGGCACCGAGGGCTACGCCCCCATCGAGCAGCTGCGCAGCGGTCAGGCATACCCCTCCAGTGACCTCTACAGCCTGGGGGCTACCTGTCTTCATCTGCTGACCGGCTGCAAGCCCGAAGACCTCTACAGCCCCCAGGAAGGTCGCTGGCTGTGGCAGGAATACCTGCAAAAACAGGGGCGCACCATTCATCCTGGCCTGGCCGCCGTGCTCAACTGTATGACCAAAGATTTGGTCAGCGAGCGCTACCAAACCGCTCAGGACGTGTTGAATGATCTACAACGGCTGCCCAAACTGGAGGGCACCGTGCCGGGCTGGGTCTCAAACCAGTCAGGCTCCAGCTTATTTGCGGGGCTAGATCGCCCGCCTCTGAGCGGGCCGGGTCAAGCCGCTGGCGTAGCCATGCCGATTACGTCGCTACCGCCGACTACGGAAAAGGCAGAGCCAACGTCAAAACCGAGCTCTCAACCCGGTTCAGAGCCAGCATCCGGACCTGTCTCAGGCTCTGTGCCCAGCCGCCCCGTGAGCCAACCGCCGTCCAGCCCGCCGATAAGCAAACCGTCTTCTGCCTCCTCGGCAACTACTCCTAATTCTGGTGCGCCTGGCGCTAAGCCCAGCGGCTCTAGAACACCTAATTCTGGTACGCCTAGTTCTGGATCGTCTGGCTCTGGGCCTGCCGCATCTGGCGGCTGGCGGCTGGCACAGACTCTCGCAGGCCACCAGTCATGGGTGACGGCTGTCGCCTTTAACCCTCAGCAGCCGGTTTTGGTCAGCGGCAGCCTCGACGACACGCTGCGCATTTGGAACTGGCAGTCGGGCGATTTGCTGCACTCGCTCAAAGGCCATGCCCGAGGGGTAAACGATGTGGGGATCGACAGGCGTGGGCAAGTGCTGGTGAGCTGCGGCGACGATGCCACCATCAAGGTCTGGAGCCTGGGCGATGGCACCCTGCGGCACATTCTCAAGGGGCATCTGCGGGATGTCACCGCGATCGCGATCGGCAGCAGCAATCTGCTGGCCAGCGCCAGCGAAGACGGCACCCTCAAGCTGTGGAACCTGAGCCAGGGCACTCTAATCAAAACCCTGCCCGGCTCGGCGGGGATGCTCAAAACCGTGACCCTGACCGAGGCCGACCAGCGCTTGGTTAGCGGCGGCTTCGACAACACCGTGCGGCTGTGGAATGCGCAAACGGCGCAGGCACTCAGGGTCTTTACGGGCCACACTAACACCGTTAATCAGGTGGCCGTTAGCCCCGATGGTGGCACAATTGCCAGCGCCAGCAAAGACCGCACCGTGCGCTTGTGGAATGCAGCGACCGGAGCCCTGCTGCACACCCTGCAGGGACACACCCAGGAGGTGAACACGGTGGCCTTTTTCCCTGACGGCAAGCGGCTGGTCAGCGGCAGCAGCGACGGCACCCTGCGGCTGTGGAGCAGCCAAAGCGGCACGCTAAAAGAAACCCTGTGGGCTCACGTCAACCCAGTGCACCAGGTGGCGGTACAAACCAACGGCAAGCTAATGGCCAGCGCCAGCGCCGACAAAACCATCAAGCTGTGGCAGTGGCAGGGGTAGCAGAGTCGCCCGCGGATTTAGCATTAGATAGGTTTCGAGGTCAGCACCAGCCGCAGCTTGGCGTGAATCAGGTTGAGCTGAGCCATACCCAGGTCAACATCGCCTTCGACAACGACCCCTGTGTCTAGCAGGCGATCGAGCAGCTCCAGAATGGTGGGATTCTGGTTTTTGGCCCCAGGGTAGTAGCTGCCTTCCTTGGGCAACAGCGTGCCAATTTCTCCCAGGTCGATGTTGAGATCGGCTGGGTCAACATCAAAGATTTCGCACATATTCACAACCTGCTCTTCCAGCTTGCGCAGGCTATCGGCGGCCCGTTCCAGATCCTCATCCCCGAGATCACCCGATTCCATGCGGCGAATGACCTGGGCCTCCATGAGCTGACGCACTAGCTCAATCACGGTGAGCAGCAGGGGCGCTAGGCCCGCATCGGTTTTGGCGGGGGGCTGTAGCGCCAGGCTGGGCAGTAGTTCTGGCTCAACATTTTCGGAGGTCATGGCCTCAGTCTAGGGCGTGTCATCCATTCTGGCCAGAAGCCTTGTATTCCAAGCCTTGCCACGCCCGATCCCAAAAACAGGCTAGGGGCTGTAGTCCTTGATTGTCAGGCTATCAGCAGCTACAGGCATTCAGCAGCTAATTGCTGACAGCCCCTAGTGCACCTCAAGGATTGCCGTTCCAGGGTCTGCGTACAATCTGCGATCGCAGCTAGGGTCGATTTTGCCACTGCTGTTGCAGCCACTGACGGCGAGCTTCTTGCGACCGAATGCGGCTTTGGTGGTAGCTCGCGCGACCCGCATCTGCCAGGCGATCGCCCCCGCTCTGGCTCCGACTGGGCACTGAGCGAAAGCTGGGGATTGTGCGGCTACTGGCAATTTGCCGCAGGGTGCGCAGGGTCAGCATGACGGTTTCACAGTATGTAGAGTGAGCGGATAACCCCTCAGGTGTTTAAAGCAGCAGGAGTTGTTATCCGCATTACAGCGGCCTGTTGACCGCTTAGGCAACAGGGGCGGCAGATCGCAGCGCTTTTAGCTCGGCTTCTAAGGTCTCCAAACGGGTCTGGAGCTGTTGATTGGTTTCTAACAGCTCGTTGGTGCGGCTGCTCAGGTAGGGGTCGCTTTCCCACCAGTTGATGCCAATTTCGCGGGCCTTATCGACCGATGAAATGATCAGGCGAATGCGAATGCTCAGCAGTTCGGTAGAGCCAACCGAAACGGAGATATCGCCAGCGATCACGATACCTTTGTCGAGCACTCGCTCGATCGGGGGCGGGTGGGGGCGGGGGCGGTGGAAGTAGACACAGTTAGTTATCTCCAGTGAGAACTTAGTTGATAGCCCTGTAGCTGGCCGTCGGTTTCCTGCTTTTCTACCAGGCCTTGATCGAGCATTGATTTAAGGGCGTTGACGACCTGAAAGCGGTTTAGCCCCAGGGCAGCTTCAATCTTGACGAGGGACACTGTACCTGTAGCGTCTAGGTAGTCAAAAACACGGGTTTCAATGTCGTCGCTGGGGCTGTCCACCTTGGGGGTGGCTTCTACCTGGGTATGAGGCTGAGGGGCAGCCTCTAGAGCGTCGATTGTTGCCTCGTCGGGGGCGATCGCCTCAGGCTCCAACAGATCAGCGGCCGTAGCGTCTGGCTCAGCTACTTGGGCATCTTCCAGTACGGCTTCGACAGCGTCATCCAGACGGGGCATCTTCAGGGGCGCGGGCACCGAATCTTCTTCTTCTTCGCCGTGGAGGCGAGCCGCAGTCTGAGTCTCGGGCTTGAGGGTAAGCTCGTTAACCAGGGTGGCCTGGGATACTACAAAGCGGTTAAACAAATTCCACAGGTGGCGAGTAGCCTCGGGTGTGGACTCTTTAGAGCGGGCCAGCAAAATGTCGCTGCACACATCGCGGAAGTCGGCATTTTCGGCCAGGGGCAAAATGCCGTGGTCGTGGCAGATGGTGGCAATCATCAGGCTGGGGCGCAGGCTAGAGACCATGTCTGGCGCTGCCGATGACTGAAAGGCCTTGACCAACTGCACAATTTGCAGGGCCGCAGAGCCATCAATGCCGACTTTTTGCACCAAAATTTGCTGCTGAGCCAGTTCATCGGGCTCGGGCATGTTGATGGTAATCAGGCGGTCTTGCAGGGCATCTTGAGTGCCGTGAACACCGCAGTACTCCTCGGGGTTAGAGGTAAGAATGGCGCGGAAGTGGGGGCTGACGCGAATGTATTCGGCTCGGTTGTTGCTGGGGGGCAGCACCAGCAGTTTTTCTTCGAGGGCCGACAGCAGCACGTTGTTGACCTCGGGGCGCGATCGGTTGAACTCGTCGTACACCATGGTGAAGCCTTCGCGGCAGGCCAGGGTGAGGCGCGAGTCGATCCAGTTTTGGCGCAGCTCGTCCTCTACCTTCACCACGCTGTGGATGTAGTTGTCGACCACTTTTTTGCGGGTGTAGCCCGACTGATTGCCAATCAGGTCTGAGGTTTTGAACTCATCATCGCCAAACAGCAGCATGATCGGGCGGGCCAGCAGGTCAGCTAGGTGCAGAGCCAGGGTAGTTTTGCCGGTGCCAGCTGGGCCTTTGAGGTGGATGGAGTACCCCGATTGTAGATACCGCAGGGCTCTGAGAGTGGTTCGCTCCAGGGTGGGGGTAGAGACGAAGTTGCGGGGGCGGGCTTGTAGAACGGTGTTCACAGAACGGCTTCCTCTTGCACAAGATAGGTA
>PYGV01000253.1 GCA_003022385.1 filamentous cyanobacterium CCP3 | reverse complement strand
GTACTACAGGCTAACTTTTGCCGCATTCAGGAAGCCCTACGGGCGCTGGAGGAATACGGCAAGCTCTACCGCAGCGACCTGGCCGCAGGCAGCAAAGCTATGCGCTATCAAATCTATGCACTGGAAAGCGAAATTTTGGGCGGGCATCGACTCCAGCGCCTGCACCAGGGGCTAACCTACCTGGTCACCTCGCCCAGCGTTGGCGCAGCCTCTCCCTCAGAGAATCGCCTGCTGCCCGTGGTCGAAGCGGCGCTACAGGGGGGCATCGCCCTGGTGCAGTACCGCGACAAGCACAGCGACGACCACCGGCGGCTGGAGCTGGCTCAGCAGCTCAAAGACCTGTGCCACCGCTACGGCGCCCTGTTTTTAGTCAACGATCGCGTCGATTTGGCCCTGGCGGTCGAAGCCGACGGCGTCCACCTGGGCCAAACCGACCTGCCCATCGCCACCGCCCGTCAGCTGCTGGGCAGCCAGCGCATTATTGGCCGCTCGACTACGAACCCCGACGAAATGCAGCGCGCGATCGCCGAAGGGGCTGACTACATTGGCGTAGGCCCGGTGTATGCGACCCCCACGAAACCTGATAAAGCCGCCGCTGGCCTGGAGTACGTGCGCTACGCCGCCGAGCATGCCACGGTGCCCTGGTACGCGATCGGCGGCATCAACACCGAAAACCTGACCGAGGTTTTGCAGGCGGGGGCCGAGCGAGTAGCCGTCGTGCGGGCCATTCTTGAGGCTGAAAACCCCACCCTGATTGCTCAGTATTTCGCCGCCCAAACCAGCCATCGCCGCGCTTTTCATACAGTCGCGACGCCTGTTGGCTGACCCTGCATCAGGCCAATAGACAGGTTTGAGCAGGAGGGTTTAAGGTATACGGTCGAAGGCTCCGGTCAAACCTTAACCTTTAACCCTAATCCTTGAACCCTAACCCCTTCTTGCTCGCTATGTTTGACCCCAGTGCCGATGCCTTTTCCGTCCTGGTCAATGGAGAATCGCAGTCGTGCCGTTCTGGCACATCGCTACCTGCGTTTTTAGAATCCTTAGGGTTGAACCCGCGCCTGGTAGCGGTGGAGTACAACGGCGAAATTCTCCACCGGCAGCTGTGGGAGACCACTCGACTGCGACCCAATGACAGGCTGGAGATTGTCACCATCGTAGGTGGCGGTTAAGGCCTTTGGGTACGGGTTTCCGCCATCAATTTCGGTTTTTTAGCGGCGGCACCTACAGCACTTCGCGTTAAATTAAAGACATAAAGCACTCCACGTTAGCACTCCGGTTGTACCCGATGGTTAAACAACTCTTTCAACGATTAAAGCCGTTTTTGAAGCCCCTGATGGCCGTCGTTCTGGCCGTCGTCTTGGTATTTGGCACCGCTGATGGAGCCTGGGCCGCAGCGGGTGGACGCATCGGTGGCGGTAGCTTTCGGGCTCCAGCACCGCGCATGAGTCCGACGCCGCGCACCTATGCCCCCGGTGGTGGTGGCTACTACCCCGGCGGTGGGTTTGGCTTTCCCTTCTTGTTTCCCTTCATTGGCATTGGGGGCGGATTTGGCGGGTTGTTTACCCTGCTGATTTTTATTGCGATCGCCAACGTGGTCGTGCGCGGCCTGAGGGGCGCAGTCTCTGGGGATGACTATACAGCCGCCGCTGGCAGTAGCAACCCGCCCGTAGCGGTGGCCAAGCTTCAGGTGGGGCTGCTGGCCGATGCCCGCGCTCTACAAGATGACCTCAACCGACTGGCGACTACCGCCGACACCGGCACCTCCCAGGGGTTAGCCAAGCTGCTGCAGGAGACGACTCTGGCTCTGCTGCGTCACCCTGACTACTGGGCCTACGCCGCCAGCGAAGACAAGCAGACTCGCCTGCTCAGCGCTGAGCAAGAGTTTAACCGCTACACGCTCTCGGCCCGCAGCCGGTTTAGCGCCGAAACGCTGTCTAACGTCAACAACCAGCTCACCCAGGCTGAAATTCAGGCGAAGCTACCGGGTGACGCCGATCAGGCCCCTGGCGAGTATATTCTGGCCACGGTGGTTGTAGCGACCCAGGGCAAGCTCGATCTGCCCAACATTTCCTCCTCGGCTGACCTGCGCCAGGCGCTCAATCAGATTGGAGCGGTCTCTAGCGAGAACCTGCTGGCTGTGGAAGTGCTCTGGACACCGCAGCAGACGGGAGACACCCTCAGCAGCGATGAGCTGATCGCCCAGTACCCCGAGCTAAAGCTGATTTAGATCGTCTGAACTGCAAGCGCTATGAAAAAGGCCCCTTGTTAAATAAGGGGCTTTTTTGGGCGTCTGCGGAGCCGATGGCTGAGCTTAGGAACGTGGATTTTTTAAGGTGCAATTCTTGTGGGTTAGGCAAGATGCCTGACCGTGGACAGCCGGGACGGCTACGCTCAACGGAACCAGTGCTGGAGGAGTTCGGGCGATCGCCACAGCAAATACCCCGCCAAGCCAAAGGTGCCGGTGATCATCCCAGTGGCCACGTAGCCCAAAATCATCATTACCCCGTCGGCCTCAAGGGTCGCCACCACAAAGATGAGAATACCGACCGTGGGGATAGGATTGGTCATCGGAATAGGGGCCATTAGCAGCAGGGTGAGCCAGCTAATGCAGAGGCCGTTAACGTGCCAGACCGAGGGATTGCTCGCTAGACCGGGCAAGCGGGGCCGCACGAACCGCTCGGTTACCCGCGTTACCCGCTTGAGGTTGCTCAGCACCTGCTTGGCCAGCACCGAGGGAAACTGAAACTGAGCCACTCGCCGGGGCAGCCAGGGCGATCGCCGCCCCACCGCCATTTGCAGCGACAGCAGCAGGCAGGCCGACCCCAAAATGGTGGTAAACCCCGGCGGCATCGGAAACAAAAACGGCAGCACCAGTAGCCCAATCACCAGGCAAAAGCCCCGCTCGGCGGTTTCGCTCAGTACGTGGGCCAGGGTCAGAGGCTGCTGGGCAACCCGCTCTAGCAGAGCTTTAATCTCTTGGGAAAAGCGGGGCTGGGGAGAGTCAGAATCCATAGCGGTGGTTAGGATTAGGGTTATTTAATCAGCACGGCTAGACGCAGTGGGAAGACCAGGCTGTTTGCGGCGTAGGGCCAGCTGAATGATCAGCTTTTCGGCCTCCAGCCAAACAAACATCACAGCGCTAAAGCCAAAGCAAATCGCCAGCTCCATTGTCGATAGCGGATGCAGCCCAAAAAACTGCGCCAGGGCTGGCACGTAGAGTAACAACACTTGCAGGCCGGTGGTCAGCAAAACCGCACCCCACACGTAAGGATTCGACAAAGGATTGAGCTGGGCCGTTAAGCGAGTGTCTGAGCGGGCAGCCAGGGCATGGCCCATCTGAGCCAGACAGAGGGTAGTAAACACCATGCTCTTCCAGGTATCGGGATGGCCTGGGTATCCGGGGGCGTTGGTATAGCGATAGGCCCAGCCCATCAGCCCAATCGTCAGTATCGCCAGCAAAATGCCCACCCGCACCATGTAGGAGCCAAGGCCACGAGCAAAAATGCTTTCACGCGGGTTGTGGGGCGGACGCTGCATAACGTTAGGTTCAGCGGGCTCCATGGCCAGGGCCAGGGCGGGAACGCCGTCGGTGACCAGGTTCATCCACAGGATTTGCAGCGGGCTGAGGGGCACACCGCCCAGGCCCATGATCGGGGCGGCGGCGATGGTGATCACTTCGCCAATATTGCTGCCTAGAATGTATTTGATAAAGCGGCGAATGTTGTCGTAGACGACGCGGCCCTCTTCGGTGGCGGCGACGATGGTGGCAAAGTTGTCGTCGAGCAGCACCATGTCGCTGGCCTCTTTGCTGACGTCGGTGCCGGTAATGCCCATGGCGATGCCGATGTCGGCCTGCTTGAGAGCGGGGGCATCGTTGACGCCGTCGCCGGTCATGGCGACAAACTCGCCCTGCTTTTGCAGCGCCTGCACAATTCGCAGCTTGTGCTCGGGGGCAACGCGGGCGTAGACACTGACCTGGGGAACGGTTTGCTCTAGCTCTGCCGTAGACAAGTGAGTTAGCTCGCGCCCGGTCAAAATCGTGTCGCCGGGTTGGGCAATGCCGAGGGTTTCGGCGATCGCCCTAGCGGTCAGCGGATGGTCGCCGGTAATCATCACCGGACGAATGCCCGCCCGCCGACAGTCGGCTACAGCAGCGCGCACCTCAGGGCGCGGAGCATCGAGCATGCCGACCAGGCCCAGCCATATCAGGTCCTGCTCCTCTGGTTCCAGGTTGCCGTTGGGATTGGCCACGGTGGTCGGCTTCATGGCAAAGCCCAGCACTCGTAGACCGCTGGCGGCCATAGCGTCGTTTTGCGCCAGAATAGCCTGTCGCTGGGCCTCGGTGAGTGGCACCGGCTGCCCCTCGCTCTGACTGGTGCTACAGCGTTCTAGCACCAGTTCAGCGGAGCCTTTGGTGAACATCACCTGGGGGGGTAAGGGCCAGGTGGCATCGGCATGGGCCTGCACGATAACGCTCATGCGCTTACGCTCTGAGGTGAAGGGGACTTCGGCGATGCGATCGCACCCCTGCCCCAGGGTCGCTTGATCAAACCCGCCCTTGCCCGCCACAGCCAGCAGAGCGCCCTCGGTGGGGTCGCCCAGCAGAGTCCAAATGCTGCCCGACTGGCTGAGGGTGGCGTCGTTGCACAGGGCGCAGGCCATCAGCAACGCCTGGAGGGCTGGATCAGCCTGGGGAGCAATGGCCGCTCCGTTTTCGAGAAGGTTCCCCACAGGGGCGTAGCCTTCGCCCGTGACCTCGTACTGGTGATCCACAGTCTTAACCTGCTGCACCACCATTTTGTTCTGGGTCAGGGTGCCGGTTTTGTCGGAGCAAATGGTGGTGACCGAGCCCAGGGTTTCGACCGCTGGCAGCTTGCGAATCAGGGCGTGGCGGCGCACCATGCGCTGGGTGCCCAGGGCCAGGGTAACGGTGATGACGGCGGGTAGCCCCTCCGGCACTACGGCAACGGCCATGCTGAGGGAAACTTCTAGCAGCTCGTCGAACAGGCTGAGGTTGCCCGTGCGCAACAGACCCGCCGCTACCACCAGCGCCACCAGCACCAGGGAACCGGACACCAGCACATTGCCCAACTGAGCCATGCGCTGCTGCAAAGGCGTGGGTTCAGACTCCACCGACTGAATCAGGGTGGCGATACGGCCTAGCTCCGTGGTCATCCCCGTTTGGGTGACCAGCACGGTGCCGCGACCCTGGAGGACTTCGGTGCCCTGGTAGACCAGGTTGAGGCGATCGCCCAAAGCAGATTCTGCCTCTAAAAGCAGCTCCGGCTGTTTGATCACCGCCTCAGCTTCGCCAGTCAGGGCCGCCTCGCGCACCTGCAAATTGGCGGCACTGAGCAGACGGCCATCGGCGGGCACCTGTACCCCCGCCTCCAGCAGCACAATGTCGCCCGGCACCAGGGTTTTGGCGTCGATCTCCTGCTCCTGGCCCTGGCGGATGGTGCGCACCCGAGGGGAGGTCATGTTCTTGAGGGCGGCCAGCGCTTTTTCGGCCTTGCTCTCCTGCAGGTAGCCCAGCAGACCGTTGAGCAACACAATGGCAAAGATCGCGATCGCATCTTTAGGGAAGCCGCCCTGACGCAGATCGAGCACCAGCGACACCAGGGCCACCGCGATCAGCATCAGCAGCATAATGTTTTTGAACTGATCCCACAGAATTTCCCAGGGGCTGCGGGTGGCCCCCTCCTGAAGCTCGTTGGGGCCATAGACCTGCTGGCGGTGTTCGGCTTCGCTGGGGCTGAGCCCCTGGGGGCTGCTTTCTACCAGCGCGATCGCCTGCTCCGGGCTGAAGGTGTGCCAAAGATTAGCAGACGCAGGCGCGGCAGCGCCCTTACCGGGGAGAGTACTGTGGGCCACGGCGGAAATCTACCTCAAAAAGATCGGGTGCTACTATTCGAGAGTGCTCAGCTCTCATTTATAGCACTAAAAAATAGTGCTAGCCGTCAAAATGATCAATCCGTTTGTGCCCCAGTCGCTGATCTGCCGAGCAGACGAACTGGAGCAGGTCTGCACCCTGCTCCGTCGAGACAGCGATTTTGTGGTGACTGGGGTGCCGGGCATTGGTCGCCGCACCCTGATTCGCAATGCCGCCCGTCAGGAAAAATCGTGCTGCCTCGAAATCGATTTGCTGCGCTGCCGCAATGCGAGCCAGTTTCTGCGATTTTTGGCCGATGGCATTGTGGGGGCGTTCTCAGAACCGGACGAAATCGCCCAAATTCAGCAGTGGAGCCTGAACCAGCCCCTCAGCGTCGATCGCACCCAGGGTGCTGAGGCGCGGCTGGTCTGGCCCAAGACCCCAGGCAAAGAGTGGCCCCTGTTTGAGAGCCTGCTGGCGCTGCCCCAGCACCTGGCGGAATGGCTGAACGGCCAGGTGGTGATCATGTTTCACAACTTTCCCCACATTCGCTCCTGGGACCGGCAGGGCAAGTGGGAGAGTCATCTGCGCCAGGAAATTGAGCGCCAGAGCCGGGTCAGCTATGCCCTGATCGCCACCGTGGCCGAGCCCTGGATGACCGCCAGCCAGCTGCCGGTAATTGCGCTCACCCCCCTGAGCGATCGCGACCTACAGCCCTGGGTGATTAGCACGCTGGCCACGGCAGGCCTCAAGTTTGACCCCGAAAGTCAGGCGCTAGAGCTATTTTTAAGCTACGTGCAGGGCCACATGAAAGACGCCATTACCCTGGCCCAGCGCCTGTGGCTGAACTGCAGTGCGATCGCGTCCCCCCAGCCCGACCTCATTCAGGCTCACCAGGTGCACAGCGCCATGCTCGCCCTGGCGCAGGATATGACCGTTACCTTTGAGGCGCTGCTGCTGCTGCTGCCCCCCACCCAGGCCCGCGTGCTCGAAAGCCTGGCGCTCGACCCCACCGATAGCCCCCAGGCCAGCGCCTACATTAAAAAACACCAGCTCTCGCGGGGCGGCGGCTTGCAGGGGGCGCTGACCAGCCTGGAGCAAAAGGGCCTGATCTACGGTCCTCAGTTTGGCTACCGCATTGCCCTACCGCTGCTCGATTTTTGGCTCAGGCAGCGCCTGCGGTAGACGATGGGTTTACACCTCTTCGGCGTCGGTTACCAGCTCAAAGCAGCCCGACACCGAGGCGGGAATGGTGCGGGGGCGATGGCTAATGGCATCGACAAAGACCCACTCGGTGGCGCCGGTCGCCAGCACGGTGTCGTCGCTGGGCCGCAAAAACTTGTACTGGCGGGTGCTGCGGGCTTTGCGCAGGGTGGTGACCCAGGTGGTGAGGCGCAGGCGATCGCCCGCAAAGGCCGGGCGCAGGTAGATGATCTGGTGCGATCGGGCGACCCAGGTGGCTCCCAAAGTCTGGGTTTCGGCGGTGCAACCGGCGCTGGTGGCATGGGCGATCGCGACATCCTGCATCCACTGAACGTAGGCGACGTTGTTGACATGTCCGTTGTCATCTACAGCTTCAATCGGCACAACAAACTCGTGGTGGTAGAAGCGTTTCATGCAGTGGTCAAATCGGTGAGAGAGCTGAGGTTATTTGAGCTGACCGGATGTAACCAAACGGCACCACAGTTGGGGAT
>PYGV01000252.1 GCA_003022385.1 filamentous cyanobacterium CCP3 | reverse complement strand
GTGCACCGGGCAGCGATCGCCGATTTCCCGCAGGCGATCGCGCTGCTCGGGGCTCAGATCACCCGTCAGCGTCAGGTAAGCCGTAATCACCGTTTGCTTATCCACAACGTGCGACTCCGCTGCCACATGGATCTGCTCCAGCGGCCAGCCCTTGCGCTCGGCATACATTTTGATCGTAATCGCCTTGCAGCTGCCCAGTCCCGCCAGCAGCAGCTCGGTGGGGGTTGGCCCCCGGTCGTCACCGCCGACCGGAGTGGGTTCATCGGCGATCAGGTCAAACTGGCGAATGGCAATATCCTGGCCGTAGCGCGACGCATTGGACGAAACTTGAACTGAGGTCATGGGGACTATCTCCATAGGGCAAGCAGCTGGCTCCCCCGCCACGGGTAGGGGTTGAGGCACACCGCTCGCCCCCGACGCTGACGTGAAGACCTGGCGGCGGGCCATACCTCCAGCGTACTGGCTGCAACCGGCCATGGGGGCGCCGTCCATAGCTCCGTTTGCCCGCCCTGGCCAAGACGACACCAGCCCGGACACCACTGCGGCCAGGACTCAACCACCAGGACTCAACTAACTTTGGCCAGTGGGCTTGCACTTGCCGAGGAAGGATGATATTTTTGCATTCAGATAGTTCTAATACAAACTATCTGAATGCAGACAAGTTGGCGAATTGCCCGTGGAGCCAATTTGCTGCCGCTACAAAGGAGTCGCCTTGTCCCGCCCAATAGTTCTAGTCAGAAATATCTGAAAAACGACTATTGATTTCCGGCCCGATGTCTCTGCTGTTGTCGTCTTCGTCCCCAGGAGTTTTGCAATGACCACTCACGCTAACCCCCAGCTCTTAACCCTGAATGCCGGTACCCACTGGCTGTGTACCTGTAGCCAGTCTAAAAACAAGCCCTACTGCGACGGCAGCCATCAGGGGACTCCGTTTACTCCCCTGGCGCTGGAGCTAGAGGCGACCAAGCAGGTCGAAATTTCGTCCTGACGCCCTGCCCATGCCGATTTACCCTCAGGAGGCTGAGATGACGCTGCGATCGCGCCCACCCAACCCCATGCCAGACCGCGCTGGCCAACGTCCCCGAGTGGTCATTGTGGGAGCGGGCTTTGGCGGACTGACCGTAGCCCTACAGCTGGCCCACGCCGCCCTGGAGGTCGTGCTGATCGATCGCCACGCCCACCACACCTTTCAGCCCCTGCTGCACCAGGTGGCAACCGCCGAACTGGAGCCCAGCCAAATCGCCTATCCAATTCGGCAGGCGCTGCGCCGGGCGACCAATGTCCGGTTTGTGCGGGCCGAGGTGGTGGATCTACAAACCCAGCAGCGGCGGGTGGAGACGTCGGTGGGTTCGTTTGCCTACGACAGTCTGGTGGTGGCTACGGGCAGCCGCCCCCAGCTGGATCGGGTGCCGGGGGCCCGTAGCCACGCCTTTGCCCTCAAGACCGTCAGCGATGCCCTGGCTATTCAAAACCAGGTCCTCAGCCGTTTTGAGCAGGCGCTGCACACCGCTGACCCGGCCACCCAACAGGAGTGCCTGACCGTGGCGATCGCCGGGGGTGGGCCGACCGGCGTCGAGCTGGCCGGAGCCCTGGCCGAGTGGATGCACACCGTTCTGGTCAAGGACTACGGCCAGCTCGACTGTCGGCAAATTCGGCTGGTGCTGCTGCATTCAGGGGCTGACCTGCTGCCTGGGTTTCACCCCCGGCTGCAGCGCTATGCCCACCGCCACCTGCAGCGCCGCGGGGTTGAGGTGCGCCTGCGATCGCGGGTGCAGGCGGTCACGGCGACGGCGGTACACCTGGCCGATGGCACCGTCCTTCCCACCCGCACCCTGATCTGGACGGCGGGGGTGGTGGCTAGCCGCACCGATCGCCGCAGCGATCGCCTCCCCCTCCGGCCCACGCTCCAGCTGTTGGCCGATCCCCAGGTCTATGCCCTGGGCGACGTGGCGGGGGACCTGCCGATGCTGGCCTCAACCGCCGTCCAGCAGGGGGGCACTGTGGCCAACAAAATCGAGCGCCCGCTGCCCTTCCGCCACAGGCCCCGAGGGGCAATGGCGATTTTGGGCCGTCATGCCGCCGTGATGCAGGTCGGTCGGCTCAGCGCCACGGGGGTTGTGGCCTGGGGTCTGTGGCTGGCGGTGCACCTGCTGCTGCTGCGGGGACTGCCCCAGCGGCTGCTCACGCTGCTGCACTGGTGGCAGAGCTACTGGTTTCGCGATCGCATTGCCCAGGGGCTCTGGTCGTCTGCCCCACCTCAGTCCGACCGGTTTGCGCCCCACCGGTTTCTTTAGTTCTCAACCCATCTTTTTCCCAAAGGATACTCACCATGAAACTCACCATCCGCGACATGCCCACGGCCGCAGCCTCCCGCCCCCGGCGCTTGGCCAAGCCCACCATCGATCTCGACACCGCCCCCTATGCCATTACCCTGCTGCGGGTCAGCCTAGGCCTGCTGTTTCTGGCCCACGGTCTACTGAAGGTGATGGTGTTCACCCTACCCGGCACCGCCCAGTTCTTCGCCAGCCTCGGCCTGCCCGCCGGCATGGCCTACGTGGTTGCGCCGATGGAACTCATCGGTGGCCTCATGCTGATGGCCGGGCTCTATACCCGCTGGGTGGCCCTGGCGCTGTTCCCGATTCTGCTGGTGGCCACTTACACCCACCTGCCCAACGGCTGGCTGTTTGCCCATGAGAACGGCGGCTGGGAATTTCCGGCCTTCTTCGCCGTGGCAACGGTGGTGCAGTTTCTGCTGGGAGATGGGGCCTACGGCCTGACCCAGCGGCTGCGGCTGCCCCGGTAACCCCCATCCTGGAGCCGCCATCGTCGGGGCTGGAGCGGACATTTGCGGCTGGGCTAGGCAGCCCCCGCACGGCTGGTCTCCCTGGCCTAGGCCAGGACCGCCGCCGCCCCGGCGGTGGCGGCGACTCCCGAGACGATGTGTACCAAGTCGGGGTTGGCCCAGAGCACCAGTTTGGGGTCATAGGGGCTGTTGAGGTACCGGTGGCGTGGCAAAATCCGCAGCGAAAGGCCCTGCAACCCGCTGGCGGTGTACTGCATTTCCAGGGCGTAGACGCTTCTGCCCTGGTCGTCCTGGCCCTGGTAAGCCATCGGCACCGCCAGCCCGGTGTGAATTTCGCCATCGATAGCGACGGTGCCCTGATACAGCTCGATCTGCACATCGTCGGGGATGAGCGCCCCCAGGCGAATGGCGGCTGTCACCTTAAAGGGCTGGTTTACCCGCAGATCGCTCGTGTCGGAAATGGCCACTTCCTCAAAGCGCACCTCATACCACTGCTCGGTGATGCGGGCCTGCCAGGCGGTCAGTTCTTTACCGGGGCCGTAGTCGTCGGTGGCCAGGGTGCGGGCGCGATCGCTGGCCGCAAAGTAGCCCCGATTGGCATAGTCTTTGACCATGCGAGCGGTGTTGAACTGGGGGGTGTTGAGGTAGATGGCCTCTTTCATTTTGGCTACCCAGCCGCGCGGAATTTCGTCCTTGTCGCGCTCGTAGAACAGGGGCACGACTTCTTTTTCTAGAATGTCGTAGAGGGCGTTGGCCTCCACATCGTCCTGGTAGTCGGGGTCGTCGTAGTTTTCGCCGTGGCCGATGGGCCAGCCGGTGCGAATGTAGTCGGCTTCATCCCACCAGCCGTCGAGCACGCTGAGGTTGGGCAGCCCGTTCATAGCTGCTTTCATGCCGCTGGTGCCCGAGGCCTCGCGGGGGCGGCGGGGGGTATTGAGCCAGACGTCGCAGCCCGCCACCATATCTCGCGCCACATGGATGTCATAGTTGGGCACAAACACAATCGAGCGGCTCAGCCCCTCGTCGCGGGTGAAGTGAACAATGCTGCGAATCAGCTCTTTGCCGGGAATGTCTTTGGGGTGGGCCTTACCCGCAATCACAAACTGCACCCGGCGACCGCTGCCATTGCCGGTGATGATCTGGCGAATGCGCTCCAGGTCGTGGAGAAATAGCGTCGCCCGCTTGTAGGTGGCAAAGCGGCGGGCAAAGCCAATGGTGAGCACAAAGGGGTCGAGGCACTCCTGAGCCTCAGAAAGCTCACGGGGTGAGGCCCCCCGATCCTGCATGCTGCGGGTGAGGCGATCGCGCACCGCCACCACCAGGTGCGATCGGCAGAGTTCGTGGTTGCGCCACAGCTCGTCATCGGGAATGGCAAACACTCGCTTCCACAGGGCCGCGCCGGGGCTGGCCTCGGCCCAGTTGGGGCCAAGGTAGCGATCGTAGAGCGTTTGGGTCGAGCGGGCCACGCAGCTGCGGGCATGTACGCCATTGGTAATAGCGGTAATCGGCACCTCGCTCTGGGGCAGCCCGCTCCACAGGTCGCCAAACATATCGCGCGATACCTCGGCGTGGAGCTGGCTCACCCCGTTGATAAAGGTCGCCGTCTTAATCGCCAGCACCGCCATGCTAAACGGGGCCGCAAAGTCGCCCGTATCGGTGCGGCCCAGGGCCAAAAATTCGGCATCGCCGAGACCAAAGCGCTGGCGGTAGTGGCCCAGGTAGTGCAGCACCTTTTCGGGGGGAAACAGGTCGATACCGGCGGGCACAGGGGTGTGGGTGGTAAACATCTGGCTGGTTTGGGCCACCTGCAATGCTTCAGCAAAGCTCAGCCCCGCTTCGTCCATCAGCACTCGCATGCGCTCCAGCGCCATAAAGGCCGAGTGGCCCTCGTTCATGTGGTAGGCGGTGGGCACAATGCCCAGGGCTTTGAGCATGCGAATGCCGCCAATGCCCAGCATGATCTCCTGGTGAATGCGCATGTCGATGTCGCCGCCGTAGAGGCGATCGCAGATGTCCTGGTCGTACTGGCTGTTGGGCTCAATGTTGGTGTCGAGCAGATACAGGGGCACCGTGCCCACCTGCACCCGCCAGATCCGGGCGTAGACCTGGCGACCAGGGTACTCCACCGCAATCCGCAGCTCGTTGCCGTCAGCGTCGCGCTCCGGGTGCAGGGGCATGTTGTAGAAGTCGTTGATCGGGTAGCGCTCCTGCTGCCAGCCGTCGGCATTTAAATACTGGGCAAAGTAGCCCTCCTGGTACAGCAGCCCCACCGCCACCAGGGGCAGGCCCAGATCGCTGGCCGACTTGAGGTGATCGCCGGCCAGCACCCCCAGGCCGCCCGAGTACACCGGCATGCAGGTGGTGAGGCCAAACTCCATCGAAAAGTAGGCGTAGCGCTCGCCTGGGACGGGGGCTTTGCGGTGCTTCTTGTACCAGTCGCGATCGCGCAAATAGTCCTCCAGCCGCTGGGCGGCCCGATCCATCTGGGCCAAAAAACCCTCGTCTTCGGCAATCTCGTTGAGCCGCGCCTGGTTGATCGTGCCCAACATCAGCACCGGGTTGTAGCGGCTCGACTCCCACAGGTCGCTGTCTAGCCGCCGAAACAGGTCTACCATTTCCACATCCCAGTCCCAGTGGAGGTTGTAGGCCAGGGTGCGCAGCGCCTCTAGCCGCTGGGGCAGGGCGGGCGTAACGTTAAAGGTGCGAATGGGGCGCATAGGTCGAGCAGCAGCAAGGGTTTTATTTGTCTAGAGCCATTTTGCCCTCTATCGAACCGGTAGCGGGCACCGGGCCATAGCTTGTAATACTCCCTTAGACCACTCTCATTAGCTCTGGCCGGGAAGGGAGGACAACTGAAGCAAAACCAACGTAAAAGTTTAGAGAGATGGGGGGCTTCTCCCCAGGCGTAGGTTATGAGATCCCTACCTGAAGACGTAGTTTAGGGCGATCGCTCCAGGGAATAATAAATGGGTAAGGAGATCTTAGAACCGCTTTAGAGGACATGACCATGACGCAGGAAAGGAAGACCCAGGGGCGCGGAGCTGCCTTAGACAAAGGCGATCGCCCCGAGGTTGAGTTTGATCAGTGGGCCAGCGCCGTGCGCCAGCAGATGGTCGCCGCCCTCAAGCGCCGTGGTAACAGCTAACCACCAGGGCCAGCCCTGAGCTTAGAACCGAGGGTTCAGCCGATTCGGAGATGGGATCCCTACCCCAACCCGATCGGCTGGGCCCTCTTTAGCTTTAAACCCTGGCCCTGCCCCCTTCCGACGTACGCCTGCCCTGGCTCTTGGTAGACTACGGGGGCAACTGCCTCGCACCCGTACTCTACAACCGCCAGTCCTGTGGCGCCAACCCTGTGGCCACCAAAAAAACTACCGGCAAAAGCAGCGGCAAGCCCAGCGAAAGCCCCCTCTCTACCCCCGCCAGTTCTGGTCAGGGGTTTAAGGTGCAGGTGTTTTATTTGGCGGCCAGCAGCCATAACCCCAAAGCTCCCCTCAAAGATGCCCTCTGGTTTGCCACTTACCCAATCATTCCGCGCATTGGCGACTGCGTTTTCAGGGATGGCGTGTACTACCGGGTAGAGCGCGTTTTTTTGTACGAAAATTTAGCCGCCGGATGGTGTGCCGATGTCGAAGTTTCGTTCTACAGCAGGCGCTAGCACGGCCCCGCCAACGGCTCGTAATCCGGTGTTACAAAACTTATGAAAAGCCCCGGCCCCAGGGGCTGTAAACACTGCTGCCACAGTGTTACAGAAGCATTTATCTTCAGAAACCTTATGCTAAAGTAGGCGGGTAACATGTTTGGCTTTCGGTAGGCTGGTTAATCACAGTCTGATCTCAGTTTTCGGGTAATCGGTGTGTACCACTCCGAATCGAACTTGTCTACATCACATGTCTAATTTGGAGTTGTGCCATGTCGATTTATGTAGGAAACCTTGCCTACAATGCTACGGAGGGAGACATCACCGAAGTCTTCTCCGAGTACGGCGCCGTTAGCCGAGTAACGGTACCCACCGATCGCGAAACAGGTCGCCCCCGTGGCTTTGCTTTCGTCGAGATGGAAAAGGAAGCCGATGAAGACGCCGCGATCGAAGCCCTCGATGGCGCTGAGTGGATGGGCCGCGAGCTGCGGGTCAACAAAGCTCGCCCCAAAGAGAAGCGCGCTGGTGGCGGCGGCCCCCGCGGCAATTTCGGCGGCGGCGGCGGCAGAGATGGCGGCAACCGGGAATTCTCCCGCTGGTAAGTTACCCGTTCACTACCTTAAATATTGAGACGTTGCAATGGCAGAGGATGAGTATCCCCTGCCATTTTTGGTTAGCCTGTAGCGCTGACCCAATGGCTCCGTCAGTAAAGAGCAGCAGGGGGCCACTCCAGCACCCACTGGCCCAGCAGCCCGGTGCGAAAGTCGTTGAGAATGCGCTTGGCGGTGCGTTCAGAATTGTCTTGAAATTTTTGGGCCGCCACCTGGACTACAAAGCCTTCCCCGGTGTAGTCCTCCAGGGCGACGCCGTAGCGGGCTTGCAGAACCTCCTCGTACTGGTCTGGGACGCTGGCCTGCTGCAACCCCTTGAGCAAGTCTAAAAACGCCGCCGCCGTGCGCTGGGTGTCGTAGGAGGCTTCGCCAATGTCGTCACAGATGGCCAGCTTAACCGCCGCCGCCTGACTGTCCATTCGGGAGGGAATCACCCCCGGCGCATCCAGTACTGTCTCTTATACACATCT
>PYGV01000251.1 GCA_003022385.1 filamentous cyanobacterium CCP3 | reverse complement strand
GGGCTGGCCTGGGGGCTGCATGCAGGCTGGGTCTATGCCATTGCCGCGATCGATGCGCTGGCCCTGCTGAAGCCCGGCAAAGACGGCCCCCCGTGGCTGGTGGGGCTACCCGACCAACCGCTGACCGGGATATTGCCCCTGGGGCTGCTGGTGCTGACCGGACTCGGGCTATGGCTGTTTGGGTGACAGTGAGATCAGCGTAATTGGCGTCAGCGGCTGCCAGCGGGTGAGCGAGCCAACCCGCACACCGTGCTGCACCTGAATTTGGCGCAGCTGAACCGACCAGGGCCGTGGGCTGGTGGCAGTGCTGTCGGCCCAGGCCAGCACCGCGCCCGTGTGCTCCAGAGTGGCTAGGGCCAGGACGATGCGCCCCTGGGGCCTGAGACGATGCGCACCCAGGTCGAGAATTTCATTCAGGCGACCGCCGCTGCCGCCAATAAAAATGCGATCGGGGTCGGGCAGCGCGGCCAGCGCTTTGGGCGCAGCGCCATAGATAGGGTAAAGGTTCGGACCGCCCAGGCGGCGCTGGTTCTGCTGAATCAGACTGTGGCCAGCGGCAGTTTTTTCGATCGCATAGATCTGGGCCGTGGGGCAGAGTCGACTGAGTTCCACGCTGACAGAGCCCGTGCCCGCGCCAACATCCCAAATCACCTGCTTGGGCCTGGGGTCGAGGTCAGCCAGTATTTGAAGGCGAATATCGCGCTTGGTGATTAGGCTGGGGCGATCGCTAAAGGTGGCAAAGACGCGATCGGGCAGCCCCACCAGGGGCAGATCGCCGGGGTCAAAATCGGACTGCCGCCGCTGCAAAACCACCACATTGAGACTGGCGAAGGTTGCAGAGGCGATTCCCGTAGGGATTGCTTCGCGAATCGCCTCCGGCGCAAATTCGCGCACCTGTTCCCCCTCGCCGCCTAGGTTTTCGCACACCCACAGGCGGTAGGAGCAGGGCAGCTCCAGGCTGAGCACAAGCTGCCCCAGGGCAGCCGGGGTATGGATGGGGTCGGTCAGGACCGCAATCAGTTCGTCGCCCCGGCGCAGGGCGGTGACTAACTCCTGGGGCGATCGCCCGTGGGCGCTGATCAGCGTGGCACCCTGCCAGGGCAGCTTGAGCCGACTAAAGGCCAGCTGCACCGCACTCAGGTGAGGGTGAAAGGCCAGGCTCTCTGGCGGTAAGTGCTCAAGCAGCAGCCGCCCCAGGCCAAAGAAGAGCGGGTCGCCCGAGGCCAGCACCACGGCGATGCCGGGTTTGTCACCGGTCAGCCACTGCCGCAGTCGATCGAGGGTGGCCTTTAGGTTGTCGAGGGGCCACCGCTCGGCCTGCCCCTCAGTGACGTAGCCGAGCAGGCGATCGCTGCCCACCAGCACCACCGCCCGCTGAATCAGCGCCAGGCTGGCCGGAGTTAGCCCCGCCTGCCCGTCTAGCCCCACCCCCACCACGTGAATAGAAGGCTCCCCTACAGAATTAACCAAGGTCACGGCTGCTGCTCCCAGGCCAGCACCAGCAGGGCATTGAGCATGGCGGCGGCCACCGCTGAGCCCCCCTTGCGCCCGTCGACGCGAATCTGCGGCACAGGCGTCTGAGCCAGCCGCTGCTTAGCGGCCTCTACCCCCACGAAGCCCACCGGAGCGCCAATCACCAGCGCGGGCTGAGCCTGACCCGTGTGAATGCGATCGCACAGCGCCATCAGCGCCGTAGGCGCATTGCCAACCACCACCAGCGCCTCGGGGTACTCCTCCAGACATCGCAGTAGCCCCGTCTCGGTGCGGGTGCGCCCTGGCTGTGCTGGCTCACCCACCGCTACTGCCGTCAGCAGCGGATTCTGAAACGTGCGCTCCACCAGACCCACCACCCCCTGGCGCACCATCGTCACATCCACAATAATGGGGCCAGCCTTGGCAAGATGCTGGCGGGCAGCGGCGATCGCCCCCTCACCAAACACCACTAAGTCTTTAAAGTCAAAATCAGCGGTACTGTGAATCATTCGCCGCACCACCGCATACTCCGCTGGGGTGAAGTCATGAACCCCAAACTCCTGGTCTATCAGCGCAAAGCTTTCTTCTAGAATGGGGCTCTGTACCAGCTTTGCCATAGAACTCACCAGCCTCCCAACGGCCCAACCTAGAACGACCTATCATCTCACACCCTATCCCTATCTTCCTCACCCTCCTCACTACCTCACCTTCCTCAGTAAGCCACCCACCCACTCCCCTCCCCATGCCCGCCTACTACTTCTGGGGCGACGACGACTTTGCCCTCCAACAGGCCATCCACACCCTGCGCCAGCGCACCCTCGACCAGGCCTGGGCCAGCTTCAACTACGACGTCATTTCTGCTGAGGCCGCCAGTAGCCCGACCCAGGCGCTGAACCAGGCGATGACGCCCCCCTTTGGCCAGGGGCAGCGGCTGGTGTGGCTGCAAAACACTGGCCTGGGTCAGCGCTGCCCCGAGCCGACCCTGGCCGAGTTTGAGCGCACGCTGCCCCATCTGCCCGATACGACGGTGCTGCTGCTGACCAGCGCCACCAAACCCGACGGACGCGCTAAATTTACTAAATTCTTTAAGACCTGGGGCGAAATTCGCGAATTTGCCACCATTGCGCCCTGGAAGACCGATCAAATTCGTCAGCAGGTGGTGACTGTGGCCCAGGGGCGAGGGATGTCTCTCGAACCTGCCACCATCGACCTGCTGGCCGAGGCCGTAGGCAACGACACCCGTCAGCTGCACCTGGAGCTAGAAAAGCTGGCCCTCTACTGGGGATCTCGCCTGCATCCCATTCCACCAGCGGTAGCGGCAGAGCTAGTGACCGTTTCGACCCAAACCAGCCTGAAGCTGGCCCAGGCGATTAAGCAGGGCGATACCCCTACGGCGCTGGCGCTGGTGAATGACCTGCTCGATCGCAACGAGCCCGCCCTGCGCATTGTCGCCACCCTGGTCAGCCAGTTTCGGCTGTGGCTGTGGCTAAAGGTGCTGATTCAGGACGGGGTGCAGAGCGATGCCGAGGTGGCCGCCGCCGCTGAGGTGGCCAACCCCAAGCGCATTTACTTTTTAAAGCAGGAGGTGCGATCGCTAACTCTGGCCCAATTGCATCGCAGCCTGCCTTTGCTACTAGAATTAGAGTCTGATTTAAAACAGGGCCGAGATGAACGCGCTACCCTACACACAAAAGTTATAGAACTCTGCCAAGGGCTAAGACCTGGGGGCGCTAGCTGAAAACCTGGAACTACTGCGGGAGCCGCCCCGTCTGGGCTGGGAGCCCATCCAGATTAAGAACCTAGGCGACACACTGGGGTCGGCACCTTTAAGCCCAAGCGGACGTTTTCGATTGTTGGAGCACGATTATTGGAGCACGGGGCCATTCTGGTTGAGACCAGCACAGGAGAAATACACATAATGATTCACCAATTTATTCACCGTTTACCTTTTACAAACTATGGCCGCCGTGCCGCTCTGGCTCTGGCTGTGGCCAGCTTCAGCCTGCTGGCGGGGGCTGGAGCCCAACTGCCCACGGCCGCAGGCCACGTGACCCTAGGGGCTGTCTGGGCCCAGGACAGCGGTATATCTGAGGAACAAATAATCGGCTACGCCACCTCAATTTTGGAAATGGATGCCCCCCGCAACGAGGCGCTGAGCCAGATTCGAACCCTGCTAACCGGCACTGGGCAAGACCTCGCCAGCATCGATATGAGCTGCACCGGCACCGCCAACCTCAACCAGCTGCCTCGCAACCTGCGCAACAGCGTGCGCACGATTGTAGTCAACTACTGCAACCGGGCCAGCGACATTGTCAAAGCCAACGGGCTAACGGCCCGCCAGTTTAACGAGATTACAGCCGCCTATCCCCAGGACCCAGCCCTGGCGGAGCAGATTCGAGCGGCCATGATTGAGCTTCAGCAGCAGTCGGCCAACGGCGGCACCCCGTAATGCAGTTTATTGATCAAGCTGAGGTTGAGGTGATCGCAGGCGACGGCGGCGACGGCATTGTCGCGTTTCGGCGCGAGAAGTACGTGCCCGCTGGGGGGCCAGCTGGGGGCAACGGTGGCCCCGGCGGGTCGGTGTATCTAAAGGCCACACCTCAGCTACAAACCCTGCTCGATTTTCGCTACGCCCATCGGTTCAAAGCCAACAACGGCCAGCGGGGTGGCCCTAAAAATATGACGGGGGCAGCCGGGGCCGACCTGTATCTGGAGGTGCCCTGTGGTACGGCGGTGTATGACGTTGAAACTGACGAGCTGCTGGGCGATTTAGTCACCGCCGATCAGGTCCTCTGCGTGGCCCAGGGGGGCAAAGGTGGCCTGGGCAACCGCCACTTTTTGAGCAATCGCAACCGGGCTCCAGAGCATGCTCTACCGGGCTTGCCGGGTGAAGAGCGGCGGCTCCGCCTGGAGCTAAAGCTGCTGGCAGAGGTGGGTATTGTGGGCCTGCCCAACGCGGGCAAGTCCACCCTGATTTCGGCCCTGTCGGCAGCTCGGCCCAAAATTGCCGACTACCCGTTTACCACTCTGGTCCCCAATTTGGGGGTCGTGCGCCGTCCTACCGGCGATGGCACCGTCTTTGCCGATATTCCTGGGCTGATTGAGGGAGCGCACCAGGGGCTGGGGCTGGGCCACGAGTTTTTGCGCCACATCGAGCGCACCCGGCTGCTGCTGCACGTGGTCGATGCTACCGCCGAGCACCCGCTCGACAACTTTCACACTATTCAGCAAGAGCTAGAGGCCTATGGCCGCGATCTCAGCGATCGCCCCCAGGTGCTGGCCCTCAACAAGGTCGATGCCCTTACCCCTGAGGCGCTAGCCAAGCTGATGGGGCAGTTTGAAGCGCTAGGGCCAGGGCTGGTATACGGTATTTCGGCGGTGGCCGGTACGGGCCTGGGGCCAATGCTGCAGCAGATCTGGACCCTGCTGGACCAAATGCCTGAGTAGGCGGTCACCCCTGAGTTTCCCCAGGCTCTGATCTAGCCCCGCCCCTAAAAAACGACCTGGACCACAGCTGTCAAGGCGTAAACTGCCGCAAATTTCCTCAGCAGTCGCTTCTGCCGGTTGTAAACTGGCATCGTTTGCCTTTGCTGAGACTACCGTTACTTGAGCCACGGTCTAAGGGCACCTTAAGCCTGTATCTCAGCAGGGGTTAGGCGTTGATTATGAGCGTTTCTGTATTTTCGGGGCGATTTGAGGGGGAAGCCGCCGTAGACGACGATTGGCCCGGTGACGCGATCGCCTCATCTGGACTCGCCTGCCCACTGAGTCTACCCTGGGAGGAGCGCCTGCAGCGGCGCAGCCAGGCGATCGCCGCGCTAGCGCTAGCGCACCCCAGCAGCATTCCCGCCTGGGATGAAGCCGCGCAAGTGGCCGCCCGTTTTTTGGGGGTGCCGTTGGCCATAGTAACCGTAGCCAATGGTGCCAGTGAGCAGGTGCACGCCGCCTTTGGCCTGTCCTCTCTGGGGGTGGGAAACCCCCTATCGCAGCAGCGCCAGCTGCCCCTCAGCAGCGGGCTGGGAGTCTACATTCTAGACAGCGAGCAGCCGCTGGTCGTGCCCGACACCACCGAAAACCCGGTCCTAGCCCAGAGCGACCTAGTCAGCACCTACGGCATCAGAGCCTACTGTGGCGTACCGCTGAGCACGGGCCAGGGCACCTGCCTTGGCACCCTGGCCGTCATGGACGTGCGCCCCAGACAGTTTAGTGAGCAAGAACTGGGGTTTTTGGCGATGGCGGCCCGCTGGGGCATGAGCGAATACGAGCGCCAGAACGCAGCCACCAGGGCCATCCTGACCCAGCCCGGGGCAGCAGGGCCGATCGGTCTAGAGATTATCGCCGATCGGGTGCGCCTCAACCTGCTGACCCAACTCACCCAGGAGCTGCGCAGTCCGCTGACGACGGTGCTGGGTATGAGCACCATGCTAAGCCGCGAGATTTACGGTCCGCTCACCCCCAAGCAGCGGGAGTACACCGACATTGTGCACCGCAGCAGCCAAACCCTGATGACCCTGGTCAATGAACTGATTGACCTGGGCCCCACGGAGGCAGAGAGCGCCGATCTGGTACCCGCCGCTGTCGACATTGAGGCCCTGGGGCAGCAGGTGGTGACGGCGCTCACTCCGCTGGCCGAAAAACACGTCCAGACCCTTACTTTGACCGTAGAACCGGGAGAAACCCATTGGATATTGGATCAGCGGGTGGTCAAGCAGATTTTGTATCATCTGATTGTGAGCATTGTGCAGGTGGCTGAAGACCATAGCGACCTGCGCATTCATGCCTGCCGCCGGGGTCAAGGATTAGCCCTGGGCGTGTGGTTGTCTAACCCCTGGCTGGGGGAGGGGCTACCCGTAGAGGTCATTGAGCTTCTGCATACTGCCGCCCCGTTGGCTCTCCACGCCGTCCCTAGCCCCCTGCTGGGGCTGCTGCTGACTCAGCACCTGACCCACTGCCACGGCGGCCAGATCAGGGTTCAGGGCAGTGGCGACAGCAACTGTCGGCTGGAGGTGCTGCTGCCCATGCTAGAGGCCACCACAGCCCGTTCAGAAGCTAGCCGCAGTGCCGAAGTAGGGGCGACCCGTTAGCCCCAGGGGCGGCCCTAGGGATGGTAGGTTTACGCAAGCTTAACCGGAATCCGATGTTTCCTTAAGCTGCATCCGACACCATTACTGATTAGTGCAGACATCAGCGCGCTGGCTGTGATCGCCATTGAGAGCCAGGTCGGCTTTGATTGCTTTTGCGAAAGAGACAGGTTAATAAAGCTTTGGGGTCTGCCCAGGTCGTTGCTCAGGTCGTTATTAGGTGCTTGGCCCTGCTGTGCAAAACGTAGCCTCTGCTCTGCCGCCGATGTCAGGTGTGCAGGAGCGCATTTTGATCATCGATGACGAAGATTTGATTCGTGAAACTGTGGCCATGGCGCTCAGCGAGCAGGGCTACCAGGTTACTACCGCCGAGTCGGGGCACCAGGCCCTGGAGCTTATTTTTCCAGCTGACAAAGAGGGGACAGCAGGGATAAAGGTCGATCTGGCGATTGTCGACCTGATGCTGCCTGGGGTCAACGGGCTCGATATTTGCCGCCTAATGCGCCACCACAACCTGGATATTCCCATTCTGATTTTGAGCGCTAGGGGAGCGGAGCTGGATCGGGTGGTGGGGCTGGAGGTGGGTGCCGACGACTATCTGGCCAAACCCTTTGGCATGCGAGAGCTAATTGCCCGCTGTCGTGCCCTGCTGCGACGACAGCAGTGGTCAGCCGCAAAACCCGATACCGCTGTTTTGACCTATAAAGACATTGTGCTGTGTACCACCGAGTTCAGGGTGACCGTGGCCGGCCAAGAGGTGAGTCTTTCACCTAAAGAGTTTCGCATTTTGGAGCTGTTTATCCAGAGCCCTAACCGGGTTTGGTCGCGGGAAGAGCTAATTCAGGCCATTTGGGGTACAGATTTTGTTGGCGATCGCAAGACCGTAGACGTGCACATTCGCTGGCTGCGAGAAAAAATTGAGCTTGACCCGGCAAATCCGCAGTATGTGACGACGTTAAGGGGGTTTGGGTATCGGTTTGGGTAAGCGTGTGAGTGGGCGAGTGGGTGAGTGGGCGAGTGGGTGAGTGGG
>PYGV01000250.1 GCA_003022385.1 filamentous cyanobacterium CCP3 | reverse complement strand
CTTTCTCAGCTTCGGCTAAAAAGCGGCCTGAGCCTGGCTCAGGCCGCTTTTTTCTGTGGGCTTAGTCTAAACTCCAGGATTCCTTAATCATTAGATAAAGCCTCCGTAGAGCTGGCGGAGATTGATGTTACATAGGCTACTAGCAGGGGCAATCTAGGGGGAAGGTCAATCGCTGGTTACAGACCGGGCACTGGCCTAATTTTTTATTCACCCCGGAGCACGAAACCATGGCTAAGTTTGGAGTGACGATGACGGCAACGGTGGCCCTGGGCGCGATCGCCGTAGCCACGACGGCTACCATTGCCCAGGCGCAATCGCGCGTCGATTGGCTAGCCCACGGCGAGTCGATTACCTACGATGGCTATTTGCTGGCCGAGGAAGCCGTTTTTGCCAGCTGCGACGATGACTGTGCTGACCTGGATATGTTCCTCTACGATGCTGTTACCGGCGAACTGGTAGATTCAGACACCCTCGTCGACGCGGTGCCGGTAGTGGTGGCCCCTTACGAGGGCGATTTCTTGATCGAGGTGGTGATGGCGAGCTGCAGTGTTGAACCTTGCGAAACCTGGACCGATTCGGACGCTGGGTTTTAGGGCCGCATTAGAGGTCTGAACGCTTCGAGATATCTCAATTAGGTACGCAAAGGCTCTGGCGATCGCCGGAGCCTTTTTCATAGGGTTTCATAGGATTCAGCCCCGTAATGCTGGCTGTACGGCCCTATTCATTAATTTTCGATGCCTGCGATCGCCTACTTTCAGGAAAATACGCCATAGTTTGGTGAAGTAGCCCCTGATGTCTATTCCCCCAGCAGATAAATGGCTTTCGACTCTGGTCGGTTCTTTCGGGCCTGTAACCCCAGCAAAACGCTGAACCTCAACTCCCCCGCCGATGCCAGATACTATATCGACGTGTCTACCGTGCGGGGCAGCGACCTGGTACGCGAGCTAAAGCGCACGATTACGCTGTCGGGGCAAGACCCCACCTGCCAGCTGTTTACGGGCCACATTGGCTGCGGCAAGTCGACCGAGCTATCGCGGCTGCAGCGCGATTTAGAAGCCGAGGGCTACCACGTCGTCTATTTTGAATCGACCGACGACCTGGATATGGGGGATGTCGATATTAGCGACATTCTGCTGGCGATCGCCAAGCAGGTCAGCAAAAGCCTGGAAGAGGCCAAGCTGCGGCTGAGCCCCAGTCGCTTTCAACAGCTGATCAAAAGCACCGCCGATCTGCTCAACTCTGAAGTGACGGGGCTGAAGATCAAGTCTCCGGAGATGGGTGGTCTCAAGGCCGGGGGCGACCTGGGCGTCAGCGCTGAGGATGGCACCTATTCCCTTTCCCTGGGCATTGGCGAAATCACCACCAAGGCCAAAGACAGCAAAGATGTACGCGCCCTGCTGCGTCAGCATCTGGAGCCGCGCATCAAAACTATTCTCGACATCATTAATGGCGAGCTGATCGACACCGCCAACCGACAGCTGATCGACCAGGACAAAGCTGGCCTGGTGGTGATTGTTGACAACCTCGATCGCATCGACAACAAGCCCCGCGTGCAGGATCGCCGCCAACCTGAGTACCTGTTTGTCGACCGGGGCGACCAGCTCAAGCAGCTGCGCTGCCACGTGATCTACACCATCCCCCTGGTGCTGTCGTTTTCTAACGAGAAAGAAAACCTTACCAACCGCTTTGGCGCTAGCCCCCAGGTGTTGCCTATGGTGCGCACCCAAAACCGCGACAGCAGCCTCTGCGAACCAGGGCTAGAGGCTCTGCGACAGATGATTTTGGCCCGCGCCTTTCCGGATCTACCTGCGAATCAACGCCTGGAGCAGCTGGGGCAACTATTTGACTCTGCTGAAACCCTCGATCGCCTGTGTTTGGCCAGCGGTGGCCACGTTAGAAACCTGCTGGTGCTGGTCAACGACTGCCTGAAGAAAGCTGACCCGCCCATTACCCAGGCTCTGCTGGGCCAGGTGGTCAGCCTGCGGCTGAGCGATCTGACCAAGGCGATTGAGGTCGAAGAATGGAGCCTGCTGCGGGAGGTGCATCGCACCAAGGCGGTGCGGGGCGAGGGGGAATATCAGACCCTGCTGCGCAGTTTGTTTGTGTTTGAATATCGAGATGTGGGGCAAACCTGGTTTGACCTCAATCCCGTGCTACTGGCTGCTAAGGAACTCATGCCCGATGCCTGACGTTTCGCCCTCCGAGATCAATCGCCACAACCAGCAAGCGCTGGACGAACTCTGCCGCCTGCTGCGGTTTTCGCAGGGGGAGTTTGAGCTCATTTTGGCGGTGTGCAACTCGACCCGGCAGCGGCACGAGCTGGTCGAGCAGCTGCGGCAGCAGTGCAGCATTGCCTTTGCCGAAATGACCCTCGACCCGAGCACCACAACCCTCTTCACCACCATTCGCAACCATATCGGCAGCCCGCCCCCGGAGGCCCTGATGGTCTACGGGATGGATGGCGTGCAAGACCAGCAGCAGCTTTTGGCGGCAACCAATCAGATTCGCGAAGAGTTTCGGCAGTTTCCGTTTCCGCTGGTGCTGTGGCTGACCGACGATAGCCTCAAGCACCTGATCCGCACGGCCCCTGACTTCTACACCTGGGCTAATTCCATCACCTTTGCCACGCCGCCTGAGTTTTTTCTCGCCTTTTTAGACGAGTTGATTGCCGACGTGTGGCGGCAGGTGGTGGAGTCGCGAGAAAACCGTTTTCTCAGCAATGCTGAGCTGGGGCTTACCCCTGGCTCGGCCCGCTGCCGCGAGCTAGATACCAGCCTGGCGATTTTGGCTAACGAGAACATTGAGCTGAGCCCGCCTCAATCGGCGGCCTTGGCATTTGTGCAGGGGCGCATTGCTGATAACAATACCCTAGAGGCTCGCGAGCACTACGAACGCAGCCTGGCTCAGTGGCAAGCCCTGCTGGCGCAGAACGGTCAGGAGCTTCACCGTGACTGGCAAGAAAACGTGGGCTATGCCCAATTTTATTTGGGGCTTTGGTGGGGTAACTATGCCGTTCGCCATCAGAGCGAGTTTCAGGCGGCCTGCGATCGCGCACGGGAATTTTGCGAATTAGCGGTTGAAACCTTTGAGGCTGTCAATCGGCCCGATTTGGCCGCAAAGTACATCAACTATCTGGCCTTGGCCCTGCATCGCTTAGAGCGTTGGGACAAACTAGCCACCGTTGCCGCTAAGGCCCTCTCACTACACCAGGCTCAGCAAGTCGGCTTCAGAATGGCGCGGGCCAAAGGCTTTTTGGCCGAAGTTGCTCTGAATAAAGAAGACTGGCTAACGGCCCAAAGTGAGGCAAACGATGCCCTATCGCTAATTGATTCATTGGCAGAAAGCTCTCTATCGCCGATTAAACCGCTCACTGAAACCACCCTAGACCTAACTTCCTCAGATAATGTAGCGTTTTTTGCCTGGGTAAATAGCTTTCACCGCAGCTGGTACCTGTTTTCGCTGGGCAAGGCCCAGATGGGGCAGGGGCAGGTGGATGCGGCGGTGCAAACTCTGGAGCAGATTGCAGCCATTACCCAGCCGGAGTACGACCCGCAGCTCTACAGCCAAACGCTGGAGTATTTGCGCCAGGGCTATTTTGAGCAGGGCCACTACCTGCAAGCGTTTGAGACGCGGCGAGAGAAAGAGGCGATCGAGAGCCGGTTTAACTTTCGCGCCTTTGTGGGGGCGGGGCGGCTACAGCCCAAGCAGCAGATTACTAACCCGGCGCTGCCCACGGGCGACAACGGCCCCGACTTAATCATGGCCTCGGGCCGCAAGCACGATGTGAGGCGGTTGTTTACCCGGCTAGCGCAGGATGAGTTTGTGCTCACGGTGGTCTATGGGCCGTCGGGGGTGGGCAAAAGCTCATTAATTGAAGCGGGCCTGGTGCCCACTCTAGAGCAGCAGCGGTTTGGCGGACGGCGGGTGGTGCCCGTGCGGCTGTGGAGCTACAGCACCTGGGCAACAGATTTGCTGCATGTTCTCCCCTCGTGGGAGGGGCCGGGGGTGGGTCAAACCCTTGATGTTGAGAATGCTATTGGTACCGAGGCTGTACCCACCCCGCCTTTTGGGCACCCCTCCGAGGAGGGGAGAGTTTTGGCAGTGCTGCGGCAGCAGACCCAGCGAAACCGGGTAATGGTGCTGATCTTCGACCAGTTTGAGGAGTTCTTTTTTGCTTGCGAACAACCGGGGGATCGCCTGCGCTTTTACACTTTTTTGCGCGATTGCCTGAGCACGCCTTTCGTAAAGGTCATACTGTCGCTGCGCGAAGACTATACCCACTACCTGCTGGAGTGCAACCGCCTGACAGACCTGGCGATTATTGACAACAACATTCTGGATAAAAAGTGGCTCTACTACCTGGGCAACTTTAGCCCCGAGGATGCCCGTGGGGTGATTGACGACCTGACCCAGCCGACCCCCTACGCCCCGGCCCCAGAGCTGGTGGAGCGGGTGGTGGCCGATCTGGCGGCAGAGACGGGGGACGTGCGCCCGATTGAGCTGCAAATTGTGGGGTCGCAGCTTCAGGCGGAGGGCATTGATACGCTGGCGGCGTACCAGGGCTGGCCCCATAGCGAAACCAGCATTAAAGCGGCGCTGGTGCAGCAGTACCTGAACGATGTGGTGCAAGACTGCGGCCCGGTGGCCCACCAGCAGTTGGCGAACCTGGTGCTGTACCTGCTGACGGATGATAAGGGCACCCGCCCGCGCAAGAGCAAGTCTGAGCTGGCCAATGAGTTGCAGGCGCTGACGGCCCAGGCGGCGATGGATATGGCACCCTTTGGACTGGTGCTGCAAGTGTTGACGGAGTCGGGGCTGGTGGTGCATTTGCCGGAAGCACCGGAGGATCGCTACCAGCTGGTGCATGACTACTTGGCAGCGTTTATTCACCAGCAGCAAACGCCCCAGCTAGAGGCGCTGATGGCCGAGTTGGAGGAAGAAAAGCGGCGACGGCAATTGGTAGAAGCACTAGTAGCGGAGCTAGAGGAGGAGAAACGGCAGCGACAACTTACAGAAGTGGAGAATGAAGAACTAACCTTTGCCAACCACAAGGCACGGAGGCGGCTGCTGTTTAGCTCGGGGTTGTTGGCGGCGTCTTTGGTGGGGGTGTTAATTGCTGTGCCCAGTGCTGTATCGGCCCTGCGCGTTGCTCGGGAAGAAACTGCTAAGGCAAGCAAGGCCCAGCAAGATGCTGAGGGTGCCCACCAGGCCCAGGTAGAGGCCGATTTAGCCAGACAAGATGCTGAGCGGGCGGTTGAAAAAGCTGTAGAACGGCAGCGCCAGGCGGACAAGGCGGCGAGAGAAGCCCTGGAGCAGGCCGAAGTAGCCCAGGCAGCCGTCAAGGCGGCAAAAAATGCCGAAGGCGTAGCGTTAACTCAGCAGCAGGCCGCTCAGCGCCAGGCCGATGCTGCCCAGCGAACCGCCACTGCTGCCGATAAGCTTAGAGCCTTGGCAGTAAAGCAAGTCCAGGATGCTCAAAACCGATTCAAGGAAGCGGAGCGACAGCAGGAAATTGCTCGCGAGGGTACCCAGCTTGAACAGCGCGGCACAGCCCTACTGCGTTTGAGAGATAGTCGCTTTAGGCAGGCGGAAACACTGATTGCAGCCTTGCAGCTTGGATATAATCTAAAAGCCATCTTATCCGAAGCCAATATCCAGAGTAATACCCTATCGCTGGTTAGTTACCCTGCCTACAGCCCTCTACTGGTTTTGCGAGTTATTACCAACACCAATACCTTGACCCATGAGGGCCAGTTTCGAAGCTTTACCCCCAATGAACAAGGGCTAATTACCCAATCTTCTAGCGAGAGCAAGAGCTACCTGTGGAGCCTTAATGGCACTAAGCAGGCCAGCTTTGAGGGCACGTTCCTAGACTTTACCCCCGATGGGCAGGGGCTAATTACCTTTTCCTCCAACGAGGGCAAGAGCCACCTGTGGAGCCTTATTGGTACTAAGCGGGCCAGCTTTGAGGGCGAATTCTTAGGTTTTACTCCTGATGGACAAGGGCTTATCACTCTATCATCTAGGGAGAACAAGAGCCACTTGTGGAGCCTTGATGGCACCAAGCAGGGCAGCTATGAGGGTACGTTCCTGAACTTCACCCCTAATGGACAAGATCTAGTTATCTATTCTGACAAGAGTCGCCTTTTGAGTCTCAATGGCCAAGAACAGGCCAACTATGAGGGAGTTTTCCTAGGTTTTACCCCTGATGGACAAGGGCTTATCACTCTATCATCTAGGGAGAACAAGAGCGACTTGTGGAGCCTTGATGGCACCAAGCAGGGCAGCTATGAGGGCGCGTTTCAAGACTTTACTCCCAATGGGCAGGGGCTGATTGTCTATTCCTACATTGATCGCAAGATCCGCTTTTTAAGTCTTGATGGTACCGAGCTAGCCAGCTATGAGGGCGAGTTCCGAGGCGTTAGCCCCGATGAGCAAGGGCTCGTGACCTATTCCAAGGTTAATAACGAGATCCGCCTTTTAAGTCTTGATGGTACCGAGCAGGCCAGCTATAAAGGCGATTTCCGAGGCTTTACCCCCGATGGCAAAGCGCTCTATATCGACTCTGAGTCTGGCACCACCCTGTGGAGCCTATCGGGTGAGCTGCTGGCTGAGTTTACGGGCCGCATGACTCCGAACTTTAGCGGAGACTTCGATAGCTTTAGCGATGATGGCCAATACCTAATCACCTCCCTAGACAACACCACCCGCATCTGGCGCTTAGACAACGGCCTAGACGACCTGCTGGCCCGTGGGTGCAACCTACTAGAGAGCTACTTCACCACCAACCCCGACCAGCGCGAAGCTTTGAAAATTTGCTTAGATTAGTTGACTCATCGTCCCGACGCTAGCGCGTCGAGACGTGCCCTCAGACGCTCCAGCGTCATCTAAACTTGGGGCGCAGAAGCGCCGGGGGCGACGTCCCCACGCTCTGCGTGGAGACGATGGAACAACGGAAGAGGGCTAGAGAGGGGTACTGCTGCTAAGCTCTTCAGGAAACCTTTCATCAAAGATTTGCTCCCAACTGTAGGGGCACTCCTCCGGAAACTGGCTCAAGGGCAAATCTGTCTCAAGAGCCGCATCTTTTCGAGCAATCTGGTAAATTTTCTCCAACCAGTCCTGCGTCTGAATGCGCTTCAAACTCGGCGTATCGCCCAAATAGCTTTGCACATTAATGCGCTCTCGCTGAATTGTCTTCACCCAGCTGCGCGAGCGTCGCTGGGGCTGAAACTGCCACTTCAGCAGGTAATGCAAAATTAGCCGTACAGCGCTTACCAGCCGATCGCGCTCTCGCCGCCCCAAATCGCTTACCTCGTCGATCAAATGCTCTAGGTCAAGCTGGTCAAACTTGCCCTGCCGTAGCAAATCAGCCATCTGCTCAGACCAGAGCGCAATGTCACGGTCGTAAAGGGCCGCTAGATCCGATCGCGGCAGATTAGTAGTCATGGCTTGCCCGCAGGGTTCAGAGTGCGTCTTACGGCCAAGTCTATCGTTCTTTTCACTTCACATCATTGTCCCGACGCTCCAGCGTCGAGACGTGCCCCCAGACGCTCCAGCGTCATCTGTACCCAGGGCGCAGGAGCGCCAG
>PYGV01000040.1 GCA_003022385.1 filamentous cyanobacterium CCP3 | reverse complement strand
CCTCATCCTCCCCACGCTCATCCCCCACCGCCCGCATTCTCCTTGTCGATGACAACACCGACATGCTCAACTACGTCAGGCGGCTGCTGAGCCCGACCTATGTGGTCGAGGCCGTGCGCGATGGCAAAGCGGCGCTGGCGGCGATCGGGCAGCAGCCCCCCGATCTGGTGCTCAGCGATGTCATGATGCCTGAGCTAGGCGGCTTTGAGCTGCTGCGGCAGCTGCGGGCTGACCCCCTCACCCGCGAATTGCCGATTATTCTGCTGTCGGCGCGGGCCGGAGAAGAGGCTCGCCTGGAGGGGCTGACAGCCGGGGCCGATGACTATTTAACTAAGCCCTTTTCGGCCCGCGAGCTGCTGGCGCGGGTCGAGGCCACCCTCAAGCTGGCCCAGCTGCGGCAGGAAATCAAGATTGCCCTGCAGCGCAGCGAAGAGCGATCGCGGCTGGCGGTGCAGGTGGCTCAGCTGGGTACCTGGCGCTACAACCGGCGCACCAATCTAGTTGAGCTAGACGAGCGCATGCAAGACATTTGGGGGCAACCAGCGGCCCAGTTGCCTCTGCACCAGCTGGTGGAACACATTCACCCCGACGATCGCGAACGGGTGGCCAGTGCGGTGAGCGCGGCCCTGGAGCCAGGGGCGTCGGGAGCCTACGTCATCGAGTACAGAATTCGGCGCAGCGACGGCACCGAGCGGTGGATGGCTGCCAACGGGCAGGCCTTCTTTGCAGACAGAGGCGGCGGAGTGCACCGCACGATGGAACTGCTGGGCACCGTCCACGACATTACCGAGCGCAAGCACACCGAACTCCTGCTGGCCGAGCAGACGCGCCTGCTAGAGCTGATTGCCTCGGGCGATTCGCTAGATAGCTGCCTGACAGCCATCTGCACTACCATCGCTCGGCTCAATTCCCATATTCGAGCCAGCTTTTTGCTGTGTGATACCGAATGCCAGCCGTTCCCGCGATCGATTACCCCTGACCTGCCCCTCACCTTTGGGGCTACCCTTGACGAGGCTCCTATCCACGCACTCTGCACAGGCCGCTACGGGGAGGCGGTGTACTCTGGGCAGCCCGTCACCTGCGCCGATATAGCCAGCGACGATCGCTGGTCGCCCGAGTGGCGCGAGCTGTGCCTGGCCCACGGTGTTTTGGCCTGTCACTCTGTCCCGATTGTGGGCGTTGAGGGGCTGCCCTTTGCCTCGCTGATGCTGTGCTTTGACCAGGCCCGACTGCCCACCCCCTGGGAGTACCAGCTGGCTGACTTTGGGGCTCAGGTGGCCAGCATTGCCTTCGAGCGCGATCGCGCTACCCTGGCCCTGCGCGAGAGCGAGACTCGCTTTCGGCAGATGACCGATGCCGCTCCGATGATGGTGTGGCTCTCTGGCCTCGACCAGCGCTGTATTTACTTTAACCAGTCGTGGCTGGCGTTTACCGGCCGCACTCTGGAGCAAGAAATGGGTGACGGCTGGGCGGAGGGCATTCACCCTGACGATTCTCAACACTGTTTGAGCATCTACACCAATGCCTTTAACGCCCGCACCCCGTTTCAGATGGAGTATCGGCTCAGGCATGTCAGCGGTGAGTACCGCTGGATTTTTGACCTGGGCGAACCCCGGTTTGCGCCCGATGGCACCTTTTTAGGCTACATCGGCTCCTGTTTTGATGTGCACGATCGCAAGCAGGCCGAAGCAGCCCTGCGCCAGCGCGAAACCGAGCTGCGGCTGGTTACCAACGCCGTGCCCGCCCTGATTGCCTTTGTCGATGCTGAGCAGCGCTACCGATTTAACAACCAGGGTTACGAAGACTGGTTTGGTCAGTCAGCCGCCGAGCTCTACGGCAAACCGATTTGGGAAGTGGTGGGGGACGATGGCTACGAACGAATTCGCCCTTACGTGGAGCAGGTTCTAGCCGGGCAGCAGGTTACCTTTGAGCGCTCTGTCGAGTTTCAAAACGGCCGTCTTCACTACCTGACCGCTACCTACGTGCCCCGCGTCAACAACCGGGGAGAGGTGGAAGGGTTTGTGGCGCTGATCACCGACTTGAGCGATCGCAAGCAGGCCGAAATCGCCCTTAGCCAGAGTGAGGAGCGCTACCGCTACCTGGTAGAGTCGATTCCTCAACTGGTGTGGACCGCCAATCCCGAGGGGGTAATTGTCGATGCCAATCAGCGCTGGCTGACCTTTACCGGGCTGAGCCTGGAGCAGGTGCGCACCGAGGGCTGGCAGATGGCGGTTCACCCCGAGGATGTGCCTGGGCTGGCTCAAAACTGGGCGATCGCGCAGCAGCAGGGCACCAACTACCAGGCCGAGGGCCGCATGCGCCGGGCCGATGGGGTCTATCGCTGGCACCTGCACCAGGCCATACCGATGAAAGATAGCCAGGGGCAGGTAATCAAGTGGTTTGGCAGCGCCACCGATATCGAAGACCAGAAGCAGCTCGAACACCAGCGCAGCCAGCTCCTCCAGCAGGAAAAAGCGGCTCGCGCTGCCGCCGAAGCCGCCAGCCGCACCAAAGATGAGTTTTTAGCCGTCGTCTCCCACGAGCTCAGGTCGCCGCTCAACCCTATTCTGGGCTGGGCCACCCTGCTACAGAGTGGCAACCTGAGCGAGGCCAAGACCAAGCAGGCTCTGGCCGTCATCGAGCGCAACGCCAAGCTGCAAACCGAGCTGATCGACGACCTGCTCGACGTGTCGCGCATGCTGCGGGGCAAGCTTGAGATCAACGCTACCACGGTCAACCTGGCCGCTACCATCCGCGCCGCTATCGAGACCGTGCGGCTGGCGGCAGAGGCTAAATCGATTCAGGTTGATGTTCACCTCGATGACCAGATTGGCCTGGTCTCGGGCGATGCCACCCGCCTTCAGCAGGTGGTCTGGAATTTACTGTCCAACGCGGTCAAGTTTACCCCCGCCGGGGGGCAGATTCGGGTGCGGCTGGCCCGAGACGATGCCAACCAGGCCGAAATTACCGTCTCCGACACCGGCAAGGGCATCTCGCCTGACTTTTTGCCCCTCATTTTTGACTATTTTCGCCAGGCCGACAGCGCTACGACGCGGCAGTTTGGCGGTCTGGGCCTGGGGCTTGCGATCGTGCGCCACCTGGTCGAACTGCATGGCGGTACCATTCGGGCCGATAGCGCTGGCGAAGGGCTGGGGGCTACGTTTACCGTCACTCTGCCGACGCTGACCCATCAACCTGCCGCCGATCGCCATGCTCGCCTCAACGAACCCGCCCTAGATCTGCACGGCAGCCACATTTTGGTGGTCGACGATGACGCCGATACTCGCAATTTTATTGTCTTCCTGCTGGAGCAAGTTGGGGCTACGGTAAGCTCAGCGGCCAGCGCCAGGGCCGCCCTCAATGCGTTGCAGCAGGCTCAGCCCCAGGTTTTAATCAGCGATATTGGTATGCCCGAGGTAGATGGCTACATGCTGATGCAGCAGATCAGGGCGCTGCCGACTGAACGGGGGGGACGGATACCGGCGATCGCGCTTACCGCCTACGCCCGCGAGGCCGACCAAGAGCAGGCCCTGGCCGCCGGATTTCAGCGCCATATTCCCAAACCAGTGCAGCCCGCCGCGCTCATTCAGGCGCTGGTGGGGGTGCTTCAGGTCCGTCAGGGGCTTTAATCGCAGGCCTTTTCTTAAGGCGCGGCAGCGCCGATCAAATCAGAACTGTGGCCAACCTTGGCGACGCGCCCCGATCTCAGCGCCAAGACCCTCAAAGCTGTACTACATCCAGCCGCGACGTGGCCAGACGATCCATCCAGGCGGCTAAAAAGCTGTGGTTGGCCACCCGTTCTGCCGGATCGGTCGTATCGGCAGGGTGGGGCAACAGCCCCTGCAGCGACGCGCTGGTAACGCAAAACATCGATTTTTGAAAGCTCTGGCAGATTTTAACCCGCACATCGTCGAGGCCGCGCCCCTGAGCCTGGTAGAACGCAGTCAGGTAGTCGGGCAGAAAGTGGCGCATGTCCTGCATCAGCAGGGTGGGCGGAATGCCGGCCCCGCCGATCGGCAAGGGGTCGGCGTAGAGCGCCCCGTAGTCAAAGCGGCCCTGGTCGACCGAGATTTGGTTGGCCTGGGCGTTGTAGGAGACCGTACCCAAAAACGGAGTACCCCGAAAGAAGACGGCCTCTACGTAGGGCACCGCCACATCCATCAGAAAGGTCAGCCCCGCCGACTTGGGCAGCAGGTCGTAGCGGCTACCGCCAATCTCAACGGCGTAGGTAATCGGGTTGGCGGCAGCCGCGACCAGCCCGGCTTTGATAAAAGCCACAACGTCGGGAATGGTCTGCACCTTCCCTGCGTCGTAGGCATCAGATAAGTCGATGAACAGGTCGCTCATCACCCGCCAAAACTGACCCAGGGCGCTGTAGTAGGCGAGCTGGCGCACCTGCTCGGGCAAAAAGTCAGGGAAAAGACCGTGCAGCCCCCGCATAGCTGGGTTTGACTTGATCTTAGCCGCGATCGCCGCCCCGCACCGCTGCAAAAAATCGTCGCTGTCGAGGTAGGCATCCATCTGGCCGCCGCCGTGCCAGAGCATAGTTTTCATGCAGTACTCGGCATACTCGAAGTTGATGCGATCGTGCCACCAGTGGCGCAGTAGCTTAGCCAGCGTCACTTCGCCGTTGAAGTACTTAAAGAACGGAAACAGCACCAGAAACTGGTGGTCGGCAATGAAGATCAGGTTTTTAGAGTAGGCGTCGAGCACGACCCCATAGCTTTTGAGAATGCCGACCACCTCCATCACGTTGGTTTCAGAGTCGGGCAGCAGGGCCTCGGCCCCCAGCAGCTTTTGAATAAAAGGCTCCAGGGGATGAACGGCGACGGTAGCCAGAGGTAGGGTTTTGGTCATGGCAGAGAGACCTGGGCGTGAGGGGCAACAGGGACAGAGGCAGCCGGCAGGGGCACAGTCAGGGCCGGGGTGTTCAGGCCAAAATCAGCCCCAATATCAGCCCCGGCATCGGCTCCGGTGGCCGACAGCAGGGGCGCAGACTGGGTTCTGGCCTGAACAAACCCCTGGTAGGGCTGGTGCAGCACCAGGGTGGTGTGTTCGCTCCAGCGAGCGAGCCAGTTGGGCTGTAGGCCAAAGGCCACAATCAGGGTGGCTAGGGCCAGGGCGGGAACGCGATCGCGCCAGCTGACCTGGGGCAGCACCAGATCGATCTGCGGAAGGCTGGTCGGCGGGGCGATCGCCAGTCGGCCAAAGAAGGCCCGGTTGACCAGCAGCAAGAAGTAGACCGCCGTCAGGCCTGAACCCACCATACACAGCAGCGTCTGCACCGGAAAGATCAAAAAGCTGCCCCGAAACACCAAAAACTCCGAAATAAAGCCCACCATACCAGGAATACCCGCGCTGGCCATCACCCCCAGGATCATCATCGAGCCAACAAAGGGCAGACCCCGCTCGGGGTTGAGCAGGCCGCGCAGCACCGTCAGGTCGCGGGTGCCGGTGGTTTTGTACACGACCCCCACCAGCAAAAACAGCAGCGCCGAAATTAGCCCGTGGCTAATCATTTGAAACACGGTCGCCACAATGCTCAGCGGGGTTGAGGCCGCCGCCGCCAGCAGCACGTAGCCCATATGGCCAATCGAGCTGTAGGCCACCATTTTTTTCATGTCGGTCTGGGCGATCGCCGCCAGCGACCCGTAGAGCACGCTCACCACGGCCCAGATCGCCATCCAGGGGGCCAGCGCCATCCAGGCATCGGGCAGCAGCCCCAGCCCAAAGCGCACCACGCCGTAGGTGCCCAGCTTCAGAAGCACCCCCGCCAGCAGCACCGAAACCGGAGTCGAGGCCTCCACGTGGGCGTCGGGCAGCCAGGTGTGAAACGGAAACAGCGGCACCTTAATGCCGAACCCCACCAGCAGCGCCACCAGCAGCGTCACCTGCTGCGCCAGAGGCAGGGCGGCGGCCAGCCCGCTGTCGTAGTCAAAGCTACTGTTGCCCGATAGCCACACCAGCCCCAAAAACGTGCCCAAAATCAGCACCCCCGACAGGGCGGTATAGATCAAAAACTTGGTGGCCGCATAGCCGCGCCGCGCCCCGCCCCAGATCGCAATCAGCAGGTACAGCGGAATCAGCTCCAACTCATAAAAAATAAAAAACAGCAGCAGGTTAGCGGCCAGAAATGCCCCGGCCACAGCGCTGTTAATCACCAGCAGCAGCACGTAGTAGAGCCGCACCCGATGCAGCTTGGGATCGCTGATGTAGATAGCCACCAGTCCTAAGAGGCTATTGACCACCAGCAGCGGTAGCGACAGGCCGTCGAGACCGAGGCGGTAGCTGAGCCCCAGCGGTTCTACCCAGGGCAGCAGCTCCTCAAACTGAAACCCCGGTGTCGCCAGCTCAAACCGAGTCGCCAGCAGCCCCACCCACCCCAGGGTAAACGCCAGGGCCGCGCCGCTGATCAGCTTGGCCGTCTTCGACTCCAGCTTGCCAGGCCACAGGCACAGCACCAGGGCACCCACCAGCGGAATTAAAATTAGCGTGCTTAGCATGGCCAACGGTTACCAAAGTGTCCAGGTCATGAAAATTCCGAGCAGCCCCACGCCTGTAATAATGGTCAACAGGTAGAGCTGCGACTGGCCAGAGGCGCTGTATTTGAGGCCCTCACCCCCAAACAGAGAAGCCAGACCGACGCCGTTGACCAGGCCATCGACCACGTACTGATCAAACCAGTTACTCAACCGGGCCAGGCTCGAAACAGCGGCCACTACAGTTTTGTCGTACAGCCGCTCGGTGTAAAAATCGTAGGCCAGCAGGTCCTGGGCGATACGTAGGGGGCGATTCAGCGATCGCGCCAGCGACTTAGACAGGGATATTCTCGCCCCAGCGGCTACCCCTATCCATCCCGACACCAGCATCAGGGCGGTGACCGGCGGGTTGATGTACTCCCAGGGGGGTAGCAGCGCCAGCCTGCCCATGATCACGGGCACCAAGAGCGTTACCACGGTCAGTGCCACCATGGGCACTGCCATCGGCCAGGGCACCTCCGGGGCGCGCCGGGTCTTGGGCTGGGCCGGGCCCAAAAACACCAGGCGAAAGACCCGCGTCAGATTGAGGGCAGTGAGACCATTGACGACAAAAAATACGCCCGCCAGCAGTGGGTAGTCGCCGCTGAGAAAGTCGGCCCCCATCCGCAGACCCCAGAAGCAGCCTAGGGGCACTACCCCCACCATTCCCAGGGCCCCAACCCCGTAGGCCAGAGCAGTGGCGGGCATTTTGCGCCCCAGGCCACCCAGCTCGGTCATGTTTTGGCAGTTGGTGGTGGTAATGATTGACCCCACCGCCATGAAGATCAGCGCTTTTGCCACGGCGTGGGTGAGCAGCAGCGTAAACGCCACCCCAGGCCACTCGGTGCCCACGGCAATAAACACCAGCCCCAGGTAGGCGCTGGTGGAGTAAGAGAAGGTACGCTTGAGGTCAATCTGGGCCAGCGCCACCAGGGAGGCCCCGATCGCGGTAATGGTGCCGACTGCCACCAGGGCACCCAGGGCCACGGGCGACAGCACCACAATCGGCTGTAGCCGAATCAGCACGTAGGCCCCGCAGGTGACCACCACTGAGTTCCGCAAAATTGAGGCGGGGTTGGGGCCTTCCATGGCCTCATCGAGCCACAGGTGCAGCGGAAACTGAGCACACTTGCCAATCGGGCCAGCAATTAGCGCCAGCCCCAGCAGGGTGGCCATCGCTGGCGCCAACTCCTCGACCTTGACCCATTCGTACAGGTCATTAAAGTTGAGGCTGCCCGCCAGCGAAGCCAGCGCCACCACCCCCATTAACAGCAGCACATCGCCGATGCGCTTGGTCAAAAACGCGTCGCGGGCGGCAGTGACGACCAGGGGCTGAGCGTACCAGAAACCCACCAGCAGGTAGGTCGACAGCGTCAGCATCTCCAGCAGCGAGTAGGAGACAAATAGCGACCCGCTCAGCACCAGACCGCTCATGGCGGCCTCAAAGAACCCCATCAGGCCGTAGAACCGGGCCAGGGCCCAGTCTTTTTCGAGATAGCCCAGGGCAAAGACCTGAGCTAGCAGGCTCAGACCTGTGATCAGCTCTAGGGCACCCAGGTTGAGCACCGAAATATCGAGGGCCAGGGTGAGGTGCAAATCGGCAAAGTCAAACCACGAGAACAGCAGCTCTTGAGGCCCCTGGTTCCAGATGCCACGAAACGCCAGCAGCCCGTGGCTAAAGGCCAGCAGGGTCATGGCAATATTCAGGTAGACCGCTGGACGGGGGCCAGTGCGGCGCACCAAGCCCGTTGACCAGGGCAGCGACAGCACAGCTCCCATCAGGCCGTATATGGGCAGCAGCCAGCTGGTTTCTACAAAAAACTGGGTCATTCCGACGCTCTCTGACAACACCTCGCCCCTGGCACCAGCATTTTTTACCAGCGGCACTAGGAACGTTTTTACCTGTATGGGCCACAGCCTGGCTGCGGCCAGGGCGCTGCGGCTAAAAATCAGCTACAGAAACACTCCGGGGGCGATCGCCCCCAGCCGCACCACCGCAGCGGACAGTTACCCTCCTCAGACCGTTCTGACCCCAATCCGCTGATTGGAATCGCCTGAGACAACAGCCGCATAACTCGGCCTAGCTTTTCTGGCTTGGGGGCGGCAAAACCGCCGCAGTTTGGGCCTCCAGTGTCTACTATGGCAACGCTTTGTTTGATATTCTACCTGATTCCCAATCGGCCTCTTTGCCCAAAAATGGTGAGTTTTCGGCTCAATTTATAAAAATGCTTAACGTCAGCAATCGATGGGCAAAACCCGACCGTAAGATCCATCGCCTGGGCAAACCAGCGCCAGAGGGCAGACAGAGAGTGAGCACACACTCTCGCCTGGTTGTGGATAGATTACGACAAAAAAAGCTTTACGTCATAAGCTTTAATAATATTCAACATTAGCAACAATCATTGGGGCTTATATTGCAAAAGTGACTACGGACACCTATGCTTAATCTGTCATCAAGAATTTTTGGGCAATTCAGCGTTTTTGCTTTCCAGAGGCGATTCCCGGTTTTTTAATTTTTCGGGAGCTGTTTTTCGTGCCCGAATAACTGGTCAAGCCTGCTGGGTCAATCCAGGGTTGTCTAAATATATAAGGAGACTTTGACTATGCCAATTGCTGTTGGAATGATTGAAACGCTCGGGTTTCCGGCGGTGGTAGAAGCGGCTGACGCGATGGTAAAAGCAGCCCGGGTCACCCTGGTAGGCTACGAAAAAATCGGTAGCGGTCGCGTTACGGTCATCGTGCGGGGCGATGTGTCTGAGGTTCAGGCCTCGGTATCGGCAGGCATTGAATCGGCCAAGCGCGTCAACGGTGGCGAAGTGCTGTCTACCCACATCATTGCCCGCCCCCACGAGAACCTCGAGTTTGTGCTGCCCATTCGCTACACCGAGGCGGTCGAGCAGTTTAGAACCTAGGCTCCAAAGCGCTTCTTCAGGGTTTCAGGTTCACGGTCTAGAAGATTTTTAGGTCTGCCCCAGGGCTCGAAGCCATAGTCCACAGGCCTGGCTCCGGCATTCTGCAAGGCATCTCTATCTCAAATACAAAGGATTCAAAAGAATGGCAATTGCTGTTGGCATGGTTGAAACGTTGGGCTTCCCCGCTGTGGTAGAAGCGGCTGACGCGATGGTAAAAGCAGCCCGGGTCACCCTGGTGGGCTACGAAAAAATCGGCAGCGGTCGCGTTACCGTCATTATTCGCGGCGACGTATCTGAGGTTCAGGCCTCGGTTGCGGCTGGCATTGAGAACGTCAAGCGAGTGAATGGGGGGCAGGTGCTCTCTACCCACATCATTGCCCGTCCCCACGAAAACCTCGAGTTTGTGCTGCCCATTCGCTACACCGAAGCGGTAGAGCAATTTAGAGAGAGCGTCAGCGGTATCCGCCCCTACGGCAGATAGGTCGCTATGCTCTTGGCTAAGGTTCGCGGCACGGTAGTTAGCACCTGTAAAGAGCCCAGCTTGAGCGGCACTAAGTTTTTGCTGGTGCAGCTCATTAGCGAAACGGGTGACTTACTGCCCGACTATACCGTTGCCGCCGATGTGGTGGGGGCTGGGCCTGGCGAATGGGTATTGATTACTCAGGGCAGCGGGGCCCGCCAGCATCACGGCTACGAAAATCGTCCCGTAGATGCGGCTGTGATTGCGATTGTCGATACCGTCAGTCTTGACAGCGGCAATCTCTACAACAAGCGGGATGATTTTAGCTAAACGCAGTTGTGGTCTGGGGCGTTGCTCAGGGCGCTTGCCCGTGATTTCAGACCAGGTTGGTCTGTGAGATGGTGGTTAGGCTAGCTCTTTGACCGCTTCGATTGGGCGATCGCTCAAGGGTTCTTTTGGAGGATGTGTAGCAATGGCGATCCGCACACCAGCGGCATCTCCGACCCAGACGGCACTGGCACCTCGGGTTCACCCTCTGGCCCAGGTGCACGGGCAGGTGATGGTAGACCCAGGGGCCGTGCTGGCGGCAGGAGTAACGGTGCAGGCCGACCCCAATGCCACAGTACGGCTTGGGTCTGCCTGCGTCTTGCAGGAGGGAACCACAATTTATGGTCGTACCCAGGGACGCGTGCTGGGCGACGATCGCGTATCTTACGCAGTCTGGGTGGGCGATCGCGCCTTTTTGGCCTACAAAGTCCTGGTGCAGAGCCCGCTCTACATTGGCCCCGACTGCTTCATTGGCTTTCGCTCAACGCTGTACAACGCTCGCCTCGGGGCTGGCTGCGTCGTCATGATGCACGCCCTGGTACAGGATGTAGCCATACCGCCGGGTAAACTGGTGCCCTCCGGATCAGTGATTACTCAGCAGCACCAGGCCGACAGTTTACCCGACGTCAGCCCTGCTGATCGGGCTCTGGTTAATGAGCTTTCAGAAACGTCGGGCTTTGCGACCCCGACCGATTGGCGCAAGCCCACCAGCTCCGCTTCCTCCGACCGCACAGCAGACTCAACCGAACGTGATGGATTTGGCACTATGACTTCTCAACTGCTACCCCCCGACGTTGTCCAACGGGCCCGCCAGTACCTGGCCCAGGGCCTGGCTATTGGTACCGAGCACGCCGACTCTCGCCGCTATCGCAGTGGCGTTTGGCAGACCTGCAGCCCCATTCAGTCCAGCCGAGAGTCTGAGGTGATAGCGGCCCTAGAAGCCTGTCTGGCCGAGCACTCGGGCGAGTACGTGCGCATGTTTGGCATCGATCCCAGAGCCAAACAGCGGGTTGCCCCAATTACTATTCAGCGGGCCGACGGTAAACCCGTAGCGGTTGGCAGTGGCAGTTCAACCGCCGCCCCCTCAAACCACGGGGCCTACCGTCCGGCGTCGCCGTCGCCGTCGTCCAGCGGTCCTCTGTCGCCCGAGGTGGTGCAGCAGGTGCGTCAGTACCTCAGCCAGGGATACCGCATTGGCACCGAGCACGCCGATGCCCGCCGCTACAGCAGCAACGTGTGGCAAACCTGCTCGCCTATCCAGTCCTCCCGCGAGGGCGAGGTGTTTGGGGAACTGGAGCGCTGCCTCGCTGAGCACTCGGGCGAATACGTGCGTTTGTTTGGTATCGATCCCCAGGCTAAGCGCCGCATTGCCCCGATTACCATTCAGCGCCCCGACGGCAGACCGGTCAGCGCAGGTTCGCGATCGGCCAGTGCCTCGGGCTCCCCCTACACCTCGTCTGGCTCCAACGGCGATTCTGGCAGGGCCTCGGGCGATGTGGCCCAGCAGGTGCGCCAGTGGCTTAACCAGGGATTCCACGTTGGGGCTGAGCACGCCGATGCCCGCCGCTACAAGAGCAACGTGTGGCAGTCTTGCACCCCCATCGGCAGCACCCGCGAGGGCGATGTCATGGCCGCGATCAATACCTGTATCGCTGAGCACCCCAATGAGTACGTGCGGGTCTTTGGTATCGATCCCAAAGCTAAGCGCCGAATTTCTGCCGTTACCGTCCAGCGTCCGGGCTCTAAGTCTGCGCCTGCTGGGTCTTCTGGGCCGTCCTATGCGGCTCCGGCCGCCAGTTCGGCATCGGGCAATGGCTCGGCACCCATGGGCGGCCTCTCCCAAGATTTGGTGCAGCAGGTCAACCAGTTGGTTAACCAGGGCTATCGACTCAGCCTAGAACATGCTGACGCACGCCGCTACCGCAGCGGCGCCTGGCAGACTGTCGGTACCCTGGAGGGCAGTCGAACCTCCGACGTGCTGGCCGCTCTTGAGTCTCAGCTGCGCAATCACTCGGGTCAGTATGTGCGCCTGATTGGCATTGACCCCAAGGTGAAAAAGCGCGTGCTTGAGGCGACTATTCAGCGCCCTTGACATCAGCGCGTCTGATGCCCCACAACGCCCTATAAGGTAAAGATCGTTGACCGTGGTCGTACCCGCCCAGGCCAGTAACCCGTCTGCTAACGGCCATATCCAAGGGAATGTGGATTTGGCACCGGGGGTAGCTGTGGCCCCTGGTGTACTGCTGGGGGCAGCACCGGGCTGTCGGTTAGTGATTTCAGCAGGGGTCTGCTTGGGGGCCGACGTGGTGGTGCAGGCTCGACAGGGAGATCTGGTGCTTGAACCTGGAGTGAGCCTGGGCAGCGGCGTGCTAATTGTCGGCCACGGCTCTGTTGGACAGCACACCTGCATTGGCTCCAACAGTACGGTCATCAACCCTAACCTCGGAGCGTCTCAGGTAGTGGCCCCCGGCTCTCTGGTGGGCGATCCCAGTCAACCCGTCCCAGAGCCGTCCCAGTCTTGTGGGGGCGGGTCTAGCGTTGGTGTCGCCGCTCCAGCAAAGCATGAATTTCATGTTGCCAACGGGACCGCTGGATACAGATCGATCAACGGTAGTCAGCCGACCAGCACCCAGGGGGAGAACGCTCATTACAGTAGCGCTAACGGCAACACTGCTAATGGCAACACCACCAGCGGCAACACCTCTAACGGCAACCGCCTAAATGGGTCCTCGGTCTACGGCAAAGCTCAGGTGAATCACCTCCTGTCTACCCTATTTCCCCATCGTCAGGCGCTCAATGGCGCTACCTCAGAAGACAAGCCGTAGAATGGAGAAGCAGACACCCCTGTGCAGAGGCACTCTATGCAACCCGATGGCAAACTAGCCTCTCCCCTTGACCTCAAGTCCGGTGCGCCCAAGCGGCTAACGCTGGCAACCCCGGCCCCCAGGCCAACGGAAGCTCAGCGGCGCGACAAGTATCGCGGGGCCGCTTTGGGCATGGTGTCAACGGAGAGTTTTCCGGCGGTGGTGGGCACCGCCGACGCCATGCTCAAAGCCGCCGATGTGTTGCTGGTGGGCTACGAAAAAACCGGCGGCGGCCACTGTACGGCCATTGTGCGAGGCGGCGTTGCCGATGTGCGAATGGCCGTTGAAGCGGGGGTTGAAACCGCTCAGGAGTTTGGCCAGTTTGTCTCGTCAACCCTGATTCCTCGCCCATTACCCAATCTGGAGGCGGTGCTGCCCATCTGCGCCCGCTGGGATGAGCTACGCAGTGAGGCCGGTGGCAAACTGGGTAGCCAGGCCATTGGTCTGCTCGAAACGCGGGGCTTCCCGGCGATGGTGGGGGCTGCCGACGCCATGACCAAGAGCGCTGACGTGCAGCTGATGTCCCACGAGGCGATCGGCGAAGGGCTCTGCACCATCTTGATTCGGGGGTCGCTGCCCAACGTGGCGATCGCGATCGAAGCCGGTATGCACGAGGCCGAGCGCATTGGTGAACTCCACGCCGTCATGGTGATTCCTCGCCCCCTCGACGACTTGGTCGAGTCGCTGCCGGTGATGGAGCAAGAGCAGGAGCAGCCGGAACCGCTGCGGATACCGCTCAACCTGGAAACTAAGCAAGAAGCCGTTGAGGCCGAACCGGTGCTGATTGAAGCCGCCTCTGAAGAAGCTGAGCCGATCGCCCTGGAGCTGACGGTAGAACAGCCGGAACTGGCCGACGAAGAGCTTTAGTCAAAAAAGAGGATTGTTATCATAGAGGCCTCAGCTCCCTTAAAGGGTATGTCGCCATGGCTGTAACGATCGCCCGCTGGACGCTCGCCGACTACCATCACATGGTAAGCGCAGGCCTGTTTGAAGGTCGGCATATCGAATTGCTAAATGGATTAATCGTCGAAATGCCACCAGAGGGGCCAGAACACGCCGATTCATCGACGTGCTTGATGCCTCTGCTCTGGAGCATGGCCGAGGGACGATATCAGGTGCGGGCGGCCAAACCGATTAGCATTCCACCGAACGACAGCGAGCCTGAGCCCGATATTGCTTTGGTGCGCGATCGCTCCTACAGAAACGCCCATCCGCAGCCTGAAGACATCTTTCTGGTCATCGAGTTTTCGAATACTAGCCTGGCAAAAGACACCGAGGATAAACCCTTAGTCTACGCGCAAGCCGGGATTGAGGAGTATCGGGTGATTAACTTGCGCGATCGCTGCGTGATCCTCTACCGAGATCCGGTTGAGGGCAATTACCAGAGCCATCAGCGCATTTCCTCTGGGCAAATATTGCCTGTGGCGTTTCCCGATGTTGTGATCAGCCTTGAGCGGTTCTTAGCTTAATCAGAAAGTCTACGCCTTGGATATCTGCACCCAGCGGCGCATTAGCTCAACAGTAAAGCTGTATAGACCCTCCCCAGTAGACTTCACAACATCGTGGTCTTGCAGGGTTTTTAGGGCGACTTCTATCTGTGCTTCAGATAGGCCAGCACCCGCGATTAATTCCGCTAGGGATTTCTCGCCTGCTGCAAGCACTTGCAAAATCTGGGCTTGCCCCGGTGCAGCGCTATCTTCGGCCTGTCGCCAGACTCCAGTAAAGTAAGCCCCGCCATCCTGAAAGAAATCGGGGGAGTCAATCACCGCATGCAGGTCGTCTAAGGAAATGGGGCGATCGCGCGACTGCCCGGCCTCAAATACTTGGTAGTTAAACTGAGCCACCAGCTTTTGGCCAATGAGTTGCACCAGGTAAGGTTGGCCATAGGTGAGGTGAATGATTCCCTCAATGGCCGCCTGGGTGTAGTCAAGGGGAAAGTCGGCAGCAGGCTGGGTAATTAGCCTGCGGGTAGAGTCGGCAGATAAAAAGCTAACTCGGCGGGGTTTAATGCTGCCAAACAGCGGGTGCCAGTAGTCGTAGCATTTTTCTTGCAGGGTATAGAGCCCCGCCATAGCCAGCACAATCCAATCGGTAGTTTGTATTAGCCCCCGCAAATACTCCGTCAGCCCTGCTTCAATGCGCCCCTCATCAATAGCGGTCTCGATCAGCTCAAACTCATCGATCGCGACTATAAAACGCCGGTTGGTCATATAGGGAGCCACTAGCTTGAGCCAGCGGTTAAGGGACTGGTAGGGGTTATGGTCTGCGGCTAAAAAGGTGGCTTCATCGGGTTCGCTGATGGTGTTGGCCGCTTCGGGTGGGAGGCGATCGCACAGCGCTAGCGCCAGAGCATAGAGCAGTTCCCCGGTGCTGCGCACTTTGCCCACCCGCTGGAGGTTAAACTCCACCACCAGGTTGCGCTGCCCGTCGAGTCGGTGGGGCAGGTTTTTGAGAATGGAAGATTTACCCATGCGGCGATGGCCATAGAGCAAAACCGAATCGACCTGCCCTGGTTTCAGCCACAGTTCCTCTAGCTCGCGCAAAATGGCCTCGCGCCCCACAAATAGCTCGCCTGCCACTGGGTTGCCCGCGACGTAGGGGTTGACCACCGGCTCGGCAATAGTGATTTGCCCCAGTTCACCACTGGCATCGCTCACCAGCTTTCGCCAGCGTCGCAGAATTTCTTGCAAAATTACCTTTTCGGGCGGCAGCACCGACTGGTTGATGTATTCGCGCAGGTCTTCGAGCTGGTCGGTGGCGCGACCCAGAGCAGCGAGCTGGTTGAGGCGGCTGGTAGCAGTTTGAAAGACGGCAATGTCTTGGCCAATATGGCCAAACTGTCGCAGGGCTTGAATGACGTTGGGACGAATGGCCTCTTTAGCAGAGGGTAAATCTGCGATTAGCCCCTGGGCAGTGGCTAGGCTCGATAAGGATAAACACTTAAGGAAGCGAGCCATACAGCCAAATGAGCGCTGAATTTCATTCCCACACGGATAGTTGGCTAATTGATCGAATAGATCCTGAAAGTCTTCTAGGTCAAAATCATTGGGCCATTGCTCATCTGGCTCAATTGACCAGGTAAGTAAGTACAGCAGACGGGCAAACGCAGTGAGTGGAGTAGATTTACGTACCCGTAGAGGTTGGGTCAGCCACCAAACAGCATTTTCTGGCCCTCTTGCATGATCGTTGCCTTGCCCGGCCAGTTCACTCATAAACACCTGCCGAACAGAGGGAATGCGTTGCCAGTCTGATTCACTGATAGGCGCAATGGCATAGGCATCCAGACTTTGTAGGCTAACCAGCTGGTACAGAAAAGGGAGTGCTGAGGCTGACTGATGTAACCGTTGGTAGAGTGCCTTTTGTAAAACCCAGTGCTGAAAAGGATTGGCTGCAAGCTGAGACAGGCGCTCTAAACCAGCCACCGTGCCTTGCTTCCAGGCTTGGCTAATGGCTATCTGTGTTCGTAGAAAAGGCAATACCGCCAATTCATCCCACCAGATGGGGTGTTGCCCACGCCAAGTAGATCGTACTATCCACACACACTGAATAAGGTACATCGGCAAGCGCAAAACCCCCACTATTCCGGCACCCCCTAAGGCCACCCCGAAGACTACTCCTCCGGCCACCTCGAAGACTACTCCTCCCAACACTCCGATGTTCCCTAAGCTCACCACTCCGGCGCTTCCTAAGGCCACCCCTCCGACTACCCCAAAGGCTACCCCTCCAGCAACTCCAAAGGCCACTCCCAGGGCCATCCCGAAAGCTACCCCTCCGGCGACTCCAAAGGATGCCACCCCTCCAGAAACTCCAAAGGCTATCCCTCCGACTATCCCTAAGGACACCGCTAAGGACACTCCTTCGGCCACCCCTAAGGCTATCCCGTCGGTCATCCCGTCGATCGATCCTAAAGCCACCCCTAAGGCCACCCCTAAGGCCATCCCTAAAGCTGTCCCAGCCCAATCTATAGCACCTGGCCCTTGCATACTGACCAGCAACCCAATAGGTGCCTCAAACAGCGCTGTCATCAATAAGGTTGTCCCCAGGGCAACTAGGTAAAGATTTCGGTAGGCCGGAACCGGCAGGATACGAAAAATTCCTAAGCCTGAGCCAGTCCGGTATAAATCTGGGTCAGCCTGATATAGGTAGCACTTGAGCGCCATGGGTCGAAAAAATACCCAGTAGGCCAGCAAAGAGTAGTGCCGCAGGTTCAACGGGTTCAAGCACCTCGGCAGCTCCCCCGGATAAGTCGGAAACGCAGGCATTGGGCCTTACCTCTTCGCCAGTTGGCGGTAAAGATCAGCGGCGGCGGCCTGCAACCGGGCCGGGTGTCCGCCAGTTTTGTCGTAGAGCTGCTGCATTTGTGCTGGGGTAAACTGCACCGCATTCCCCGTTAGCCGATGGGTCAAAAAAGCCTGGGCTTCTGGCTGTGAAAAGGCGTCTACTCGCAGCGGTGCCCCACAGAGCCCGTGCAGGGGCGATGTGCGCGTCGGGTCGTCGTCAAACAGTACATTCAGCGGTGAGCGACTGGCAATCAAAAGGCTCAGCGGGGCATCGGCTCCGTCGGCAAAGCCGCGCAGTTCTTCCCGTTCGCTGCCGGTAAAGTGCTGCTGGTTCACCATTTTCTCAATTTCATCCAGACAGACAATGTAGCGCTTGCCCTGCAAAGCCCGGTTGAGCCGAAAGCCCCGCAGGGTTTCAATCAGTTGCAGCTCTTCGCACAGGGCCTCAAAAAACTCGTCTTCGTTGCGAATCACCTGCATATCTACATGGATGAACTGCTCTGGGGCGAGCTTGAGCGCCTTTGGCCCCCAATGGCGCACCATCGCCAAAATCGAAGACTTGCCCACCTGCGACTCGCCCACCAGCGACAGGCTAGATCCCTTGTGCAACTCGTTAAAAATTCTCTGGAGCAGGGGTTTGCGGCCAAAAAACCGCCCTGGCTCACGAATGCAGCCCCGATCGCCAAACGGGTTCACCCGACTCAACGCCGGGCTAGGTTGAGCGAGCGGATTGTTCTCTTGGGGCACCGTTGAACTCAGCCCCTCCGCAGCAGCGCCGTTGCTTTGCGAAGGGGCTATCGAGGGCGGTTGAGCATACTCTCAAGCACGGCATTTACCTCGGCTAAACCACATCCTCCGGTGCCGTCAGCCCAGTTTAGCAGGGCTTCTACCCGCGCCCCCTGGGCAGCCACACTATCAGGCACTGTCCCTGGTGGTGGGTTGATGGTAAATACCAGGTGGCCAAACTGTGGCGAGGGCAAGGCTGCCAGCTGCCCGTAGAGAGTGCTGCGATCTACTGCTGGTGGTGCGTTCTCTGACGAAGATCCGTATTGGCCAGACTTTTGCTCCGTCAAATGATCTTCCAAAAACAGCAAAATGCTGTCGTAGACAACCCCATCTTCCTTATCTCGTTTGGAGATTTTGCAGATACTGATATGGTCTGCATCTACAGGGGTTGGGGCTTCCGGCTTGCCCAGATCGGCACTCACCTTATCGACCACTACCCCAATAGACATCAGCGGCCTGGTTTCGTAATAGGCCTTCACCGGAATTTGGCCCAGCTGCTTATGGCCCCGATAGACTTGGTTCAGCTCTTGCAAGCGGCTGTGGCCATATTCCAACTCCTCTACGCTGAGGCTAATCTTCGGTAGGTTCAACAACAGCCCGTTGATGAACTGCGCCCATTTCGACCAGTTTGACCCTGAGTGGGGCGTTGCCAAAAAGACGAGCCCTTTGGTTCGCTCGGCCACCTGGCGCTGGCGACCAGAGCCAAAATCGGTGGCGTTGCGCAGCAACTGCTTCACCAGCAGCCCGCCCATGCTGTGGGTGATAAAGACAACAGGGCGCTGCCCAATGCGCTTGTTGGCAAAAATCTCGAGCACGTTGTTCGCCCGCTCGGCCAGGGGCATGGTGTTTCCCTTCCAGGCGGAGGGTTCTAGCTCATACTCCAGCGACCAGATGCCCAGGTCAGGGCGATCTTGGCCGAGCCAAGCGGGCCAAAAGTCGAGCTGCCCTGGGTCAAACTCGGTGCCCGCTGCTTGGGCCTGCTGCTGAAGCGGCTTAATTGCTTGGGGATCGCTATGCCAAGTTTCTAGCCCGCTGCCGCCCAGGCCGTGGATAAAAACGACATCTCCGATGCGATCGGCATTGTCGCAGCCAATAATTTTGATCAACCTTGCCATGGCGACTCAGTATCCTCACCATACTGACTCAAGAAAACTAGCTGATTTATCATGGCTGCAGCGGGGTGACTGTCCATTAGCCTCAATACTCGACGCATTTGCTCTCCTACAGAGTACTCCTGCGACGAAATAATAATGCCGCTATGGGATCGATCCTCTTGTAGATAAAGGCTATGGAGACGGCAAAAGTCTCCGACATTGAAGGTGTATAGCGATCGCTGCTGCTGAGCTGCTAACTGGAGTTGGTCTTGATCGCTAAAGCCTGTTCTCTTTAGGTCATTAACGGTGACAACATCTACACCTCTAGCCCGAAGCGCAGATACAAACCTTTGATCCATCGAGTCTTCGTCGATGAAGAGCTTGATCAGCCTCATGCGGATTGGCCAGCGCTAGCTGATAGCTGTTTATATTGGGCTTTTTCCTCTTCAAGATAGGCCTCGATCTCAGATTGGTTGACATGGTAGTAAGTCAAGGCCGCGTACACCTGGGCCAGATTAACGATGCCAATTCGTTCGGCAACTTCTTCTGCGTTCAATCCTTTTCTATACCACGCGGCAATGCGTTGAACAGATACCCTCGTCCCTGCAATGCGGGGTCGACCTCCTAGGGTTTCTGGCGTTTTGACAATCAAAGTTCCAATGTCAGTAGTCGCTGGCATGGTTATGACCCCAAAGATCGACCTTATTGCTGGGCAAGGCTTCAAACTTTATTAAATATTAGCCTGCTTAACATGGCGTGGTCTGGCCTGGGCTATTTCCCGTCGAGTCTTTCGTCTTCAGCACTCATACACTCTATTACTTAACCACTCCCATACCTGATCCACCAGATGTTTAGCATCGGCATCGAACCACTGCACCGTGGCCCGATTGCGGAACCAGGTGCGCTGACGCTTGGCAAACTGGCGGGTGTGGAGCACAATATCGTCCACAGCCGCCGCAAGCGAACAGTCACCCCGGAGATAGGGCAGAAGCTCGGCGTAGCCCAAGGTTTGCAGCAGAGGTAGATCAGCGCCATAGGTCTCGACTAGAGTGGTGACTTCCTCAACCAACCCCGCTGCGACCATATCGCCAGTGCGCTGAGCGATGCGGCGCTCCAGGGACAGGGGATCGCCGTCCAGGCCCAGGTACAGCACCGGATAGTCGGGGGGAGCTTCGCCCTGGAGAGCCGACAGGGGCTGTCCGGTGACGTAGTACACCTCCAGGGCCCGGATGGTGCGCACCGAGTCGTTGGCGTGGATGCGCTGGGCCGCGATCGCATCCAAACGCTTGAGCAGGCTGTAGCAGTGGGGCTGGCCCAGGGCGGCGAGCTGGCGGCGCAGCTCGGGCTGGGGCGCTACCGGGGGAATGCGCAGGCCCTTCACCACCGCATCGATATAGAGACCCGTGCCACCGACCAGCAGAGGCGGGATGCCCACCTGGTGAAACCGCTGAATGAGCGACTGGGCCTGGTGCTGGTACTGGGCCAGGGTCAGGGTTTCGGTGGGGGCGCAGATGTCGATTAAATAGTGGGGCACCTGCTGGCGATCGCGGGCCGAAGGTTTTGCGGTGCCAATATCAAACTCTCGGTATACTTGTCGGGAGTCGGCGCTGAGAATGACGCCGCCTTGATTTTGACCAAGCAGGCGCTGGGCCAGAGCCAGGGCTAGGGCTGATTTGCCAGTAGCGGTGGCCCCGCCAATCACCAGCAAAAATGGTACAATTGAACTATTCTCTGCCCTGCTTTGGGGCAATGACTTCAGCTGAGAAAATTTTGGTGGTTGCATCCCTGGCTCATTCTTCGCCTGAAGCCGCCCTAGAATCCGCTGTGGCAGCTTTGTGCTATAATTTTCTAGTATTTTAGTCTACCGGGTAGTCGGGTGGCCTTAAGCCCATTTTTGGAGCGTACAACATGACAACCAACTACGGTGCTGAGCAGATTCAGGTTCTAGAGGGGCTTGAGCCTGTTCGTAAACGCCCAGGCATGTACATTGGCAGCACTGGGCCCCGTGGACTCCATCACCTAGTGTACGAGGTTGTTGATAACTCCGTAGACGAGGCTCTGGCAGGCTACTGCGATCGCATCGATATTTCGCTCAATGCCGATGGCTCTGTGTCGGTGACCGACAACGGGCGCGGCATTCCCACCGATGTGCACCCTCGCACCGGCAAATCGGCCCTCGAAACGGTGATGACCGTACTCCACGCCGGGGGCAAGTTTGGCGGCGGCGGCTACAAGGTGTCGGGTGGCCTGCACGGCGTCGGTATCTCGGTGGTCAACGCCCTGTCGGAGTGGGTCGAGGTGACGGTCTGGCGCGAGGGCAAAGAACACAAGCTGCGTTTTGAGCGCGGCGTGCCCATCGGCGAGCTGCGGGTGGAAAAAATTGCCGAAAAGCGCCAGGGTACCTCGGTCACGTTTCTGCCCGACACCGAAATCTTTCACAACGGCACCGAGTTCGACTACGACACCCTGTGCGGGCGGCTGCGCGAACTGGCCTACCTCAACGCAGGCATTCAGGTGATCTTCACCGACTACCGCCTGGATGTGATCAAGTCAGACCAGCCCAAGGTCTCAACCTACCACTACGCGGGCGGCATTATTGAGTACGTGCAGTACATCAACAGCGACAAGCAGCCCATCCACGACGAGATCATCCACATCTCCTCCGAGCGCGACGGCGTACAGGTAGAGGCGGCGCTGCAGTGGTGTATCGACGCCTACTCCGACAACCTGCTGGGCTTTGCCAACAACATTCGCACCATTGACGGCGGCACCCACCTGGAGGGCCTCAAGGCCGTTCTCACCCGCACCCTCAACAACTTCAGCCGCAAGCGCAACAAGCGCAAAGACGCCGACTCCAACCTGGCCGGGGAGAACATCCGCGAGGGCCTGACGGCGATTATTTCGGTCAAGGTGCCCGACCCCGAGTTTGAGGGCCAGACCAAGACCAAGCTGGGCAACACCGAGGTGCGCGGCATTGTCGATTCGCTGGTGGGCGAAGCGCTGACCGAGTACCTCGATTTTCACCCTAACGTAGCGGACGCCATTTTAGAAAAGGCGATTCAGGCCTTTAACGCCGCTGAGGCCGCCCGCCGGGCGCGGGAGCTAGTGCGCCGCAAGTCGGTGCTGGAGTCGTCTACCCTGCCCGGCAAGCTGGCCGACTGCAGCAGCCGTGACCCCAGCGAGTCTGAGATCTTTATTGTGGAAGGCGATTCAGCCGGTGGCAGTGCCAAACAGGGGCGCGATCGCCGCTTCCAGGCCATCCTGCCCCTGCGGGGCAAGATTCTCAATATTGAGAAAACCGACGACTCCAAGATTTACAAAAATACCGAGATCCAGGCGCTGATCACGGCCCTGGGCATGGGCATTCGCGGCGAAGAGTTTGACTCGTCGCAGCTGCGCTACCACCGCATCTGCCTGATGACCGACGCCGACGTGGACGGAGCCCACATTCGCACCCTGCTGCTGACCTTCTTCTACCGCTACCAGCGCGATCTGGTCGATCAGGGCTATGTATACATTGCCTGCCCGCCCCTCTATAAGGTGGAGCGGGGCCGCAACCACTGGTATTGCTACAACGAGCGTGAGCTGCAACAGCTGATTACCAACGAGTTTCCGGCCAACGCCAACTACACGGTGCAGCGGTTTAAGGGTCTGGGCGAAATGATGCCCCAGCAGCTGTGGGAAACCACCATGGACCCCACCACCCGCACGATGAAGCGAGTGGAGATCGAAGATGCCGCTGAGGCCGATCGCATCTTTACGATTCTGATGGGCGATCGCGTGGCCCCCCGTCGCGAGTTTATCGAGACCTACGGCCCCCGCATGAAGCTCGAAGACCTTGACATCTAGGTGGCTTAGCCTGGGTGGGGTAGGTGGCGATCGCTGGCTCCGCCCAGCGGAGTTATCTATCGGGTAGACTGGCGGGCCGGGTGGCTTGCTCTAGCAGAGGCTGTAGCCCTTCAGCTACGCGAGCGGCCAAGATCTGGTGACCCGCCTGATTGGGATGACTTTGATCGTACAGGTAGCACGTGTCGTTTAGGCCTTCTAGCACCCCAGGAATGAAGTAAGCCTGAGTCTCGCTGATACATGGCGCCGTAGTCACCGTTGAAGGTTGATATCTGCCCTGGCGGCGCTGTTCTGTGGTTTCTTCCAGAGGTTGCGCGGCGCGGTGGTCAGACGGCCCCTGGGGGCGATCGCCCCCAGGGGCCGGTGTCGAACTATCGCACGCTGCCAGCAGCAGCCCCATCCCTCCCGTTGCCAACCAGGCTTTAAGCATCTTGCCCATCGAGAAACCTCAGATGAGCGACCAAAAAAATAGGACACCACGTTGTGACGGTGTCCTAAACAGGAGAGATCGGGCTAGCGATCGCCGCAGTGTGATCAGCGGCTAACTATCGGCCGCGCCAGCCAGCTTAACCTTTTTAGCTAGGCCTACCAGTTCTAAAAAACGAATGGTCAGCCAGGTCATGTCGATCTCCCACCACTTGAGGCCGTGGCGCGCCGAATACTGGTAGGCGTGGTGGTTGTTGTGCCAGCCTTCACCATAGGTAACTACAGCAACCCACCAGCAGTTAGTTGATTTATCGTCGGTTTCAAAGCTGCGATAGCCGAACTTGTGGGTAGCGCTGTTGACCAACCAGGTGCAGTGGTAGACCGCTACCAGACGCACAAAAATGCCCCACAGCACAAACGGCCAGCCGCCCAGGGCGTAGAGTACGACCCCGAGCGCAATCTGCAGCGGCAGGAAGAACCGCTCGCAGAACAGGTAGAACGGATCGTCTTTAATATCGCGAATAAACCGAGTCACCTCATCCTTGGCGGGTACATCGCGCAGCATCCAGCCCATGTGACTCCACCAAAAGCCTTTGTTAGAGTCATGGTGGTCGAGGCTTTGATCAGAGTAGGCGTGGTGGTGGCGATGCAGGCCAACCCACATGATGGGGCCGTGCTGACAGGCCAACGTACCGCAAAAGACAAAGAAGTACTCTAGCCACTTGGGCACGGTAAAGCTGCGGTGGGAGACCAGTCGATGCCAGCCTAGAGTGATACCCAGGCAGCCAGTAAACCAGTGCAGCAGCAGCGCCACACCGATCGCAGCCCAGGAAAAATTGCTGGGCAAAAACGCCAGAGCAGCAATACTGTGGACAGCAATCATAAATAGGAGAGTGACCCAGTCGCGGGACAAACGCTCAGTAGTTACAGCAGTCATGCAGAAATCTCAGAATTTTGGACAGGGGCTCGAACAAAAACTTGGGACAAGACTTTTGCTCAAGCAGAGTAAATTTAGGGGACAATAATTACCCCTGTTTCTTAACGAAAAAATTTAACCATTGCAACCATCAAACCTGATGATGCCGCCAGAATCTACACTCCTTCCGATTTTTTATGGAATTGACGCCCAGGTCAAGCGGAACCTGGAGCGGGTGCTAACAGCGTTTCGGCGGCACCGGGTCGGCAGCCACCACTTCAGTAGTGTATCGGGCTACGGCCACGACGACATTGGGCGCGACACGTTCGATCGCGTATTTGCCGACGTTATGGGAGCAGAGGCGGCGCTGGCCCGATCGCAGTTTGTCTCTGGCACCCATGCGATCGCCTGTGCCCTATACGGCGTTTTGCGCCCTGGCGATGAAATGCTAGCGGTGGCGGGCACCCCTTACGACACCCTGGAAGAGGTGATTGGTTTACGCAGCGCGGGCCAGGGGTCTTTAGCCGAGTTTGGGGTGTCCTATCGAGAATTACCGCTGAGCGCCACCAACGCGATCGACTGGTCGGCCCTAGCTCACGCAGTGGGGCCAAAGACCCGACTGGTGCACATCCAGCGATCGTGCGGCTATAGCTGGCGCTCAACTCTCACCATAGCCGAAATCGAAAAAATCGTAGCCATCCTAAAGGGGCAAAATCCTGACCTTGTTTGCTTTGTCGACAACTGCTACGGCGAATTTTTAGAAGACCGAGAACCCACCGCCGTTGGAGCAGACCTGATAGCCGGGTCGCTGATCAAGAACCCTGGCGGTACGATCGCCCCTACCGGCGGCTATGTCGCGGGCCGGGCCGACCTAGTGGCCGCCGCCGCCTGCCGCCTCACCGCCCCCGGCATTGGGGCCAGCGGCGGGTCTAGCCTCAACCAAAATCGACTGCTGTACCAGGGATTGTTTCTAGCCCCCCAAATGGTCGGTGAGGCGATGAAGGGCAACTACCTGCTGGCGGCTACCTTCGACGGTCTGGGCTACCCCGTCAACCCTGCCCCCGGCGCCCCGCGCGACGTGATCCAGGCGATTCGGCTGGGCTCACCCGAGAAGCTGATTGCCTTTTGCAAGGCGGTACAGCGCCATTCCCCCATTGATGCCTACGTAGAGCCTGTCCCTGCCGCCATGCCCGGCTATGACAGCGAACTGGTGATGGCCGGCGGCACCTTCATCGACGGCAGCACCTCAGAACTCTCTGCCGATGGTCCCCTGCGCGAGCCCTACATTGTCTACTGCCAGGGCGGCACCCACTGGACCCACGTCGCCCTGGCGGTGGAGGCCGCTGTTGAGGCGGTCGGGCCGCTGTAAATATAGTGGTGGCCAGTTCGCCTAGAGAAGCGGTAACCACCACTGGCAAAAACTCAGGCCGCGAACTGGCCTATAGCCATCACTCCAGAAACTCTGGCATGTCCTAACCATCCTGGCCATGGCTATAAAAAGCGCTGGGGGCAATGGACTGCAGTCCGTTGCCCCCAGCGCTCTAAAAGAAAAGGGTTATTGCGTCAGCCCTAGCTGTGGCCACCGCTGACCAGGGTGGTCAAAATCGGTAGATTAGCCGCCAGCAGATAGGCAAAGGTGGCTCCGCCGATGCCGCCGATTAAAAAGCTGCCTGCAAACTCGCTCCAGCCTTCGTCAGTTTCAAGACTGGCGGGAGGGGTAAAGGGGGTGGTGGTTTTGGT
>PYGV01000249.1 GCA_003022385.1 filamentous cyanobacterium CCP3 | reverse complement strand
AGATGTGTATAAGAGACAGCATTAGGACTCAGACTTAGGGGCCGCTTTGCTATTGGTTTTGGTGGCTGGCTTGGTCTCGGTCTGAGCATTGGCCGCCGTCAGAATGCGGCGGGGGCGTAGCTTAATCCGGTTGTAGATCTCTTGTGCGTCGGCGTCCATCGGGTTAACTCCGGTAACGGTTTACAGTCGGCAAAAATAAGCCAGTTTCGGTCGGTTCAAACCTAACCCCCGCGTCGATCACATACTCGATATTGTCCTCAACCGCTCCGATCCAGGCGTCGGGGTCTATGCCCTGCTCGGCCAGGCAGTCTAGAGCGGTGTCGAGATGCCCATCGCCGTGGATCAAGGCTGCTATCAAGTCATCGCGCACCAGGGCCGCCTGCAGCTCGCCCCGCTCGTCTGAGCGGTTGAAGTCTGGGTCATGCCGTAGCGCGGTTAGAAACGGATCGAGCGGGGAGTATAGGTCAGTCATGGCTACAGGGGTTTAGGCGGCCTCAATCCCAACATACTCGCGGTTGAGAGAGACCCGCTTGACAGCGGCGGCCTGGTTGGCGGCCAGAATGGCGGCCTTGGCCTGCAGGAAGGCATCGGTCTGGTCGCTGGTGGCGGTCTGGGCACCAAAGGGGATTGAAAAGCGCTCGCCGTTGTACTTCAGGTACTGCAGCCCGGTAACGTCGCTACTCTGCACCGAGACAGAGCGGGTCGAGTTCTCGAAGTAGACAATGCGAGCCGCGCGAAACTTAGGCAGGGAAATAACGGTATTGGCTCCCAGGGTGTTGGTCACCGCAGCTTCAGAAACGCCGTTTACGATCGTGCGAAGCTTGGTATCACTATCGGGCGTTGTGCGGCCCTGCAAATATTCGTCAGCAGCCACCGTTACCGTGAAAGGTTGCACGTAGAGATAGACGCTCAAGTTGCGCGGCCCCTGGGTACCGATGCGACTGGGGCGCGTACCAGCAGTTTGCAAATATTGGATGTAGTTATTGAGGGCGGTGTTTAGCTTGGCCCCACGCTTCACATCTGAAAATCGGCGTCCCATAGAATTGGTCTCCTAGAATCTGTGCTTCTATGCTGCCCTGGGTCAGGACGATAGATTTCAGGCGGAGAGGTACTATCTCTCCAGTAATTTTTTGTTGATAGATAGATGGCTTTAACTGACTAGGGCTGAGGGATACAGGGATGTACGGTCTACCAGGGGGATGCCGTTTGAGAGCCCGTGAACGTGCAAAACCGCATATTGAAACCGTACATCTGCCAAAGGTCTTTTTCGGGGTGTTCTGCGAGTCTCACCATAAATACGGTCATTGGGCGGAATGATTGGATAAGCCGACGACTCGTTTTGATTCTCTTTAATTACTAGCTTAGATGTATCAATGGTATGGTTTTGGATGTCTAAAACACGGTCTATTAAATCCCTCCCGTTAGAGTCAGAACGGCAAAGTATTTGCAATTGGTATCCCTTATTCCAGTCGGTATAAGTTGCCATTGTTCGGCCTTTCCTCCAAACGTATCCCCCCCCAACACTGAAATTAGACCTGATTCTATTGGCGTAGGTTTGGGCGATGGCAGGCGTTATTGTTTCGCTGGTATGATCCATCAGCCTAAAGCTAACAAGGCCTGTTACTGGCGCGTAGCCAGCGTCAACATCTCCTAAGTCCTCAATGAAATTGAGAAAGATTTGCGGTTTATACTTCCTTTCCACATCGTGAGACAGAATTGGTGTGCCAATCATAGGCACGTCAAATTTCAGCCGCCGCACATAGTTAAACAGCTCCCATCGTAATAGGGTCATGGGGAGCGAGTCATCGTCTTTATGGGTGGCCCCATGTCGAAGGCTGCCCCGCGTTGTGCTGATGTCGGGCGACCAATCCTCGCCTCCCAGGTCGGAAAAGAACTCTCTAACCTGGCGATTTGCGTAGCGCCTGAACAAGTCTTGTAGGTGCTCGGCTTCGGAGAAGTTATTAGGGAGTGCCACTGGTCGAAGGCTCCATATCGGCGGCGGTTACTGTTGGGCCTGCGGTCGCATTCGCGTCGGCCTCGTCATTGATCAACGGGATCGAGCTGTTGTCTGGGTCAGCTCCAGGCAACAGGTCTCGCGCTGAATCGGCAAAGAGCCGACGCTGCTCGCCGAGCTCTCCAATTTCCTGCTGAAGTTCTGAGACTTCGCTGATCACCATGGCATAACTGCTGGCGGTGTCCTCGGCTTGCTCAAGCCCATCTAGAATTTTCCCAAACTTGCGCCGCCACTTGTCCTGGGCTTTGACTCGTTCACTCATCCAGGGATATGCTCGCTCGCCCACAACGCCCCACTTTTTAAGGGCATTGCCAATTTTGCCAGTGTTTTCGGCTGTCCACTCCAGCACCTCCTGAGTGCCATCGTGAATGCTGCGCAGCGTCCAAACGATGTTAGACGCGCTGCGAATTACGGTGTTGGCTTTATTCCAGGTCTCGTTAATGCCATGCCAGCGTTCAGCCCCAAAAAGGTTTTCAAAAAAGTTATTGGCCTGGGTGCCAAACCATCCGTTCACGTCGAGGGGGTTGCCCTCTTCGTCGTCGATGCCCAGCACATCTAAACCCTGGCTCAGGGCATAGCCCAGGGTTTCACCCACATCACGGCTGATCATGCTGGCATTGTGAAGCACAGTAATCAGCGTCATCGCATTAAGTACTTTCTGAATGCGGCTCGTTTCCCATGCTTTACGCATGAATGAATTAACATTTCCCAGCAAGTCGAAGGTCTGCCCCAGCTTTACCCGCGATTCAATCCCGATGCCATATAAGCCTAAAAACCCGCTCGTAGGGTTCGATGCTTGGGCCTGCACATCGGTAGCTTTGTTCTGAATGTCGCGCACCCGCTCACGTTCATAGATGCAAGTTGGCGGGTTTGGCACGTTGGGAACTGGCACTGGCGGCGGCTTGACAACCTGAATGCTTGGATTGGGTTGGGTGCGATTGGTCAGATCGCCGGTGGGCGTGTTGACCTTCTGTCGAAGGCCTTCGAGCAAGACTACCGGGATAGCCACCGCCAGCGGTGAGGTAGACGCGCCGCTAAACGTGCCGGGAAGGCCACCTAGAATGGGCGATCGCCCGCCTGTGGGCTTGGTCTCATCCACTGGCGTTAACGGGTCTTCTACAGGCGGCGTTAACGGGTTGTCGGCCAGGTTTGACGGCGTTTCGCTTGGGGCTTCGAGGTCGGTGGGTGTCGGCGTTTCTGTTGGCGTGGTGGTCGTGGGTGGCTCGGGCGTAGCCGTGGGCGAAAAGTTTGGAACCGGAGCCGGGGGCGCTAGAGGCGCGGTGTCGGGCGTCGCCTGGGGTTCAACGCCTGGCCAGGGGGTTTCTGTGGGCTGGCGCTGGAGAACTGGCGGTGGGAGCGTGCGAGAAGGTGCCCCAGGAGAGGGTTGGCGAGCGGTATTGGGAGCCCGCACAGGCTCGACACCGCCTGGTGGATCTCCGCCTGTGTCTGGCAAGCCATCTACTCTTTCAACGCTTATATTCGTAGCCGTTTGGCCGCAACCAGAAGCGAGGTTAAAAGAAGTACTTGCCCCCACCATGGCATAAACGTTATAAGTGCCGCCGCCAGGCCCACAATCTACACTACCTGTGCCCTCCCTACTGAGCCTTAACGGCCCCGTCATCACGACTGATTGGTTTGGATTCCCATAACTTCTCGTCCAGCGAACGATATAGGAAACATTCAACTGCCCTCCAGTAAAAGGGGGAGGTGTGCCAGGTTCTACGATCGCCCCCGCATCCATCGCAGCCGGGTCGAGGTCGTTGGCCGCAGGAGGATCAGGGAATGGCCATAGCCAATCGGGAATGTTGGCGGGTCGAGGCTGGTTAGATGCCGCCCCAAGGGCCGCAATGGGCGCTAGCCCAGGCGTGGCGATGGCGGCGGCAAGATTCCCCCTTCCTGGGTTTTGACCAGCGGCATAGGCGGCGGCGGCCAGGTTGGCGGCATCACGCGCAGCAGTGCCAATAGCATTGGCGAGCGAAGGCAGCATGAACGCCGCCCCAGCCGCTGCACCGAGTCCGCCAGGTATTCGTGGCGGTTTGAATTGACCAGCAGGCGGAAGACCTTTTAGCGCTACCGGAGATGAGACCGGAGTAGCGATCGATGGTGCAGGAGTCGCGGTTGGATTGATGGGGCTAACCGGCAGACGGTAGCTCGATCCGGTGTAGGTGGTTCTGCCAACCGGCGGACGATTGACCGGAACGGGGCCTTTATTGACTGGTACAGGGCTACGGTCAGGAGAAGGGGGGCCAAGGTATGACCTCGGCGGCGGCTGCCATGAGCTGGGAGGCAGTGGTTGAGCAGTAAACGCCTGTGGCGCGGGGGCGTTTACTGGCGTTAAAGGCGGGCTAAAACGGGTCGGGTCATAGCGAAGATCTCCATAGGCAGGATTGCCATACATTGACCGATTGATACCAAACGGCCCTCTGGGATCTACGCGTAAATTTAGCGGCTCCATTCAAGCCTTTTAAGAGAGAAAGAGAGTTGGAATCGATGCGCTACTGATTTCTAGACCTTCCTGCCAAAATTTGGTGGATGATTCTCGCCAGGTGTCAGTTAGGGGCAGGGAAACGCGAAAAATTATCCTTTCTGTATCGTTAGCGGCTAACCCATCTTGAGCCGTAATCACTGGCACTAATGGCGAGGCGTCGCTTTCTTGATATTCAGTTTTTTTGTGCAACTGATAGAGAGCACCTAACGACCATAGAGCTAGTTTTTCTAAAGTGTTGACACTAGCGGGTATGTTTGCCGTAGCGAATGCGGTCATATTTCCTCGTTTTTGCCAGAGAAGGGCTGAAAATCCTCGTGTCGGCGGTTCAAGCCCGCCTCCTGGCATAGTCGTAGCTCTGTTAGGGCAATCAAATATGCTGATGTGTTGCCATGTAAAGGCAACTGTTCACAACAGTCTGGAGAGGCTCGGAACCTTTATAAAACAAGGTTTAAGTCAGTTGCTACTCAGCTAGACCCTGGTGCTCAATCGAGGTTGTGCGCTGGAGGTTGTTGCGGTTCAGTTGCATGGGTTTGTCTCCTTGGTATATGGGTAGGTGGGTGGATGGGTGCCGATTATTGGCGGGAGGGAAACATGCCGAACAGGGCGATGATGTAGTTCACCGCCAGGTAAGGAGCACGGTTTTTGTGGGGTTGGCTGCTGCCGGTGGGGGCGCCCAGCGATCGTCACGCCGTCCTACCGTCGGTTCAGCAGCAATACCTCTATCCGAGGAGTCACCTGCTGGGCTAGAAAGCGCTAGCTCTCTAGCTCACGGCTGGATCACAATCAAATCCTCAGGGTTAGCCCCAGGGTTAACCTTGACATCGCCTGGACAACGATCGGCATCGGCGAAGGCATGCTGAGCGAGCTGACTACAAACCACTGGATTGCGCTGCGCCACAGCGCCGATGAAACCCAGCGATCGCTCCTGTTTTATCGGCTAAGAATTGGCGGGCTGGTGCTGCTGATCGCCGCCTTTATTGCCCTGGCGATGATGGTGCTGCTCAGTCGGCTGCTGATTAACCCCTATTCTCACCCCATGTTTTAGCTTATGGCGGCCAGCGTTGAGCGTCGCGAAACCCAGCTAAAGCAGCAGTGATGGAACTCACCATCGAAATTGACCAGGTGAAGCTGAAAAAGGTGGCCCAGATTACCGAGAGCGACTATTTTCAGGAAATCAAAGCCGAGCTAAAGCACTTGCAGGTCGATGAATTTTGGCAGTCCTGAGGCGGTCACAGAAACCCGGTTTCTATCCCTGGATAGCCCACCTGACGTTCGTTTAGGGTTGATCTGCTGGTGCGGCATGAGCTGCCAGTGCAATTTCACCACCCCATTGCGGCAGACTATGCGTTGGATTTAGCAAGGTTGGGGCGGCAATGGCCAAACAGCTGTGCCACTTTAACGATCGATGCCCTTACGCCTTTAAGCAGGTTATGGATGCAGACTTTTGGCCCTAGGGTGCTGACCGGGTAACTAAGTGTGAGGACATGCAATTTTCATCAACTCAGAGGGCACAATGGCGAAACCAGTGAAACAGCCCCCTTGAAGCCCCAACTATGATCTCTACTACTTTATCCTCCCAAGGAAACTCGTCGCCCTTGCCGTCATGCTTTTCTCAGCTCAAAGAGCGGATTAGCAACCATACAGCCAGAGTTGGTGTAGTTGGGCTTGGCTATGTAGGGCTGCCTTTTGCAGTTGAAAAAGCCAAAGTAGGCTTTCAGGTTATCGGCATTGAGCAAAACCCCAACCGAGCCAACCGCGTCAACCGGGCCGACAACTACATTGACGATGTGGACGACAATGAGCTGAAGGCGCTGGTAGAGGCGGGCAAAATCCAAGCATTTACTGGCTTTGAGCGCATCATTGATGCCGACGTAGTGGTAATCTGTGTACCTACACCTTTGACAAAAAACCTCACTCCCGATTTGTCCTATATCGAGAGTGTGACCACTGCCATTGCTCACCACCTGCGCCCCGGACAGCTCATTTCCCTGGAGTCCACCACCTACCCAGGCACCACTGACGATGTGATGCGACCGATTTTGGAGCACCACAGCGGGCTAAAACAAGGGCGCGATTTCTTTCTGGCTCACTCGCCTGAGCGGGTAGACCCTGGCAACCAGCGCTATACGACCAAAAACACTAACAAGGTTGTAGGAGCCTCTGAACCCCTATCTCTGGAGATTGCTACCCTGTTTTACCAGCAGACTATTGATCATGTGGTGCCGGTCAGCAGCGCCAAGGCCGCTGAGCTGGTAAAAATCTTTGAAAATACATTTCGCGCCGTCAATATTGCCCTGGTCAATGAATTGACGCTGCTGTGCGATCGCATCGATATCGACGTCTGGGAAGTGCTGGATGCAGCCAACACCAAGCCCTTTGGCATCATGCCCTTCTATCCTGGGCCTGGCGTCGGTGGGCACTGTATCCCGATTGACCCCCATTACCTGGAGTGGAAAGCCAAGGAGGTCAATTTCAATACCCGTTTTATCGCCCTGGCGGGAGAAATCAACCGACGCATGCCCTCCTTTGTGCGCAGTAAAGCGTTTCGGGTGCTCAACCAGCTGGGCATCGCCCCGTCGCGATCGCAGCTGCTCATTCTCGGTGTCACCTACAAAAAAGACCTGGCCGACTGGCGTGAATCTCCAGCGCTGGCCGTCATGGAGGGGCTGATGGGAGAAGGCGCTACCGTGCGCTACCACGACCCCTATGTGCCGACGATTCAGGTGGGGCACCACCGCCTAGAAAGTGTGGACCTCACCGATGAGGCTCTGGCCAGTGCGGATCTGGTCATTATCACTACTGAGCACAGCTCCATTGACTTTGAGCGAGTGCTGCATCGGGCCAGGGCCATTCTGGATACCCGAGGCGCTACCCGCCGCCTACCCGACCCCGACCACAAAGTAACGTTACTGTGACGGCTGTGCAGGCAGCGCTTTGGATTGTGAATGGTGTGAAAGGACTCCAGCTATGACTGACGTGATTGTGGTAGGCAGCGGCCATTGGGGCCAAAACCTGGTGCGCAATTTTGAGCAATTGGGCCACCTGGCAGGGGTGGTAGAGGTAGACCCGGCTCTGCGCCAGCGCCTGCAAACTAACCATCCCAAGGTTAATATCTACGACAGCTTTGAGCAGGCTCTTGGTGCCGCTGCCCCGGCCC
>PYGV01000248.1 GCA_003022385.1 filamentous cyanobacterium CCP3 | reverse complement strand
CCTGCCACCACAGCAAACTCCAGCATTCTTTGCAGAAATTGTTTTGAGCTGTGGTAGTCTGGCCGCATTTGCAGCGATCGCGCCTTTAGCCAGGGTTTTTCATCCCAGGCCGAAAGAAATCGAGGGTAGCCAAGATCGCCCCGCCGACAATTAACCCGCAGGCCAGCCCCACCGACCAGCTGGCCTGCGCCCGTCCAGCGACAATCAGCAGCAGGGTTGAGAGCAGCGGTGCCGCGTAAGAGAGCGCCCCCAGCACCCGAATATTGCCGCGCTTCACTCCGTAATCCCAGGTAAAGAAGGCCAGCCCCACCGGCCCCAGACCCAGAGCCAGAATGGCGACCCATTCCCATCCTGTGGGCACTATCGTCGTTTCAAACAGGGCGTGGCAGATCCAGGCCAGTACCGCCGTAGCTCCGCAAAAGCCCCCCACGGCACTGGTCGGAATTGCGCCAAACCGCCGTGAGAGAATGGAGTAGCCCGACCAGGTGAGGGCGCAGACTAGAGCCGCCAGGTACCCGGTAGTGTATTGAGCCTCAAAGGCAAAACTCTGGCCTCGGGTGACGAGCAGGCCAGCGCCCAGAAAGCCCGCGATCGCCCCCGCCCCGTGAAACCACCGCAGCCGCTCCCCCGGCAGCAGGGCCGAGAAGAACACGATCAGCAGCGGCCACAGGTAGGCGATCAGGCTGGCCTCCACCGCTGGGGCGTGGCGCAGGGCCATGAAATAGAAGAAGTGGTAGCCAAACAGGCCAACAATGCCGATCGCCCAAACCCGCCAGGGCAGACGCAGGTGCCGCAGCACGTTTCCCCCGGCCTGTAGCCATGTCGCCAGGCCAATACCAAAGGCGATCGTAAAGGCCATTGCGGTGAGCTGAAAGGGCGGCACGGTGCCGCTGAGATCTGTCAGCAGGGCCAGGGTGGCCCACATGAGCACTGCTGAAAATCCAACTATTGTGGCCTGTCGCTGGTTTTGGGCCGGTTCCACAGCTTTGCCTCCGATACAGCACTGCTGTGTATTGTAGAGATGTCCGTTCGACAAACATCCTCGCATTGCGGAAATGGGTGAGCTAGGGTTTGGTCAAGCGCTGCTGTCCGTTGAGAATCTGGGCCGTCAGCTGGGCGATCGCTGGCTGTGGCGCGGGGTCAGTTTCGATCTGTTTGCGGGCGACTGCCTGGGTCTGGTGGCTCCCTCGGGCGCGGGTAAAACCCTGCTGATGCGCAACCTGGTCATGCTCGACCCTATTCAGCGGGGGACCGTGAGGTTTGGGGGCAAAACCCCGAGCCAGTGGGGGCTACCCGCTTACCGCAGCCGAGTGATGTATGTGCCCCAGCGGGCGGTTTCCATAGAGAATGTGGCGCAAAACGTGCTTGAGGGCACTGTGCAGGACAATCTTATGCAGGTGTTTGAGCTAGGGGTTTACCACCAGCGCCAGTTTGATTTCACCCTCATTCAGACCTGGCTCATCCAGCTGGGTCGAGGGCCAGAATTTTTGAACTTGCAGGGTACGCGGTTGTCAGGGGGTGAGGCCCAAATTTTGGCGCTGCTGCGGGCCTTGCAGCTTAGCCCCCAGGTACTTTTGCTCGATGAACCGACGGCCTCTCTCGATGCCGCCACCACAGCCCGAGTTGAAGCCCTGCTGCTCGACTGGCTTCGGCACCCTCACCGGGCCTGCATTCTGACCAGCCACGACGCCGAGCAAATTCACCGCTTCACGCAGCGGCGGCTCAACCTGGGAGAATTTGCCTGATGGAGAGCGACTATATTGTCATTGGCTACGGGCAGCTGGCGCTGGCGGCGCTGCTGATTGGGGTGAATGTAGCGCTATCGGCGGCGCTAAAGCTGGGCCTGGGCAAATCGCTGCTGATCGCCGCTCTGCGCATGGTGGTGCAGCTGCTGCTGATTGGTTTTGTGCTGGAGTGGCTGTTTACCCAGGACAACGCTCTGATTATTTTGGCGATCGCGCTGGTGATGACCGCGATCGCCGGAGTGTCTGCGGTCAACCGCACCCAGCGCCGCTTTGCAGGCATCTACTGGCACAGCCTGCTGTCTGTGCTGACGGCCTCCGCCCTGGTGACAGGCTTTGCCATGGTTGGCATTATTCGGGTGCAGCCCTGGTACGACCCCCAATACCTGATTCCGCTGCTGGGCATGGTGCTGGGCAACACCCTCAACGGCATTTCTTTGGGGCTCGATCGCTTTGTGGAAGGGCTGATTAGCCAGCGCGATCAGGTTGAGACCCTGCTGGCGCTGGGGGCGACCCGCTGGGAGGCGGCCCACGCCCAGGTGCGCAACGCCATTCGCGTCGGCATGATCCCGACCATCAACTCGATGATGGTGATGGGGCTGGTCAGCCTGCCGGGTATGATGACCGGGCAAATCTTGGCCGGGGCCGACCCTATCGATGCTGTGCGCTACCAGATTGTGATTTTGTTTATGATTGCTGCCGGGGCGGCCCTGGGGATTTTTGGCGTGGTGCTACTGGCCTACCGCCGCCTGCTCAGCCCCGACCACCAGCTGCGGCTCGACTATCTGGAGAAGGCCAAACAGTAAAAGATTTTGGCCGGTCTATATCCAAAAAAACGGGATTCTCGCCAACGAGAACCCCCAATTCAAACCGATATCCTGTAGGGGCAAGCGATCGCTTGCCTCAACCGAGCGGCGGTGTGCAATCAAGATGCCGTATTAGTTGTTGGCGATCGCATCAACCGTGAAGTCAGAGCGCAGGGTCAGGTCAAGATCGCTGGGACGAATCACCACAACCGCGCTGTTCGAGGTGGGCTGATTTTCGCCATTGATAACGGTACCAATCACGCTGCCCAGGTTTCTGTTGCCGGTAATGGTGGCCAAAATCGACTCGGCGGCACCGGTAATCAGCGCCCCTTGCAGCGTGCCGCTGTTGACGCTGGTGGTAGCGGCGATCGCGCTCGACTCGGCGTTGATGTTGTAGGTGCGTCCGTTGACGGTGAGGGTATCAGCCACAAACTTGGCTGCTGTCACATTAGCGCCGCGAATTTCGACGGGCACAATTCGCCCCTGAACGCTGCTGCCTGCCGGAATGAGCACCTGGTTTTGGCTATTGCGAATGGGCTGGGCAATCTCCAGGTTGGTGGCGACCGACTGGCCGGGAGCGACCACAATATCTACGTCAGCATTTGGGTAGCGCACGTTCAGCTGAGTGCCGTTGGGCACCAGGCGGGGTGAGCTAGTGTTGGTGCCGGTGTTATTGCCGGTATTGTTGCCAGTGCCGGTGCCGGGGGTGTAGCCCACGATGTAGTTGCTGGCGCTCAAGCCAGCTTGCAGAGCAGGCATGCGGCCCTGCGCTACCAGAGCTTGATAGATAAAGGCGGCCACATCGGCCCGGGTAGCGGTGCGCTGGGGACCCAGCACATCGACGTTAGGGTAGTTGACCACCAGGCGGTTTTGGGTGGCGGCGGCGACAGGACCCCGACCATACTCAGGAATTTGGCCCGCATCGCGGTAGGTGCTGAGCGCTTCGTTCACCGAGCCGCTGGCGCTGTAGTCGAGGCCGTTGGCCAGGGCGACTAGCACCTGCACCCGAGGAATCTGGGTTTCGGGCTGAAACGCGCCGTTGGGGTAGCCGGAGAGAAAGCCCTGGCTGTAGGCGTCGTCGATCGCGGCGCTGGCCCAGTAGCTGCTCGACACATCGCTGAAGCGGGGCGGGGTGCGATCGAGGGGCTGCTGAAAGGCGTTGCGCACAATGGCGGCAAACTGGGCGCGGGTTACCGGCTGATCGGGGCGAAAGGTGCCGTCGGGAAACCCGGCGATAATCTCATCTTCGGCCAGGCTCTCAATGAAGGGACGAGCCCAGTAGCTATTGCCAACGTCTTCGAATTCGGCGGTTTGTGCGATCGCGGGCAGGGCTAGCGTAGCCCCTGCCACAGCCCCTAGGGTCGCCAAAGTTGCAGTTTTAGCAGATCGGTTCAGTACGGTGCTCATCATAAATAGGTTCCTTAAAAAGGGTGGTTTCAATGCGAAGACAGAAAAATAGTGCCAGTCGCAGAAAATTGGCTCTAGAGCGAATCAAAGAGCCAGGTCGGAGGCAGTAATGCAGAAACAGCTAGATTTGTCGTAAGCTCAGGCGCATCTAGCAGAGCTGATTTGGGGCAGGCCAGTAAATGCACCGAAAACGTGAGGGCTTGTTTTGTTGTTTTAATTACAGACTGCCAGTCTGGAGGTGGTGTTCCCATCCTTCTAAGGGCTGAGTTCAAAAGACTGAACTTAGAGGCGATCGCAACTGGATTTCCGGCTTTGGTAGCTCGGGTTTTGTCGTCTGGTGAGGCACACTGATGGTGTCGATTCTGCGTCTGTTATGAAAGCTGTTGCCCTCACCCACTACTTACCCATCAGCGATCCCGAATCGCTCTTTGATGCTCGCTTGCCCAAGCCCAGCCCCACGGGACGCGATCTGCTGGTGCGGGTCGAGGCCGTCTCGGTGAACCCGGTCGATACCAAAGTGCGGGCTCCCAAGGATAAAGTCGAAGACATCCCCAAAGTGCTGGGCTACGACGCCGCTGGGGTGGTCGAAGGCGTGGGCGAGGCCGTAACGCGCTTTCAGCCGGGGGATGCCGTCTACTACGCAGGCGACATGACTCGTCCCGGCTCCAATGCCGAGTTTCAGCTGGTGGATGAGCGGATTGCGGGCCACCAGCCCAGCACCCTCTCCTTTGCTGAGGCTGCCGCCCTGCCCCTGACCACGATCACCGCCTGGGAATCGCTGTTTACCCGCCTGGGCATTAGCCGGGCCGGGGGCAATCGCGGCGATTCAATTTTGATTATTGGCGGGGCCGGAGGGGTGGGGTCGATCGCGATTCAGCTGGCCAAACTGGCGGGTTTAGTTGCGATCGCCACCGCATCGCGGCCCCAATCTCAGGCCTGGGCTACGCAGATGGGCGCCGATCACACCGTTGACTACAGCGACGCTCTAATCGAAGAAATGGCCCAGCTCGGCCACCGTGAGGTCGATTTTATCGCCAACTTCAACAACACCGACGCCTACTGGGGCGTGATGGCCGAGCTGATTCGACCAGAGGGCAAAATCGTCGGCATTGTCGGCAATCGCGACCCGCTAGACCTGAACCTGCTCAAAAACAAAAGCGCCACCTTTGCCTGGGAGTTTATGTTCACCCGTTCGATGTACCAGACTGCCGATATGGCCGATCAGGGCCACCTGCTCGACGAGGTAGCGGCCCTGGTGGATGCGGGCAAGCTGCGGACGACTCTGGGGCAAACGCTTTCGCCCATCAATGCCGCCAACCTGCGCCAGGCCCATGCCCAGGTGGAGTCGGGGCGGACGATTGGCAAACTGGTGCTGTCGGGGTGGGGTTAGCTGTCATCAGCGTTTGCCGATGCAAACGCTGATGATAGACACTACTTCACCACAACGCGGCCATCGGCTTCAATGGTGATGCTGCGATCGCTCGGTTCGGCAGGTGCATCAAACACCTCTACCCGCAGCGTGTTAGGGCCGGGGCGGTTCAGCCTCGCCCGCACGGGCAGCCGCTCCTGCGACCAGAAAAATACCGAAGGGTGGGGCTGCGCCGTCCAGCCCACCTGGGTTTCGATGGTGTTGCCGGTATAGAGCACGCGGGGACCCAGCAGGGGCGGCTGCTCCAGGCTGAGGGGGCGACTGCCCACGTTGACGACCTGAATGGTAATGCGATCGCCCGGCGTAAACTGAATTTGCCCTGACTTGCAGTTCACGGTGCAAGGGGCCGCCAGCGCCGCGGGCACGCTCAACATCCAGGCGGCAAGGCCAAGCAAACACCCCCCAATCACAAAACCAGACGGCAAACGCTTCTTCACAGCAACGATCCTCACACAGCAAAACCGATCTTTTGTTGTAATCGCTACCGGGTTGCCCTGGAACCCCGTCTACACATCTCGTAGGAAATGGGAGGAGAAGGTAGTCGTTCACAGTCAGATTCCTTGAGGACTTCAGGTTGAAGCTCTGGCTATGTATCGTTTTGATCAAGATCGTGCTGTTCGAGTAGCTGGCCTCAGCTAAATCCTGAGTTGGCAGAGGCAGCGCCTGCGGTTCTGTAGTCTGCACCACTGCGGCGGCGGTTGGCATTTGCTGCAATCTGGTTATGACAACTGCACTCAAGATTTCAACCACTGAGCTGTTTACTGACATTCCGCCGCCCCTGGGTGAGGTGGTGGCAGAGTACCGCATTGCGGCGGGAGATGCGATCGCCTACCCCGTCGCTGCTGGCCAGCACATTCAAATTATTGATGTCGAAGGCTCGCAGTGCTCGGACTTTTTGGCCTTTGGCGGCGATCGCCAACATGACCCGCTCGATGCCACCGTGACCCGTACGCTGACGGGGTTGGCGGTACCCCAGGCGGGGCTGCCCAGCAAGGTCTTTGCTCAGTCAATGCAGCCGCTGGTGGAGGTGGTGCAGGATACCTGCAGCTCCCACGACAGTTTTTTGCTTGCCTGTACCGCTCGCTACTACGAAGACTCGGGCTACCCCGGCCACCCCAGCTGTAGCGACAACTTTAATCGGGTGCTGGCCCCCTACGGCATCGCGCCGCGCCCCGGCTGGCCTGCCCTCAACTTTTTCTACAACACCAGCGTTGATTGTCACGGGGCAATCGGCTTCGAAGAACCCCTCTCTCGCCCCGGTGACTACGTGCTGCTGCTGGCCCATCAGGAGTTGCTGTGCGCCAGTTCGGCCTGCCCTGACGATATCGACCCGGCCAATGGCTGGCACCCAACGCCCATTCACGTGCGCATTTATGCGGCGGGGCAGACCTTTGCCCGAGCGATCGGGCGGCGGGTGGCGGCAGACTGGCCCCTGCGCCTGACTCAAGACAGCGCCTTTACCCCCAGCATTCGCCAACTCACCGATGATTTAGTTGAGTACAACGGCTTTTGGGTGCCACGCAGCTTTGCCCACCAGGGCGACCAGGCCGAATACTGGGCCTTGCGCCAGCGGGCGGCGCTGATGGATCTCTCGGCCCTGCGCAAGTTTAAAGTCCACGGTAAAGACGCCTTTGCGCTGTTGCAGTATGCCTTTTCGCGCAATCTGAACAAGTTGGCATCTGGGCAGGCGGCCTACGGCTGTTTGCTCAACCCCCACGGCGGCATCGTCGATGACGGCATTGTGTTTTGCTTTGGCCCCACCCGCTACCGCTACGTGGGCAACTGCGACACCGATGGCGACTGGCTGCGGAAACTAGCTCAGCAAAAGGCCTGGTCGGTAACGGTAGAGGCCGTCAGCGATCGCCTCCACAACCTCGCCCTCCAGGGTCCCCTCTCCCGCGACATGCTCAAAACCCTGGTGCCGGAGGTCATAGATCTGGGCTACTTCAACTTTATAGAAGCTCAGATTCGCGGCATTTCGGTGCTGATTTCCCGTACGGGCTATACCGGAGAGCTGGGCTATGAGCTATTTGTGCACCCCCAGCATGGCGCGGCCCTTTGGGAAATTCTCCTGGCGGCAGGGCAGCCGTTGGGAATGCTGCCCCTGGGCATGAAGGCCCTCGATCGCGCCCGTATTGAGGCCGGGCTGCTGGCAATGGGCTACGAGTTTAATGATTTGACCTCGCCCTACCAGGCGGGCATGGGCTGGGCCGTAGCAATAAAAAAGCCTGACTTTATTGGCAAAGCCGCGCTGGAGGAGATCCGCCGCCATCCCCCCCGAGTCGCCGTGGGGCTGGTGCTGGAGGGGCCGGAGGTGGCCGCCCACGGGCAGTCCGTGTT
>PYGV01000247.1 GCA_003022385.1 filamentous cyanobacterium CCP3 | reverse complement strand
CTATCGCCTAGCCCCCCGGCGCTGGGCAGCGGGGCTACCCCTGTGGCCGGGCGTCAGGCTGGTCCTGCTGCTGGGAATCGTCGGGCTGGGGCTGCGGTCCTGGGGTTTGGCCTGGCTGGCTGGGCAGGAACTGGCCTATGGTTTGCTGCTGACCCTTGGCCTTAACCTGGGGTCGCTATACGGGCTAATTTTGCTGGTGCCTGTGGGGGCGCAGGTCAATCTCAGCGCCCTGCGCCACCGCGGCACCGTCAGCCGTCCCTGGGGAATGCCGCCCCCAACGCCCCCGTCGTTCGAATCGTTCAAAATCAATCGCCGCAGCTAGGGCGAGTCAACAGCTAGCGAATTCGCTGCAGGCTGCTGACGATGCCCAGACCAAAGCAGAGCAAAATGAGCAGCCATAGCACCAGACCCGGCAAAAAGGCCAGCACCGACAGACCGCGTAAGATCCACACGATGGCCGTTAGCCCCAGAGTGCTTAAAAATAGCTTGGTTAGCGGTTGCAGCGGGTAGCGACGACGACCCATAGCAGCAATGTCTCCATTTGTAAAGCTTTCACCGGGCTAAGGGAGAATACGGATGCCCTTGGTAAAAGCACCGTAATGATACTACCGTTTCACCCCACCTCAGAACTGTCTGGCATTTAATAGAAAAACCAGCGGCACAGCGGTAGCATTGGCCAACCGACCCAGCGTTACTACGGGAGCAAGTCAGGCCGCCGATAGGGCTGGGTTCGCGATCGCTGTGTGGAACCCGGCTTTGGGTCTTGTCTTCAATAGACTGGCCGTCACGGTCCCCAGCATCGAGATCAGGTCGCGTCCTTAGGAGGAGTAGAGCGTGGTAGTCAGCAAAGCACAGGCAATCTGCGAGTTTAGACCCGTCAACGGTTTTCTAGCTCAGTTTTCTCCCGGTGACCAAATCGCTCTGCTGCGGGGAGATGTGGTGCTCAAATCTCAGACCAACCAAAACGGTGGTGCGGTGACAGCTCACATCTACGTGCCCCTGGCGCGGCCGCAAATTTGGCCCCAGGTCACCAACTACAGCTGCTGGACTCAGTATTTTCCCAACATCGTCCACAGCGAAGTGATCGAGACCGTCAAAACGACCACCCAGCGCTACCGCCGCCTCTACCAGGTTGGGCGTAAGGGGTTTATGCTGCTGACGGCCCAGGTCGAGATCTATCTCAAAGTGGTCGAGACTACCTGCGAGGCGATTCAGTTTCGCCTGGAGCAGGGCACCTTTTCTCACTTTGCCGCCGACTTGCATCTGCAAGACTTTAGCCAGGGCACCCTGCTGAGCTACTCGGTGCAGGCTGCGCCCACCATTCCAGTCCCGTCTTTTCTAATTGAGCAGGCGATGAAGACCGACCTGCCCAGTAATATGAAGCAGATGAGACGGGTACTGTGCGCGCGGTATGGTGTGGCTTAGGTGATGATGCAGTGGAGCGCCACCGCCGTGGTAATAAGCGATCGCGAGTCGAACTAACGGCGCGACTTGCTGATTGGGCTGGCTAGCCCCACAGGGTATGCGGCGATCGCGGCAGGGCTGGTCTACTTCAAGGTTCTGCGGCTGTTGGAGGGCCTGCTGCTGGGCTGAGGAGCCAAGCCCGGCCTCAGCTGTAGCGCTCCACAAAGGCACGACCCGCTGACATGGCGGCACTGCTGGTGGTGTAATACGTGCCATCGCTCAGCACATCTAAGTCGGGGTTAACAATCCAGCACTGGTAGCCGCGCTCTTTGCTGTGGCTGACACCAATAATCCATCCGGTCATGGCCGAGATTTGCACTACTGAGTCTGTGTCCATGGCCGTATTCTCCCCTGGGCCTAAGACTTAGCCTCACCCAAGCCCCCAAGCTAGCTGAGTTAAGTGGCCGAGTCAGGTTCAATGCCTGCGGTGCTATGGTAAGGCAGATTGAGTTTAGCTTTGGCAAAACCGCTAACTTTCTTCCTATTTGCCTTGGCCTTCCACCTCCTCTTGCGGCTATGAGCAATCAAACCCTCAACCTCGACGATCGCCTGTACCACTACCTGGTCAGCCACTCGGTGCACGAGCCCGAGGTGCTGGTCGCCCTGCGCCACGAAACCGCCCAGCACCCGATGGCGCAAATGCAGATTGCCCCCGAGCAGGGGCAGTTTATGGCGCTGCTGGTGCAGCTTTTGGGGGTGACTAAAGCGTTGGAGGTTGGCGTATTTACGGGTTATAGCGCCCTGAGGGTGGCGCTGGCTATGCCGCCCGAGGGCAAACTGGTGGCCTGCGATGTGAGTGAAGAATATACCGCGATCGCCCGCCGCTACTGGGAAAAAGCTGGGGTCGCCCACAAAATCGACCTCCGCATCGCCCCCGCCGCCGATACCTTAGATGGACTGATTCAGGCTGGCGAAACCAACAGCTTTGACTTTGCCTTTATCGACGCCGACAAAAGCAGCTATCCCACCTATTATGAGCAGGCGCTTCAGCTGGTGCGCCCCGGCGGCCTGATTGCCCTAGACAATGTGCTGTGGTCGGGGCAGGTGGCCGATCCTGCCGTAACCGACAGCCGCACCAACACCCTGCACCGCCTCAATCAGGCGATCCACAACGACGATCGCGTCTTTGCTAGCCTAGTGCCCATTGCCGATGGCCTCACCTTGGCGATGAAAAAACGTTAGTTCTCTAACGGTGTCTGCTGTTGAGCGACTTTGCTAGTCCTATGGTTTCTTTTTCCCCTCCGTTGTATCAAGGGGAGGATCACCTGGGTCTACAGCGCCTAACCCAAAGGCACCCCCATCAAACCACTCCGACTTCAAAAGCGACCACCAGTCAGCGGTCAGCCCATCTAAAACATAGTCATAGGGCAGCCAGCCATAACCCCCTTCTCCCCAGGCTGTTCCCCAAGAATTGCGAATTAAAATGGCACCTTTCTTAGCCGGTTTTCCATCTGCGCGATCAATGACCTTGTAATCGTTGTAGCCGACAGCTACAGCAGCATGACCACCAACTACTTGGTCACGAGAGCCCGGATAAGCAATATAGCCCCGTCGAATATTTTTATCTTTATAAAAGGAGCTATAGACTGTGAATCCAAACATGCAAGGCATGCCTGCGGTTAGGACAGCCTTTATTTGAAATAACAATAGCTCTCGCGAATCGATTTGTCCGTCTTGAGGAGCTAGATTGGCAGCATCTAACCGAAAATATTTTAAGGATTGAAAACTTTGGGCATAGGCATAGCAGAAGGCTGGAGGTTCTTCATTAAAATCTTCTATCTGCCAGGGCCAAACCTCTTCGGGAGGAACGCCGAATAATACCAGCGCCTTCATTGTTTGGCGCACAGATGCCCCTAAATCACCAGCTCGGCTCATTAAATTACGAGATGCTTTGTATAAAAAACGAGGAGAAAGGTTGATGTATTTACCGTACCGTCGCTGAGCAAAATATTCCAGCAAAGCAATGCCAGCAAAAGCCGTACAGGCATTTAAGCTTCCTTGGTCTTTGACTGGAGGACACCAGTAACTCAAATCGATATTGCCCGGCAAGAAGAAGTGAAAGGTGGCTTGCTGACTGCTACTAGAGGGAACTTTTTCTAACAACCTCGCATGAATTGGCAGCTGGAGAGTTACTGGCTCCAAAAAAAGAATCTTGCCGCCTTGAAAACCTTCTTTTATTGAAACCTTGCCTCTTCCTTCAGCAAAACCGTTATCAATCTCGAACACTTCTTTTTTAGCAGTAATTAAAGACTCTAAATCCGATCTTTCCCTAGAGTGAGAGCTTGAACCATATTCGTAATTTTGCAGCGAAATTCCATATTGATAATCTAGAACATCTTCAAGAAAACTAAAGAAAGAAAAAGACTCGACATCATTACTCTTTCTTTTCAATGAGTCCTTGCGCTGCCGATCAATTTTTAGAAGCGCCTCTAAAAACAGTTCACGAACACTTTCCCTAAGTTCATCAAGCACTTCAACCTGGTCAGAGAGATAGCTAGGAGAGTAACTTGAGAAAAGAGTTTTATAGGCCGTTAGTCTAGAAAAGCTCTCAAGTTTATGCAACTGGGAAAAGTTTTCTAGCCGCACAAAGCCGATATCGACGGCCTGCTTGAAATTATCAAAGCGAGCTAGAGGAGATAGGATTTGCAAGAAGGCAGATACTAAAGGCTCAATGATGTAAAACCATTTTTCAAATTGTTCAATAAATTTACTGCTAGGATTAACAATGAAACTTACTCGAAACTCTGCTTTACCTCTGGCTAGCACTTCTTTTATTTTACTCTTGTCTCCAGTCAGTATTTTATTAAGCTTTTCCTCATCTCCGATCAGCATTTCCTCTATTTTTTCCTGCATTTTTGCAGATAAAGCATTGTCAAATTCCTTGCTTTTTTGGACAATTCTATCTTTAACAGAATCCAAAGCGCTTAGAAAATCGTCATGATTGCCTTGCCAAAGATCGGCAATCTTGTCTCGTCTAATCTTAATTAATTCTTGTTGAGAAAATTCTTCTAACTCAACCTGAGTAGCATAGATTGCCTCGGACTGACTCCAGGGCGACTGATTTGAGTTAGACGTACATAGAGCCTGAAAAGCGTGCTTTATGGCGATTCTAAATTTTCCACAAATCCATAAATCAATTAAATGATCAAAAACTTCCTCCAAAACTTCGTTGGGAATCAATGTAGATGGACATAATAAATTTACTTCTATTTTCTTATCTCTCTCTCCAGCAAGAAAAAGCCTAATTTTTGCATAGGTTTTGGGGCCAACAATACCATCATCAAGCTCTTCTGCTTCGAGCTGAAAAGTCCTTACAAGCTCCTCAAGTTGATCATCAAAAACTGGGTCTTGAAGCCATTGAATAAATTTTACGCTTCTGCTGACAGCATCTTCATTACCCGAAAAGTCATATGCCTTTTCCAACTTTACCTTAAATTCATTTTCTGCAGTTAAATAAATAAAATAAAAAGCCTGTTTGAGTTGAAGGAGTTGCTTGGAAGGCGGTACTCCTTTTCTAAGATTTTTATAAATCTTTATCGACGGAAATAGCGTTTCGCCAAGCAATTTTTGCCTAATCTTTTCAACTTGATGGACTTGATCTCCATTAAGTGAATTACCTTTTTTAATTACATCAATTAGGGCATTTGCAATTTCTTCTATGTGGCTAGTACTCTCTTGAGTTAAAATTCGTATTTCGTTATTTAGCGCAGCTGGGAGGCTAGGGTCAGTGATGTCAGGCAGGTCTGGGATCCAGCCAAATCCCCTTTCTTTCCAGTCTTCTTGTTGGTTTGAGATGGCCATAATTATTATCCCAAATTTTTCTTTATCGATTTAGATTTCTACAAGGGTTAGGTTTCACGCCCTGAGTTTGGAAGTATTGTTCTGTCCAAGTGCAGCCTTCATTCAACAGGTCTTCCAAACTGAGTAGATTAGCGTTCCACAAAATTATCCTGCCATCGGCATCGCCAGATATCAGCGTAGAGCCCTTCAGGCTAAGAGCGTTAATGCCTTCGTTATGACCTATTAGAGTTACAACAAGCCGCCCATCACGCCACACTCTAATTGTTTTATCGTCACTGGCGCTAAACAGAAGTGAGTCGTCGTGATTGCTAAATTGAACGTCCATGACGATGTCGGTATGGCCGCTCAGAGTTTTGATTAGTTCCCCATCACGGCTCCAGAGGTTCACGGTACGATCGGCGCTGGCCGTTGCGATCGTAACCCCTTGCCTACTAAACGCAACGCCCCATATAGGGGCCCCATGGGCGACTAATTCAGCGATCGGTTTACCCGTGTCTACATTCCAAAGAATGGCTTTGCTATCTTTACCAACACTGATTAACTGCTCACCGCTGGGGCTAAACTGCACTCGGTTAACTGAATCCTGATGACCTGTGAGTACCGTAGGTGCCTTACTGAGGTTTGAGCTATCCCAAATTTTGACTAATTGATCGCCGCCCCCAGAAGCGAACAAGCTGCCCTGAGGGCTAAAGCTTACGCCATAAATACCGTCGCTATGGGCATCAGGAACGAGCTGAGGGGTTTGCGCGGCAGTTCCAGAGATTGTGTTATCCAGAGACCATAAGCTAATGCTGTTATCTACATCTGTACTGGCTAGGTATTGACCATCAGGACTAAAGCTGACGCTAGTACCATAAATGCCCGCAGGATCTAAATAGGTTGGGCTGGGCTGTTTTGAGTCGTCCAGCGGCCACAAAGCGATCTTGCTATCGTACCGAGATGCTGCCACCCAGGGCTGAGCCGTACTTACATCTAAGTTGCTAATTCCGCTCTGCTGGGCCACTGGTGGCTCAAGGACCGTAAGCCGGGAACCGTAGTCGAGCTGCCATAGCTTAACCGTCTGATCGGCACTGGCGGAGGCTAGCAGGCCATTGGGGCTAAAGCTAACGCCCTTGACTCTGGTAGCGTGGCCCCTGAGCGTAGCCAGTCGATTGCCGTTGATATCCCAAATTTCAATGGCTCCGCTGTCAAGGGCGGCAGCAATGTATCGACTGTCGGGGCTAAAGGCTACCCTCCAAACCCCTGAACCGTCGCTAGAAGTTAGGGCCTTGTCGAGCTTTCCGGAAGAAGTCCACAGCTGCACGCTGCCGTCGTCGCTACCAGAAGCCAACCATTGCTGGTCAGGGCTAAACCGGACGCTGTTGACGCCAGCTTGATGTCCTTTTAGTGGGCTACCTGCTTTAGCATTTCCATAGAGATCCCAAAGGCCTACGGTGTAGTCGTCGCTAGCCGTGGCAATGGTGAGGCCGTCAGCGCTAAAGTCTACTTCTCGAATGGGGTCTTGGTGAGCGTTAAAGGAGCGCTTGCCCTCGCCCTGAGGTGTCCAAAGCTTCACCTTTCCGTCAGCGCCTGCTGAAGCCAGGATATCGATGACTGGATTGAACCGAATACTGAAGGCAAAACCATCATGGGCAGCGATTGGAGATCCAATTGGCTCTCCTTCCTTTGTCCACAGCTTGACCACTCCATCTGCGCTGGAGCTGGCTAGCATCTGACCGTCATGGCTAAAGGCCACACTCAGCACGCGCTCATCGTGACCTAGCTTTGCGGGTATTAGTTGTCCGTCGCTGTCCCAAAGTTTTACGCTGCCGTCATGGCTGGCGGTCGCCAAGGTGCCATCTTTAGGGTTAAAGGCAACCGCATCTACCAGGTTACTGTGGCCTTCCAGTCGATTTTTCTCGCGCACCCAGTAGACGCCTTGGGCTAGAGCGGTCATCACGTCGGACTGAAGGTCGGGCGGTTGCAGAAAGGCAGGTATGCGCTGGAGTCGAGTACCGGCTTCGATAGCGTGCAAAAGGGGTTCTAACCTGTCGCGGTTGACGGTGAATTCAGCGTTAGTGGCCTGGGTGAGCGCCTTGATCTGGCCCTGCTCAGCGCGAACCCACTGGTTGAGAGCGAGAAATGCTAAGCCGCTGACAGCGGCAAGAGCCACGCCCACCCCAGCGATGGTGCGACGCAGGCGCTGCACTTCGCGGCGGTGAGCCCGGTCGGCAAGGGCTTCGCTGGCGTTGATGAAGGCGGTTTCTTCAGAGCAGAAATTGCCAAAGCGATCGCATAACTCCTGCTTCTGCGCCATCAACCATTGCAGCTTGCTACCCTGCCACAGTTCGCTATCTGCCTGGGCTGAGTTTTGCTGGTGCAGCTCGTGCCAGCGGGTGGCATCGTCTTTGAGCTGGTTGCGCAGGCGAATTAGAGGTTTGCTTTCTTCGATCCAGCGCTTGAGGGTGTCCCAGGAGTCGATCAGGGTTTCGTGGGCC
>PYGV01000246.1 GCA_003022385.1 filamentous cyanobacterium CCP3 | reverse complement strand
CTCTCGGACCATCCTCGAGTAGTCGATATTTCTCCCCTCTGACGGCAGGGGGAAATTCCCTTTAGTCTAAACTCCAAAAAGCTACATAGTCGCAATAACTAGAAAACTCCCAATCTTCCGCACGTTTGACTAAACACGCCCTCACCGGGTTCAAATGAATGTAGCGAGTCAGTTCTAGCAGATACGCTTCGCTATCCACATGGATAGTATTGAACCGGCCCTGAAACAAAGATCCACATCGTTTGTAGCGGCGATTGATGGCATTGGTGTACGACATTGTAAACCTCTGCATCGCCTTAGATAAGGTGTCTTGACGCAGATAAATTAACACATGGTAGTGATTAGGCATCAGGCAGTATGCCACTACATGGGCAGTTTCCTCAGCAACCAGGTAGCGAAACTGTTTGAGAAAATATAAGTAGTTCTCTCGTTCAAAAAAGATAGCCTGGCGATTATTGCCTCGGTTGTAGAGGTGGTAATACTCCCCCGTTGCCACGTTTCGCTTTTGTCGAGGCATAGATCTATCAATTGAGTGTCTTTGCCTAGAGTTCCCTGGAGGGGTCAGGTGCCTTTTAAGCTATGACAGTTGTCTGTTGCAGCAGCAAAGGCACCTGACCCCTTAGTGGCCTCAATCTACTTGTCTATCGCGCCTCAGCAGACTAAACACCTCCCCCTGCTCCGGGGTAATCAAAATCCCAGACGGCGGTATCGTAATCAACTGGCTCCACTCTCGCTGCTCGGCGTACCTGAGCAAATGCAGGTGGTTAATCGCCCCTCGCACCCCTTCCGGCGAGCCAATCACCAGATGGCGCAATCGCTCGCGCCCCGGCTGGGCCTCAGGATTCGCCAGCAGCAGCGGACTGGTCGCCTCCCGTTTCTGGGCAGACGACACTAAATATGGCAAACACAACATAATCGGGTTCCTTTCCGATGTAACGACGGGGAAGAAACCCAAAAATTTGGCCGCTCCCAAACATATACCGTTCAGGGCGGCCACGAGTACCATGGTACTCAGCCTCCGAGACTGGCTGTATCAGGCTTGGGGGTCAGCCGCTGGTTGGAGGGCCTAATCTCCTTCCAGTGGCGTTCGACCAAATTCTTGGGATATTCAGACTGCACGCACACAGCCTTAGCTCAGTAATCTAGACCAATCGCGTACCGGGCGCAAGTAAGAATTGTTACCATCTGCCAAAAACCCTGAGCCCAAAGCGGTAGGTAGGTTGGCGTGCTAGCAGAACCCAACACAGCACTATATAACCACCTGATCTATTGCCCTGCTGCGGGGACTGTTGGGTTCCACTTCGTTGCACCCAGCCTACAGTTCTAGCTCAATATCTTTAATTGCCTTGCTCGTAAGGTCTGTAGACCGCACCAAAACCCTCATCGGCCCCGGCCAACCTTTCCTTCGCCTACTCAACAGGTTCCTCCACCCACGCAGATCATTCCTTTGACCTTGCGTAGGCTTTCTCCACAGGCGCAAACCTTTCCTTCAGACCCGTAAACCTTTCCTCCCGACCCGTAAACCTTTCCTTCACGGGCGCAAATCATTCCTCCAAACTCGCGAATGATTCCTCCGCCCCTGCAAATCTTTCCTTCAGACCCGTAAATGATTCCGCCATCAATGCAAAGCATTGCTTTCATAGGGCAGAGTCTTGTATTTGAGCCGTAAATGATTCCTTCATCAATCTAAAACGCCCCCATCTCTGAGAAAACTCAATGTTGCAGCGCACCCATCAACCGTTCGCCTGCAATCTCTATTTCTCTAAGCGGCTCGACTCATCTTCTCTTCATCAAAACCCATCATCTCTGGTCACAATCTTGCCAATTTCTCCAAGTTTAGGCCGTTTCTACTGGGTAATCTGCCTTTAGGCGAGACACACAGACGCCAACCCCTGCCGTCGTCTCGGTTTACCCATTGCCGCAATTCAATCCGCTTCTTCAGGTCATCACCCCAGACCTGCGGCTGCCTTGCACGCAACCCAAACCAACCCACTTATCTACCCCTATTCAGGGCGTATCTACAGATGAATGTAAGCACCATTGACTTTTCTCGGCGCATTCCGGCCAAAACCATTGAGGCCGATATCGATTCTTTCCACGGTACGGGCTTTATCAAAAACTACATTCCCGTCCGCAGTGAAGCCACCCCCGAAGCGCTCAAAGCTGCCTACGAGGACATGCGGGCCAAGCAGCAAAACGAGACCGAACTTTTAGCCGCGATCAAAGCCGCCTCCGCTGCGGCTCGCCTGGCCGAAGTCGAATTTCACGATCGGGTGATGGCGATGAAAGAAACGGTGCGCGGTCAGTTTGGCTCCAACAGCGACGAAGCCCAAGCGGTTGGCTACAAGAGAAAGTCCGAATACAAGCGTCCTCGTCGTCGCAGCGCCTAGCTGGCGAGCATTTTACGACTCAATTTTCCCGCGATGTCTCGCCCGCAGGTCTTCTGCGGGCTTTTTTGGTTGGGCGAACCACCCGTCATTGGGCAACCAGGCTCAGACAAAATTGTGTGGCATTGCTGAATTAGCGCATGAGCTACTTGATACACACAAGTCCATATCTAGAGGGGTTGCCCGAATTTGATCCCCCCTACCTCCCTTAAAAGGGGGGCTGAAGTCAAAGTCCCCCTTTTTAAGGGGGATTTAGGGGGATCGAAGCGAGCATTCTGGCGATTTAGAACGTTGTGTCTACTTAAATGCAGAGTCATGGCAAGATGGTCGGTATTTAACCCAGATTAACCGTGGCAGCATTTACACCAGCGGCAAGCGTAGGGGCACTTAACGACAGCCTGATGTCGCCCACCGGGTGGCAGTCTCCCCCTCAGGATGTGCTGGAGGTGCTCCACGCGCCCCAGCTGCCCTACGTGTGGACGGCACCCGGCGGAGCGTATCTGCTGCTGGCCGATCCGGTGCTCTACCCACCCCTGGCCGAGCTGGCTGCGCCTATGCACAAGCTGGCCGGCATTCGGCTCAATCCTGCGCTCAACGATCACCATGGGCGGCACGGGGGCACCTCGCCGCGCCTGGTTCGAGTCGAAGACGGAGCTACCACCCAGCTCGATCTGCCTGGGGAGGTCGAGGTGCTGGAGGTGAAATGGACGGCGGATGGCCAGCGCTTTGCGCTCAGCGTCAGGCATAGCGATCGCATTGGTTTGTGGGTGGGCTCGGTGACGGGGGATATGGTCGCGATCGAGGGGCTGGCGCTCAACCCGTTGCTGGGCACCGCCGTGAGCTGGCTACCCGATCAAAACCGCCTGCTGGTTCGCCGCATTCCGGCGCGGGGGCCAGTTCCTGTGCCGCCAGCTATCCCAGCGGGGCCAGAAATTGTGGAAGGAGCGGGGGCCTCGTCGCGATCGACCTACGAGGCCCGCAATCTGCTAGAGACGGCCCATGACGATGCTCTGTTTGAGTATTACGCCACCGCTGAGCTGGTGATTGTCGACCCGGCGACTGGCCAGGTCGATATCATCGGTGCTCCGGCGCTGTACACCATGGCCAAGTTCTCGCCGTCTGGGGAGTACCTGTTGATCAGGCGTCTGGTTGGCCCCTGGTCGCACGAGGTGGCCTGGTGGCGCTTCGCCAGCGAGATCGAGGTGTGGAATGACCGGGGTGCTTGCGTTGCCGCGATCGCATCGCTGCCGGTGGCCGACGCGGTACCGGCCCACGGCGTGCCCACTGGCCCTCGCGCGGTGACCTGGCGCCCTACCGCGCCGCATACGCTGTTTTGGGCTGAGGCCCTAGACGGCGGCGATCCGGTGGCTGAGGTGCCCCACCGCGATCGCCTTATGTGCCTAAAAGCCCCCTTCACGGCAGAACCCGAGGTTGTCTTTAAAGCCGAGCACCGCATTCAGCCGCAGCGCTGTGGTTGGACAGCCGAAGGCGGCACGCTCATGCTCACCCAGCGCGAGCGCCTTCGCCGCTGGCGCTACGTCTGGCTGCTGGATGTAGACCACGGCACCTCGCGCCTGTGGTTTGACCTGGATGAGGGCGATCGCTACGGCAATCCGGGCCACCCGCTGTTTCGCACGTTGCCCAACGGGCGGCGGGTGCTGCGCCAGCGGGGCGAGGCGGTCTACTTTAGCGGCAGCGGCGCGACGGATGCGGGCGATCGCCCCTTCCTCGACCTGCGCCACCTGGTTACCGGGGAGACCGAGCGCCTGTTTCGCTGCGCGCCCGATCGCTACGAGTACGTGGTGGCCGTGGCGGGGGACGATGGTCAAAGCCCGGCCCACGGCGAACGCGTCGTGCTGCGCTCTGAGTCGGCGGTGGATGTGCCCAACTACTACCTGGCCACCTTCGGCGAGGCGATCGCGGCGACGGCGGGCGAGGCCACCCATGCCCTGGCCCGCCAGCCGATCACGCAGTTTAATGACCCCACCCCGCAGCTGCGCGCGATCGCCAAACAAATTGTGCGCTACGAGCGCAGCGACGGCGTTCCGCTCAGCTTTCATTTACATCTGCCCCCCGGCTACCGGGAGGGCACAGCGCTGCCCACGGTGCTCTACGCCTACCCCATGGAGTACTCGGGGGCCGCTACGGCGGGGCAGGTGAGCGGTTCGGCCCACCGCTTTATGCGTCTGTACGGGGCCTCTCACCTCTACTTTTTGCTGCGGGGCTACGCCGTCCTCGACCACACCGCTATGCCAATTCTCGGCGACCCCGAGACCGCCTACGACACCTTCGTGCCCCAGCTAGTGGCCGATGCAGAAGCGGCGGTGGCGAAGGCCGTGGCGATGGGCGTGACCGATCCGGCGCGGGTTGGCGTCATTGGCCACAGCCACGGCGGGCTGATGGTGGCCAACCTGCTGGCCCACACCCGTCTGTTTCGGGCCGGTATTGCCCGCAGCGGCTCGTATAACAAAACCAATCAGCCCTTTGGCTTTCAGGCCGAGCGGCGCTCCCTATTTGAAGCGAGGGAGGCCTATGTGCAGCTTTCGCCGACCTTTTTTGCCGATCAGATCGACCAGCCGGTGCTGATCATCCACGGTGACGACGACTCTAACCCAGGTACCCCCACGTTTCAGTCCCAGGTTTTCTACGAAGCCGTGCGCGGGTCGGGCGGCACCACCCGGCTGGTGCTGCTGCCCTTTGAGGACCACGGCTACCGGGCCAAAGAGAGCATAGAGCACGTGCTGTGGGAACAGTTGCGGTGGTTCGACCGATATGTGGCCTAGGGGCTGTCATCAATTAGCCTTTGAAGGCTCTAGAATCAACGGTTACAGCCCCTAGCCTGTTTTGTTTGATCGAGCGTGGCACCACTGATATCAACGGGCTTTTGGCCAGAATTGATGACACGCCCTAAAGCTCTAGCTGGTCTCGGTACAGCCCTTTGATCAGGTTGTCGAGCTGCTCGTCGGGGCAGCAGTCGATCAAAATGTAGAACGCCTCTAGCAGCTTGGCCGCGCTGTCGCCCATCAGCGGGCTGAGACCCCACACATCCTGAACCCAGTCTTGGGGGTCGGTGGCATCAAAGATCATCCGCTCCATTAGCTGCTTGGCCTCGGCTTTAGAGATAGACATAAAGTTAAAGGAAGTAACGAGCCTGGCTCATCTTATCGCGCCGGGCTGCCGAGAAGATTTGAACGTTTTCAGGCGTTAAGAGTTAGCCCGGCAGGGTCGATCGCTCGGCTAGGGGGGCAGCGGTGCGATACCCTGGAGGCAACCCTACGGCCACGACCCATGCTGGATCTACAGCAGTTTTACGATGCCTGCGACCCCACCCAGCCGCTGCGGGGCAAGCGCTACTACATCGATTTTTCGACCGTGCGCGGCGGCGACATTGTGCAGGAGCTAGAGCGCAAGATCGCCCGCCTGGCCCGCAACCGACCCACGACGCAGCTGTTTACCGGCCACATTGGCTGCGGCAAATCGACAGAGCTGTTTCGGCTGCAAGATGCCCTGATACGGTGCAGCTACGAGGTGATCTACTTTGAGTCAGATCGCGACTTAGAAATGGCCGATGTGGAAATTTCTGACATCTTGCTCAGCATCGCCCACAACATCAGCGAGCACCTCGACAAGATTGGCATTGCCACCCGGCCCACCTACCTGCAAGGGCTGTTTCAAAACCTGGCCGATACCCTGCGCACGCCGATGGAAATCTCTGAGGTGAGCTTTTCGGCGGGTCTGGCCAGCATTACCGCCTCCGCCAAGCAGAGCCCCGACATGCGCAGCCAGCTGCGCCAGTACCTGGAGCCGCGCACCCGCAGCATTATCACCGCCATCAACGACGAGCTGCTGATCCCGGCTAACGATCGCCTGCAGCAGCAGGGTAAGAACCGCCTGGTGGTGATCATGGACAACCTCGATCGCATCGACAGCGCCCTGCGCTCCCAGGGTCGATTGCAGTCGGAGTATATCTTTGTCGATCGCGGCGAACAGCTGAAGCAGCTCGACTGCCACCTGGTCTACACCATTCCGCTGGAGCTGATGTTTTCCAACGATCTGGTGCGGCTGGCGAATCGGTTTGGCACCAACCCGATGGTGCTGCCCATGGTGCCCGTGCGCGATCGCAAGGGCACCTCCGACGAAGCGGGGATGGCGCTGCTGCGGCAGATGGTGCTGATTCGCGCCTTTCCTGAGCTAAACGTGTACCAGCGGATTGACGCGGTGGGCGAAGTCTTTGACGAGATGGCCACCCTCGATCGCCTCTGCCAGGTCAGCGGCGGCCACATGCGCAACCTGATTCGGCTGCTGGACGGCTGCTTGCGCAAGCAGGACCCGCCCTTTTTGCGCGCTACCCTGGAGGCGGTGATTCGCAACGAGCGCGACAGCCTGATGGGCCTGGTCAGCGACCAGGAGTGGGATTTGCTCTTGCAGGCGGTCTCGCGCCAGGATGTGCAGGGCGACGAAGACTACAACATTCTGGTACGCAGCTTGTTTTTGTACGAGTACCGCGACGATCTGGGCCGCTGGTTTGGCCTCAACCCGCTGCTGGCCGAAACCGATCGCTACCGCAGCTGGCTGGCCCAGCAGCCCCGGCCATGAGCAGTGTCGCCCCCGGCAGCGCCAGCGCCGCCGAAATTTTGGCCCACAACCAGGCGGCTCTGGCCGAGCTGCGGCGGGCCATTACCCTGCGCCCCCACCGCTTTTCGCTGGTGCTGGCCCGGTGCAACTACTCGCGGCTGCAGCGGTTGGTGGTTGACCATTTGCAAACCGCTGCCCCAGTGGTCGGGCGATCGCTGCCTACCCACCTGTCCACGCTGCTCCAGGCGCTGACTGCTGAGCCCTTCGCCGCCCATCCCGCCGCCCTGATGGTGACCGGGCTCAACCAGGTGGAAAACATTGCCGCCGTGTTTAAGGCCGCCAACCTGGGGCGCAACGCCTTTCCCAAAGCGCTGCCGTTTCCGGTGGTGCTGTGGCTCAGCGATCGCACCCTGGCCAGCCTCACGCGCTATGCCCCCGATTTTAAGAGCTTTGCCGCTGCCCCTATTCCCTTTGACTATCCGCCTGGCGAGCTGATTCACTCGCTGCACGCCAATGCCAACGAGCTGTTTGCCACCATGCTCTCGCTGGGTGACGACAGCCCTCACCACACCGAGGCCTCCGACTACAGCCAGGGGTCATCCCTGCGCACCGAGCTAGAGTTTGCTCTGATCGACATTGCCCAAACCCACGCCACCCTCGACGGCGAGATTAAGGCCAGCCTCGATTTTCTCAAGGGCCGCGACGCCCTCAGCCGCAGCGATCTCGATGTAGCTCGCTACCACTTCGAGCAAAGCCTGGCCTACTGGCAAAAATCAACCCACTCCCCATC
>PYGV01000245.1 GCA_003022385.1 filamentous cyanobacterium CCP3 | reverse complement strand
GCCATGGACGGGACCGCGCTGGCGGGGCAGTTTACCCTGAGTGCGATCGCCATTCACCAGATTGCCCAGGCCGAGCTGCGCCAGGCCTCCGGTGCCCTTGAGCTGCCCGATCGTCTGTGGCAAGCCTGTCTGGCTAAAACTCGGCCCCAGCTCGACCGCCTAGCCCAGCGTCTCGACCCCAAAGCCACCTGGAACGATATCGTGCTGCCCGCCGAAGAGATGGCCCTGCTGCGCCAGATCTCTGCCCAGGTGCAGCAGCGCAGTACGGTTTACCAGGATTGGGGCTTTGGCGACCGCATGAACCGGGGCTTTGGCATTAGCGCCCTGTTTGCGGGCGACAGCGGCACTGGCAAAACTATGGCCGCCGAAGTGATTGCCAACGACCTGCGGCTAAACCTCTACCGCATTGACCTGTCTGCGGTGGTCAGCAAATACATCGGCGAAACCGAAAAAAACCTGCGGCGGCTGTTCGACGCTGCCGAAGACGGCGGCGCAATCCTCTTTTTTGACGAGGCCGATGCCCTGTTTGGCAAGCGCAGCGAGGTCAAAGACAGCCACGATCGCTACGCCAATATCGAAATCAACTACCTGCTCCAGCGCATCGAAGCCTACCGGGGTCTGGCGATCTTAGCCACCAACCTCAAAAGCTCCCTTGATGCTGCCTTTATGCGCCGCCTGCGCTTTGTGATCACCTTCCCCTACCCAGCTACGCCCCAGCGCCAGGAGATGTGGCAAAAAGCCTTTCCGCCCTCGGTGCCCCTGGAAGCCCTAGACTATGCCCGCCTGGCCCGCCTCAGCCTGACCGGCGGCAATATCCACAGCATTGCCCTCAACGCGGCATTTCTGGCCGCCACTGCTGGCACCCCCATCACCATGCCCCTGGTGCTCTCGGCGGCCCGCACCGAGTTTCGCAAGCTGGGTCGCCCCATCAACGAGGCCGAATTTCGCTGGCAAGAACCCGCTGCGCTGAGGAGGTAGCGATGGATATAAATTTGCACATTGAACGTTTGGTATTAGATGGGGTGACGCTGACCCCGGCCCAGCAGCGCCAGCTTCAGGCCACCGTTAAAACCGAGCTGGACCGTCTGATTACCGAAAGCGGCCTGGGCGACTATCTGCACAGCCCGTCGTCGGTGCATCGCCTGACCCCAGACCCCATCGAAGTGACAGAACCACCCGACCCCACCCAGCTCGGCACCCAAATTGCCCAGGCCCTCTATCAAGGTATCGGCCCATGACTCGTCAAGCCACGGTTGCAGCCCCACAACCCATAACCCACCCGCTCTCCCAAGGCGGCATTTTGCAGCGCAAGTGCAGCTCCTGCGGCCAGCACAAAACCGGGGGAGGTACCTGTGCTAAGTGCCAGGGGAATAGATCAAAAACCTCTGCACCGGCTCTGCCCATGATTCAAACCAAGCTGACGGTGGGCGCGCCCAATGACAAGTACGAGCAGGAAGCCGACCGGGTTGCTGATCAGATTATGCGCATGCCTGCTCCCCAGTCTGATGTTGCAATGCGATCGCAGCGACCCCGCATCCAGCGAAAATGCGCTCAGTGCGACGACGAGCAGCGGCTGCAAATGAAACAAACACCAGGTGGTACGCCTGAGGTGACACCTGCGATCGCATCACACATTCAATCCCTCCAAGGGAGAGGCCGGCCACTACCTACTTCAACTCGAAACTACTTCGAGCCTCGTTTCGGTCAAGATTTCTCCCATGTTCGAGTCCATACCGACGAGTCTGCTAAAGCCTTAGGGGCGCGTGCTTATACAGTTGGTCGCAACATCGTTTTCGGAAACGGACAATATAAGCCCGATATAATGTCTGGCCGTCAACTCATTGCTCACGAACTAGCCCATGTTTTGCAACAAACAGAGAGTCGTCCGGCTGGAATGACTCCTGTCATGGGTTCTATGGTGCAAAGACAACAGGAAGATGGTGCGTCTTCTAGTGAAGCACTGACACCCGGGCCAGCAACAGCTACTTCAGAGACTGAGGTGAGGGCCCAAACACCACCTGCACCATTGACTGAGATTCGTCCATCAGAGGAAGACCGCGTTCGGCGGATTGTTATCTCTTGCAGTAATATGCGTCTACGCATTGAAACCGCAACTACAGTACATACTTATAGGCTTGAGGAATGCGCGCTGCCGCTTGGATCCTATGACCCCACTGTAACCATCGGCACGATAACTGACTCTGGCGAAATTATCGCTTCGGAGACAGGGAACGATTTTTTCCTGCATTTCGGTGCAGCGGTACAAGCCGATGAGGAATTCTCGTTCCGTTATCGCGTTGACCCTGGACAAGAAAACCCAACGGACTTCCTACGTGGGCAAACGAGTGTTCACGTTGATGTTGTTGACGATTTGCCAGCTTCGCGAGAGGAAAGTACGCCTGAAGAACGTCAGCGCCGCACCCCAGAGTGTGTTGTCAGGCTTGAGGATCGAGAACTTGTTCCAGCAGACTCTTTTAGGCGAAGGCTTTTTGAGCCAAAGCAGGTACGAAACATGACGATTTGGCAGCACGAGATCCCTCTCGGACAATTTGGGTGGGTCGAAGTTGCTGCGCAGGTTTCAGCAGGTCTTGAAGGCAATTTCTCAGCGGATTATGGCCCTGGCCGACTAACCGATATTTGCCTGACCCATCTTATTGATAGAGAGTCAGCCTCGGCACCTATCGAACACCCACTCCTTGGCCGTGGAAGCAGAACTGACGTAACCACTTACGGCATTGGTGGGCGGGCTCGCTTCAGGTTGCCCGCAAGAACAATCGTTCGTATTAGCGGTAGCGGAGGGATCAGAATATCTGGTGAGTATCTAAGCGCTATTGATTTAGCGGCAGCTGAAGCTAACTTGACCGCCTCGGGGACAGCGACCCTTGCAGGTGAGATTAATGGGTCTGTTGAAATCGTGGCACAGGCTACACACTCAGCTGCAACACTAGAAGATAATCTTCTGCCAGTTTCCGTGACGATTGAAAACAGTACGATTGACGATGTGGATCTTGCGGCTGAGATCGGGTTACGTGGCCGTGCAGCCCTTATGTTCCGAGTCGATCTTTCGGCGGGCTTTGATCTATTAGGATTCAATCTCTGGCGTCAAACGTGGAACCTGGCTCAGTTCGACGCAGGCGTTGCCTGGCAGGGGGGACTCAAATACAGTCCCAATCCTGGCCTCCATTTCGATCTTGGCACCTTAGGGATTAATGATGAGGAAGCACTCGCCACGGGTGAAGATGAGGGACTTGAGGATATCGCCTTTAATGAGGATTCTGCGGTGATAGACGAGGAGGATATTATAGAGGCAATTTTGGATGAAGAAGACGCGCAGGTATCTACGCCAGATGGCCTTAGTGAAGAAAAAGCACTTCCGTTCGATTGGTACAAGCCGATAGAACTTTACCCCGAAGTTATTCATCTCCCGGCAGCAGATGATCCTCAAGAAGTGCGCCGTGATAATGGCCCGACAGGTGTCAGGTATCGGGACTACCGAGGCCGAACCATTACCGAATACATTGGGGTTGCTGATTGGCCAGCGCAGAGGAAGAAGTTTGAATATATGCCTTATGACGAACGGAGGGAACCTGAGAAAAACCGCTTTAATAGCCTGCTTGATCGGCTAGGGTTTTCCCGCGCCGGACTTGATGGCGATCATGTATGGGATATTAAATTGCGGGGTTTAGAATATGATCGCTTTGACAACCTGTGGCCTGCCAGCAACCAAGATCAACGTCTTTCAGGAACTCGGCACGACATACAAATACGCAACTACGAAAGGACGCTCGGCAATATTAATGGTCGTTGGTTTGTGATTTCCAGAGTATTGCCACCGTATTAGTAAATAACCTTTGGCTCAATAGCTGCTTCTCATTAAAAAGCTAGATCTGCTTGTGAATTAAATTGCATTGGCAGGGCAGGTTAGGACGTGTCTTGTATCAACTATCTTGCTCAATTATCTAAATTCATATTGTCCAGTGAAGGACAACCCGACTGAATTGTCGCCGAACACATGGTGAGGAATTTACGAGGAAAACGTCGTGACAAAAATAGTACCCGGCAGGGTACTATGATTTGCCGAATTCGTTCTTCATACTGGGAAACAACGAGCAAGCAAGCTGTTTTTGATTCTTTTAAATAGGTACTGCGGTGAGGCGCGATCGCGCTTCTCTAACAGATTTTTTGGGGGGACTATGACCACCTTTCCGGGTTCACCACGGTTATTCAAGGGAGCCATCATCGGCATGGATCCGCTGAATCCGTTGGCCAGCGTCATCATCTTTCAGTACAACCCCGAGACCATGAGCCGCCAGGTCGAGGCGCGCTCTACAGGTGGTGGAGAGGAGGGGGCGCGCGGCGAAGCCTTTCGGCTGTCGGGGCCGCCCAAGGAAACCATCAGCCTCAGCGTCGAGATTGACGCCACCGACCAGCTGGAGCAGGTCAACCCGGTGGCGGTGGCCTCGGGGGTGTACCCCACCCTCTCGGCCCTGGAGATGCTGCTCTACCCCAAGAGCCGCGCGGTGCTAAAAAACATTGCCCTGGCCCAGGCGGGCAACATCGAAATCATTCCGCCCGAGGCCCCGATGACCCTGTTTGTCTGGGGGCCGCAGCGGGTGGTGCCGGTGCGGCTGACCAGCTTCAGCATTACCGAAGAGGCCTACGACACCCTGCTCAACCCGATTCGCGCCAAGGCCGATCTGTCGCTGCAGGTGCTCAGCTACCACGACCTAAAGCTGACCAACGCTGGCCACAGCATCTTCATCGCCCACCAGATCGCCAAAGAGGCCCTGGCGACCGCCAACGTCTTCAACAGCCTAGAAAACGTCGGTACCAGCCTCCGCTTCTAACCCATTCCCCCTCCCTTACTCCTCATGATCTCCCCCACCAGTCGCTACGCTCACACCGAAACCGCCCAGCTCACCACCGCCAGTGGACGACAGATTGTCTACCTGCGGCGGCGGTTTCTGCCCCAGACGGTGCCGCCGACCCAGGCCGAGCACCGGGTAGTGGAGGGCGATCGCCTCGACAACATCACTGCCCAGTACCTGGGCGACCCAGAGCAATTTTGGCGGGTCTGTGATGCCAACCGGGCCATGCACCCCGCCGAGCTCACGGCTGCGATCGGGCGGGTGCTGGAAATTCCTTTAATTTTGGGAGGCTAGCTATGTTTGATCAGGGTGTGCGGCTACAGCTGCTGATTGGTGCTACGGTACCCCGACCCGCTGCCTACGATCTAGTCGATGCGCTGGCGGCAGTAGAGGTTGAGAACAACGATCAGGGTTTTGATGGTTTTAAGCTCAGCTTTAGCCTGACCAAATCGCCGCTGCTTGACTACGACCTGCTGGGCGGCGGGCTGCTGGAGCCCCCCAATCGAGTCATTATTGCGGTGACGGTGGGGGTGCTGCCCCAGGTGTTAATCGATGGCGTGATCACCCGCCACGAAACCACCGCCAGCAACCAGCCGGGGGCCTCGATGCTGCACGTCTACGGACGCGACATCTCTCAACTGCTAGATCTGGAGGAGCGCAGCCACACCTACCCCAACCAGGCCGACTCATTGATTGTGCAGGGGCTGCTAAGGGAGTACCCCACGCTCCGGCTGACCTCTCAGGTAACACCCACCGAAGACTTTCCGGTGGAAACCGATCGCATCCCCAGCCAGCAGGGCACCGACCTAAGCTACATTCGCGACCTGGCCGAGCGCAACGGGTTTGTGTTCTACATCGAGCCTTCATCCATTCCCGGTGTCAATACCGCCTACTGGGGTCGGGAGAACCGCCTGGGCACACCCCAGCCCGCGCTGTCGATCAACCAGGCCTCGGAGTCTAACGTCGACGAGCCGATGACCTTTACCTTTGACGCCCTGGCGGCAACCGAGCCCCAGGTCAGCATTGTGGAACCTACGACTCGATTGCGGATTCCGGTGCCGGTGCCCATTAGCCTACAGCCGTCGCTGGCGGCCCAGGCGGTGCAACCCCTGCGGCGCACGGTGCCGAGGGGAACGGCTCAACTGAGTTTGGCCCAGGCGCTGCTGCGATCGCAGGTGGCCTCTAGCGGCACGGACGAAGTAGCCAGCACCAGTGGCGAGGTCGATACCGTGCGCTACGGCCATGTGCTACAGGCCCGACGGCTGGTGCGGGTGGTGGGCGCGGGCCGCACCAACAGCGGCACCTACTACGTCAAGCGCGTCACCCACCGGATCAGCCAGGGGCAGTACAAGCAGAGTTTTGAGCTCACCCGGGAAGGCCGGGGAGCGTTGCTATAGGAGAATCGCCATGACCCCTCAAGGCCCGCCGTTCTACGGCAAGTATCGCGGCATCGTCAGCGACAACCAGGATCCCCTATTTTTAGGCCGCATTCGCGCCAAGGTGCTGGATATCTACGGCGATCAGGAGAGCGGTTGGGCGCTGCCAGCGCTGCCCTACGCGGGTAATCAGGTGGGTCTGTTTTTGGTGCCCCCGGTAGATGCCCACGTGTGGATTGAGTTTGAGGGGGGCAACCCCGAGTACCCAGTCTGGACAGGGTGCTTTTGGGCTCAGGGGGAGGTACCCGTTACCCCCGCGCTGCCAGCGGTCAAAGTGCTCAAAACCGACGTCGGCAGCCTCACTCTCGACGATACCCCCGGCATTGGTGGCATCACCCTGGAGACCACAGCAGGGATGAAAATTGCGCTCACGGCTAGCGGCATTGAGCTCAGCAACGGCCAGGGCAGCATCAAGATCACCGGGCCGCAGATCTCCCTGAACAACGGCGCACTGGAGGTGACCTAATGCCAGGTTGTTTACTGCATCAAGGGGCGACGGTGCTGTGTCTTCACGCCGGGCAAGCTCAGCCCGTTGTCGTCAATCCCAGGGTTAAAGTCAGCGGCCAGGCGATCGTCACCCAGTCGAGTGGCTACACCATTGCGGGCTGTATGCTGCCCCCCCCTTCAGCGGGCAACGGTCCCTGCGTCACCGCCCAGTGGATCAGCTTTGCGGGGCGGGTAAAGGCCAGCGGTATGTTCGTGCTGCTCCAGGATAGCCAGGCGATTTGTGCCCCCACCGGCACCGGACTCAACATTGTGCTCACCCAAACCAGGGTAAAGGGGATGTGATGGCCACCAATCTAGATTTTCCGTTCCAGTTCAATGCCCTCGGGCGCACGGCGGTTTCCTCAGCAGACGAACACATTCGCAATTTGATTGAGCAACTGCTGTTTACCAACCCCGGCGAGCGGCTAAACCGCCCTGAGTTTGGCAGCGGCCTGCTACAGCTGATTTTTGCCCCCAATAGCCCTGAATTGGCCACTGCCCTTCAGTTCACCCTCAAGGCAGCTCTTCAGCGCTGGTTGGGCGACCTGATCGAGGTGCAGGCGCTGGAGGTACTGAGCCAAGACTCAACTCTGCGCATTGGGGTGCAGTACATCGTGCGCCGCAGCGGCGAACAGCGCCAGGACATTTTTGAAGGAGGTGCGCCATGACCCCGATAAGTTTGACCTGTAAGGATGAGCAGCGCCGCCATGTGGTGCGTCGCCAGCACCGCAACGGGCTGGACTATGTGGAGGTGAGCGAGAATCAGCGATCGCTGATGGTTCACTGCATTGGGCCGGTGCCCGAAGATTTGCAACCAGAGAATTTTCAGATCAAAGGCGGAGCCCGCATTCGCAACCTCCAGGTGATTGGGCTAGATCTCAACTTGCAGTGCGATCCGACCCTCGACAGCAGCCTCACCCTGCGGGTAGATCGGGCGGGAGACTTTTCGCCCTACACGCTCCACGTGG
>PYGV01000039.1 GCA_003022385.1 filamentous cyanobacterium CCP3 | reverse complement strand
TCCCAGCCCTCCCAGGCCGTCACCCTTGGGGCTGTGCAGCAGCACCAAAGCCGTCAGACCAACAGCAGAAACCATCCAGATAACCTTCAAAATTGTGATAACTAGCATCGCGTTCTCAGACTAACCTGCTCAAAAAACGGTGTGGGCAGTGTGGCAAACCAGCGGGCGATCGCTGATCTAAACACTCATTGGGTCGGCACCAACTCATAGCCCAATCCTCACTATACCCTAAGGGCCAGAGCACCAGTGAGACGGCTCTCCGACAGGCCGCTGAAGGCCTAGCGAGAGAGTTTTACCGGCGTTCGGTTATTGCGAACCTCCACGTCGGCGGGGAGGAACATCGATCGCCCCGTCATCTCCTGGGGCTGAGGCAATCCCAAAATTTGCAGAATGGTAGGGGCAATGTCAGACAGCCGCCCGTCTTCGCGCAAATTGACGTCGCCGCCGTAGGCGGGCACTTTGAGCCGCTCCCCTTCTACCAGGATAAAGGGAACGGGGTTGGTGGTGTGGGCGGTCCAGGGCTTGTGGTTTTCGTCCCACATTAGCTCCGCGTTGCCGTGGTCGGCAATGATAATGGCGGTGCCTCCCGCCTGGCCAATACTGTCAACCAACAGCCCCAGCTGATGGTCAACGGCCTGTAGGGCGGTCACAGTGGCGTCCATCTGGCCGGTGTGACCCACCATGTCGGGGTTGGCGTAGTTGATAACGACCAGCGAGTAAATGCCCTTTTTAATGGCCGCGATCGCCGTCTTGGTAACCGCCTCTGCCGACATCGCCGGAGCCTTGTCGTAGGTGGCTACCATCGGGCTCGACACCAGTTCTCGGTCTTCACCCTCTAGCGGTTCTTCTAGGCCACCATTAAAGAAGTAGGTGACGTGGGCATACTTTTCGGTTTCGGCAGTGCGAAACTGCTTGAGGCCGTGGTTCGCCACCACTTCGCCCAGAATGTTGCTCAGGTTTTGGGGCGCAAAGGCCACCCGCACAGGCAGGTCGGGATCGTACTGGGTCATGGTGACAAAACTCAGAGGAGAAACCATCTCCCGCTCAAAGCCCTTAAAGTTGGGATCAACCAGCGCTTGGGTTAGCTGCCGCGCCCGGTCGGGACGGAAGTTGAAGAAGATCACCCCATCCTCGGGGGCGATCGCGCCGGGGGCCAGCCGCACCGGCTCTACAAACTCATCGTTGATGTCTTGCTCGTAGGAGGCCAGCAGGGCGTCTAGAGCGCTTTGGCCCGTGCCTTCACCCGGGTCGGTGATGACTCGATAGGCCTTTTCAACCCGATCCCAGCGATTGTCGCGGTCCATGGCGTAGTAGCGACCGCTAAGGGTTACCAGGCGGCCTAGCCCCACTTGATCGACATAGTCCTGAATTTTTTGCACCGCTACTTTGCCCTCGGTGGGCTTGGTGTCGCGGCCATCGGTGATGACGTGAATACAAACGTCTTCAATATCTTGGGCTTTAGCCATCTCTAGCAGCCCAAATAGATGAGACAGGTGAGAGTGCACTCCGCCCTCAGAACAAAGCCCGATCAAATGGAGCTTGCTGTTGCGGTAGCGGACTGCCTGACAGACCTCTAGCAAAGCCTCATTTTCTTGCAGAGTACCGTCTTCTACCGCATCTGAAATCCGCACAAGTTCTTGGGGCACAATGCGGCCAGCCCCAATGTTTAAGTGACCCACCTCAGAGTTGCCCATTTGGCCCTCGGGTAGCCCTACATCTTTACCCGACGTGCGAATTAGCGTATGAGGATAGGCCGCCCATAGACTGTCCATCACCGGAGTCTTTGCGGCAGCGACAGCATTGCCGTCGGTATTTTCCCGATATCCCCAACCGTCGAGAATAACTAACACCATTGGCGGGATTGACGCTTGACTCATGGGTAAAAATCCTTGGGATTTGGACTAACGTCTCAGCAATCATACCATCCAGAAAATTAGCCCCGATTCTGAGCCAGGGCAGAGTTGGAGTGGCCAATACAAAAATTGCGCAGATCAAAAACCGCGCTGGAGAAATAGTTTAAAACCTTACCAGTGAGGGTATAGCCTCACCTAAGAGCCTGACTCTCACAATCTAAACCCGCTCATCGACTCTATAGTTGAGTATGGGATTAACTTAAGAAAGTTTTTTTATAAAAGGCATATTACTCTACAAAGGCGTTATTTTGTAGCGCCAGTTTTGCGTTTGGCCTGCTGCTGTTTGCGCTTGGCCTCGGCTTTGGCCTGTTTTTCGGCGGCTAAAGCGGCTTGCTTTTCAGCTTCAGCTTCTTCAGCCACCTTGTCAAGGTAGTAATGGTAGTCACCCCGGTACAGCCGCAGCTCGCCATCGCGGATCTCGACTATTTTGGTGGCCACGCGGGAGATAAAGTAGCGATCGTGGGAGACCAGCAGTACAGTGCCGTCGTAGTGCTGCAGGGCTTCCTCCAGCATTTCCTTAGCGGGAATATCGAGGTGGTTGGTGGGCTCATCGAGCATCATCAGGTTGGCGGGGCGCAGCAGCATTTTAGCCAGGGCTAGACGAGCCTTCTCGCCGCCGCTGAGGGCCTTGACCTGCTTGTAGGCCATATCGCCTGTGAATAGAAATCGCCCCAGCAACGTACGCACTTCTTCGTTCGTCCAGTCGGGCACTTCGTCGTGGATGGTATCGATGACGGTCTTTTCCAGGTCGAGGGCTTCGGCCTGGTTTTGCTCAAAATAGCTGGGGATCACGTTGTGGTGACCCAGCTCGACCTTACCATCGGTGGGGGTTTCGAGGCCGGTAATCAGTCGCAGCAGGGTCGATTTGCCCGAGCCGTTGTGACCTAAAAAGGCGATGCGATCGCCCCGTTCGATCAGCAGGCTGGCCCCCAAAAACAAAATCTTGTCGTCGTAGCTGTGGGTGAGATCGCTAATGGTGACCACCTCGCGACCGCTGCGGGGGGCGGGCGGAAAGCGAAAGTGCAGGGTGCGCACGCTGCCGGTAGGAGCCTCAATGCGCTCGACCTTATCGAGCTGCTTCTCGCGGCTCTTGGCCTGGGTGCTGCGGGTGGCACTGGCCCGAAAGCGATCGACAAAGGCCTGCTGCTTGGCAATTTCTTTTTGCTGGCGCTCGTAGGTGCTGAGCTGAGCCGACAGGTTTTCTTCTTTTTGGGTCAGGTAGGCGGTGTAGTTGCCCAGGTAAGTGGTAGAAACCCCCCGCTCGGTTTCCACAATTTGAGTGCAGAGGCGATCGAGAAACTCCCGGTCGTGGGAGACGATTACCATGGGGGTGGTGAGCTTTTTGAGATAGCCCTCCAGCCACTCAATGGTGTCGAGGTCCAGGTGGTTGGTGGGCTCGTCGAGCAGCAGCACGTCGGGGGCCTGCAGCAAAATTTTGCCCAGGCCCATGCGCATCTGCCAGCCGCCGCTAAACTCGCTGACGTAGCGATCGCCGTCAGCCGCCTCAAAGCCCATCTCGGGTAAAATCTTCTCAATCTGCGACTCTAGCCCATAGCCGCCTAGGGCCTCAAAACGTCGCTGCTGCTTGTCAAGTTCGTGAATCAGCCGCTCCAGCTCGTCGGGATCAGCCTGCTCCATTAGCGTGGGGATGTGGTGCAGCTTCGACTGCACATCGTTCGCTTCTTTAAATACGGTCCAAAACTCGTCGCGCACGGTGTGGCTGGGGTCGACCTCAAACTCCTGGGAGAGGTAGGCAATTTTGAGGTCGGCAGGGCGCACGATGGTGCCCGTGGTAGGTTCAATTTTGCCGGTGATAATTTTGAGCTGAGTCGACTTGCCCGCGCCGTTGACGCCCACCAGGCCAATGCGATCGCCCGGTTTCACCTCCCAGTTCACGTCCTTGAGAACCTCCCCGGTGGGATAAATCTTGCTGATGTGCTCTAAACGCAGCATGGGCGGCTCCAAAGGCGGACTTGGTCAGACGGAGAGTAAACGAATCTTTACCAAAGGTAACGAAAAATGGCCCCCTGTTGTCTACTTTTGCGCTATCTGGCTAATTCATCCCTGAGAGAAAAAGGCTTCACCCCAGTTTTCGCAAAAAAGGACGCGGCTGAGCCGCGTCCCAGTTAATTCATTGGCGGGGTTTTAGCCCCAGAAATTCTGACTACTTCTTGATGTCCTTCGCCATTTTGCGGAACATGTCGAGGTTGGTATCGACCTTGCGGCGCTCGGCGCTGGCATCCTTCTTGACGGCGGGTTGAGTAGTAACCTCAGACGGGGCCAACTTTTCCACCGACAGGCCTTGCTCTTGCAGTCGCTTGGCCTCTAGGGCCGAAATCTGCCGAATGCTCTCTTTTTCTCCGGTTTCGCCCCGCTTTTTAGCAAAGGTGCGCCGCACGGTCTTAGACGATCGCATGTACTCGATGTTGCCATAGCTCTTCGCATCATCCTCGCTCAAGAAGTAAGCTCCACCAACCTGCTTGATGGTGGGCTGCTTGGGCGCAGGCTTTTGTCGCGCGGGACGGTCTGCTTCTCCAGGGTTTTTAGCTTTGCCGCCAAACAGCCCGCGAATAAATCCAGTCATGAAGCTCTCCTGCGTCTGCAAATAGTAGGGTCGAAGGGGCCAAGCCCGCAGGCAAAGCGCCCTAGGCAGGGCAGATGGCCAGACTGGACTTAGCTGAAGGTTTGTTAACTATCATGTTAACTTTTGTTGGGAAAAAAGTTGGTAGCAAATTGGCCTAATCCTCGTTTTGTCTTGGGTTGACCGTTTATGAGAGCGGTTTCTGAATGGAGACGCAGCGACTCGCCCTTTCTAGAGCATTGCAGCAGGGCGAAGGCAAAGAAATACTAGAGTGGGTAAGGATGTTTTGCCACCCGTACCATGGTCACCTCTCCTTCTTCGCCCTTTGCCGCCGCTGTGCCCGTCGATCGCATTCGCTACAACGACCAGGGACTGGTGCCTGCGATCGTGCAGGACTACCTCGACGGCACCGTGCTGATGATGGCCTGGATGAACGCCGAGTCGCTGCAAAAAACCTTAGACAGTGGCGAAACCTGGTTCTGGAGCCGATCGCGCCAGGACTTTTGGCACAAGGGGGAGACCTCCGGCCACCTGCAAAAGGTGCGGGCCATTCGCTACGACTGCGACAGCGACGCCCTGCTAGTCACCGTCGAACAGCTGGGCGACATTGCCTGCCACACGGGCGAGCGCAGTTGCTTCCACCAGGTCGATGACCACAAAGTTGCGCCCCCCGCCGACACCCTCTCTCAGGTGTTTGGCGTGATCTGCGATCGCCGCGATCGCCCCAACCCAGACTCCTATACCTGCAAGCTGCTGGCCGGTGGCGACAACAAAATTCTCAAAAAAATTGGCGAGGAAGCCGCCGAAGTGGTGATGGCCTGCAAAGACGACGATGCCGATGCGATCGCCGGAGAAGCCGCTGACTTGATGTACCACACCCTCGTCGCCCTGGCCCACCACAGGGTCGATATTAAAGATGTGTACCGCAAGCTGCAGGAACGGCGGCGGTGATGGGGCCAATTCAAAGTTCAAAAGTGAGAATTCAAAATTTTGAACTTTGAATTTTGAACTCATCCACCCTCCCACTCATCCACCCTTCCACCCCTACGCCAGCGGCGTCTTCGCCGGAATCCCCGGCAGGCGCGGAAACTTATCAGGGGTGCGATCGACTTTAGCCAGAATCACGTTGTGACGCACGCCCTGTGTCAGGGGCGTAGTCTGCGATCGCAGCTCCAGCAGCTGGCCGCCTAAACGCGGCAGAATTGCTGTCAGGCCAGCCTCTTCTGCTGCTGTCCACTGACCGCGGTAGAGAACGGCCTGCCCCCCCAGCTTGAGCAGGGGCAGGGCGTACTCAGCACAGGTGTTGACCGAGCCAACGGCGCGCAGCAGGGCCAGGTCGTAGGCTTCTCGGTGAGTGGGCTGATGGGCAACCTGCTCGGCTCGCTGGGGCAAAAAGCTGACGTTGGCGATCCCCAATCTCTCGCAGACAAATTCCAGAGCGGCAATTTTTTTGCGGGTGGCATCCATCAGGGCGATCGCCCAGTGGGGAAATACCAGCGCTACCGGCAGCCCCGGAAACCCGCCGCCTGTACCAATGTCGACCACTTTTAGCCCTGACTCACCCGATTGGGGATCACTCAGCCAGGGGGCCATACCCTGGAGCGAGTCCCACAGGTGCTTTTCCCAAAAATCTTCAGATGTGGTGATGCGGGTCAGGTTGATCTGCTGATTGGCAGCCAAAATCGCCTCATAAAGCTGCTGGAACCGCTGCTGCTGGGGGTCAGTCGGCTGCCACTGCAGGCTACTCTGCCAGCGATCGCCGTTGAAGGGTAGTCGATCCATAGCGCTCCCCTAACCCGCAGCCGACGAGAGCGAGGTCTGGGGCACCGGGGTAAGACTGCCGTGGTCAAGCTGCCAGCAGCGATCGGCCAGCTCAGCCAGTTCATCGGCATCGTGGGAGACCACCAGCAGCGTCCAGTGCTGCTTGAGCTGCTTGAGCAACCCCAAAATCTGCCGCCGCATCGACCAATCCAGGCCCGCTGTGGGTTCGTCGAGCAGCAGCAGGTAGGGCTTGCGAATCAGCTGTACCGCCAGGGCGAGTCGGCGCTGCTGTCCGCCGCTCAGATCTTGAGGCGAGGTTTTTAGCGAAAGCTGCTCTAGCCCTACGGCCTGCAGCGCCTGCTCGATCTGATCTCGGGCCAGTTCTGGGTGCCCCAGGCGCAGTTCTTCGAGCAGGGTATGCCCGCAAAAGTGGCGCTCCGGAAACTGAAACACCAGCCCTGCGAGCTGCCGCAGGGCTTCGGGGTCTAAATCTTGCTGCCGCCACTGAATCGCCCCTACCGTAGGCTGTGCAAAGCCCGCCATAATTTCTAGCAGAGTGCTCTTTCCCGACCCGCTGGGGCCATAGATTAGCCCCAGCTGCTGGGGCGCCAGCTCTAGAGAAATATCTCTCAGAATAGCCCTCGGGCTAGCCGGCGGATGATAGGTAAGCTGGCGAAGATAGAGCATTCTACCCGACAGTAAAACAGCAGACGATACAGCTAAGCTAAACAGGCGTTGTGGACACAATGGAATCTCCTTCCCATCATGCCCTCCTTATTCAGTGTGCCCTACGGAGTTACCGTTGGTAGAGGCTGAGGCCGATTCACAGAAGCTAGGCCAGTGTAGCTTCTGTAACATTACTACCGCAAACGCCCTTAGGATTGGCCACAATTAGGCATCAGGTTTCGCCATCACCTATTCAACATATCTCTCCGTACAGGCATACTGTTCCCTTCTCCATGTTTAGGTCGTAACGGATAAACTTAACTATGGCTCTTCACGCTCGCCTTGCCTCACTTCGCCTGGGGTCACGATTTAAAGCATTATCAGCTGGAACGCTTACCGTCGTTTTTTTGGCTCTAATGCCCACAGCGGCACAAGCTGGCGATCCATTTCGCACCACTAATCCCCACGATATTGGCGATCAGACCGAAGCTGTCTTTAATGCACTCTTTTACGAAGGCAACTACACAGCCGCTGAGTCTCTGGTGGGGCAGGCGATCGCCGCAGAACCCGATGAACCCATGAACTACGCCATTGCGGCGGCCCTGGGCTACCTCAACAAAGATCTCAACGAGTTGGCCGACCAGGCCCGTCTCACCCAGCAGACGGCTACGGCTCTGAAGGCGACCGACCCCCTCCGCGGTCACCTCTATACCGCCGTCGGCATTTTTATGGAAGGGGCTCACGCCCTGCAAACCCAGGGCATTGCTCGCGGCACCCCGACCGCCCTGCGCCTGCTGCAGCGGGTCTTCAGTGAACTTGAGGCCGCTGAGAAAATTGATCCCAACGACCCAGAGCTCAGCCTGCTGAAGGGCTTTATGGATTTGCTGCTGGCGGTTAACCTACCCTTTGCTAACCCGGACCAAGCCATTGCGCGTCTGCAAAACGGGCACCCCGCCTACCTCACTCACCGAGGAATCGCGATCGGAATGCGCGACCTGGGCCGCTACAGCGAAGCCCTAGCCGAAGTCGATAAAGCCCTCGCCGCCGCTCCCGAAAACCCTGACTTGCTCTACCTGAAAGCTCAGATTCTCTTTCTGCAACAGGAGTATGCGGCCAGTCTGCCGTTTTATCGCTCGGCCTTGACCTACGCAGACCAGCTGCCGACAGCGACGGCGCGGCAAATTGCCTTTGAGGCCTGCCAGGCTGAGGGCATAGCTGGCGAGGTGTGCGCTGAGCGAGCCCAAATTAACGAAAGGTAGCGATCGCAAGCTAGCGCGAGTTCGGGCGAGTTAAGCCCTATGCTGAGTAGTGCAGCGTAGGGCTTTGTTATGCAGGTTGAATTTCGCGAGTGCGACTTCTTTAACCTTTGGATCTGGCTCAAGTTTGAGACCGTGCCCTCAAACATGGAGCAGCAGTACATCGACGAAGTCTTTTCGTCGTGGTTTTTTTTGGGCAAGCTGGGCGGGTTTAACGCCGAAAACCTGCAGGTGCAGGACACCGGGCTGGATATCAGCTACCTGCCCTACGACGAGAATCAGCTAGGCAACAGCATGCTCTCAGTCATGCACAACATGGGCGAAGTCGAGTATCAGGGGCTCTGGGCCCGCTGCTGGTTCGATCTGGGCACCAGCGACGCCCTGGCCCTCGACGTGTTGATCAACACCCTAGAGCAGTTCAGTCGTGAGTACGTCGTGGTTGAGACCTGCTACATCGGCGGCGAAAACCCCGATTGGCCGATTCCCGGCAGCGGTCGACCTGAGTTCGTCGACGAAGACGCTTAAGAACGCTGGAACGTTGTAGCGTTACAGCGTTCCTAACGAAACATGCTGCTGACCGAGCTTTCTTCGTGGATGCGCCAGATGGCCTCACCCAGCAGATTGGCCATTGACAGCACCGTGAGCTGCTCAAACTGACGGGCGGCCGTCATCGGAATCGTATTCGTGACAATGACTTCCTCAAACAGCCCCGCCGACAGGCGCTCTACCGCCGGCGGCGAGAAGACCGGGTGGGTAGCGCAGGCGTAGACCTGACGAGCGCCCTCCTGCTTGAGCAGCCGCGCCCCTTCGCAGATGGTGCCAGCGGTGTCAATCATGTCGTCAACCAGCACGGCAGTTTTACCGTGCACATCGCCCACCACATTCATCACCTCAGCCACGTTGTGGGCCTGGCGACGCTTGTCGATAATTGCCAGAGGCGCGTCGTTGAGCTTTTTGGCAAAGGCGCGAGCGCGGGCCACGCCGCCGACGTCGGGAGAGACTACGACTAAGTCTTCTAGATTTTTGCTGGCGATATAGTCGATTAGCACCGGAGTGCCATAGACATGATCGCAGGGAATATCAAAGTAGCCCTGGATCTGCGCCGAGTGCAGGTCAATGGCAAGAACCCGACTGGCCCCCGCCTTCGTCATCAGGTTGGCCACCAGCTTGGCAGTAATTGACTCGCGCCCGGCGGTCTTGCGATCGGCCCTGGCGTAGCCATAGTAGGGAATTACAGCGGTAATCTGCCGAGCCGAGGCGCGCCTGCAGGCGTCGATCATGATCAGCAGCTCCATCAGGTGATCGTTCACCGGCTGGCAGGTGGGCTGAATCAGGTAGACATCACAGCCGCGAATCGACTCTTGAATTTGAATGTAAAGTTCGCCATCGGCAAAGCGCTTGCGCACCATAGGGCCAAGATCTAACCCTAGATAACGAGCCACTTCGCGAGCCAAATCAACATTGGCTGAGCCCGAAAATAGTTTGAGGCGGTTGTTCTCTCCGAAGTGTGTCAACGACGGAGTTTGCATCGGCAAAGTGGCAGAACGAATCACATCAGGCCCTCTGAGCATGTTCACCTAGGAAATCCTAGCATTCCAACCTAAAAAGCTTTTGAGCAATTATCCTTAAAAATGCTGCGATCGCATGGGCGGCTTCGCTACACCTGAGCCCTAGCGTTCCCACGCCAGCGGGCAGCTGTCACTCGTCTGCAGATATTGCCTTTTTAGGCTACCTGAATAGTTTAACCATGTCGTTTTTTCAAGGCATCCACCACATTGCGATTATCTGCGGCAACTATCCGCAATCGAAGCAGTTTTATACCCAGGTGCTGGGGTTTGAGGTGCTCCGAGAAACCTACCGAGCCGAGCGGCAGTCCTACAAACTCGACCTGCATGTAGGGGATAGCACCCAAATCGAGCTGTTTTCCTTTCCTGACCCGCCACCGCGGCCTTCCCGCCCAGAAGCTCGGGGGCTAAGGCACCTGGCCCTGGTGGTAGATGACCTGGAGGGGGCCATTCAGCATCTCCACAACCATCAGGTAGCCACCGAAGAAATTCGCCTGGATGAGCTGACCGGCAAGCGCTTTGTTTTCTTTCAAGACCCCGACCACCTGCCCATCGAGCTGTACGAGCGCTGAGGCTAGCCTGTTTTTGGGGTCGGGCGTGATCATGCTGATGGCATAGGGATTGTGGCCAGACCTGGTAACACGCCCTAAAACTCGTCGGTCAGCCACTCCAGCGCGCGGGCACCGAGAGGCAGCGGAATGCTGACCGCCTTGCCCAGGCGGGGGCGATCGCGGGTTTGGGCAATCCACTGCTGCACGTAGTCCACCTGGCCCCACTCGTGCAGGTACAGCATTACCTGACTCAGGTGAGCCAGATACTCCTCCTCGCTGAGCGGAAACGACGCCTGCTCCAGGTAGCGCCACATCACCTGGAGAAAAATCTTGCCCTGGGTGCGCCGAAACTGAATATCAAAGGAATAGCCCCACTTTTCGATCAGAAGGGTTTGCAAGTCTGCCCCTGTCATGGCCCTAGCCCTACTATCGCCACACTCGATACATTTCTTTACGATACGCCCTGGTGGTCAGCCCCGGTTGAACCACTGCCACACCCACCAAAATTCGCCAAAAATTCCGACAATTGAGCAAATAGAAGGCAGTCTTGCATTTGAACTGGTTTTTCTGCCGCCCTAGACCCTTTTTAGCCCTATTTACCTGAGTTTTCTGGTAGCCAAAGCAAAAAAACCTGCGATCGCTTCCGTTCATTTACCTGTAGCAAGGATTTTCTGAGAACAGCAAGGTGCAATAATACGATTGGTAAAGCTAAAGGCGTGGTCAGCGACATCGGGACTGCTCCAAATTGGTGCCCCGTTAAGGGTTTGCCTGGTTGCAACAAAGGCTACAGGCCTGCTGTTAATCTAGGCTCAGCTACCGCCGTTGATAGCTGTTATTCATTTGAAACAGGTATACCAGTCTGGATTATGACTCAAGTTTCTGGAACCTCCGATGTCCCTGATTTGGGGCGCCGCCAATTTATGAATCTGCTACTCCTGGGGGCCGCCAGTGGGGCCGTTGGGGGCATGCTCTATCCCGTAATCAAGTACTTTATTCCCCCCTCTAGCGGCACAGGTGGGGGCGGGGTAACCGCTAAAAACGAGTTGGGCAACGATGTCATTGCTAGCGAATTTGTGGCCGCCCACAACCCCGGCGATCGCGTTCTGGTGCAGGGGCTCAAGGGTGACCCCACCTACCTGGTGATTCAAGAAAGTGGCTCGCTTGAGAGCTACGGCATTAGCTCCATATGCACCCACCTGGGCTGCGTAGTGCCCTGGAACGCCAGCGAAAACAAATTTATGTGCCCCTGCCACGGCTCTCAGTACGACGCCACCGGCAAAGTGGTGCGTGGTCCGGCCCCTCTGTCTCTGGCCCTAGCCCATGCCAATGTCACCGAAGACGACAAAGTGTCTTTGACCGATTGGACCGAAACCGACTTCCGCACCGGTGAATCTCCCTGGTGGGCCTAGGGTCATCCCCAGGCTTGGCCTAAATTTTGGCAACCTGCGACGACATACTCCAGTTGACACAAGTTCTGAACGCATGAATAGATTGACGTCATTTATCAACGGCTTGCGCCCCTTTGCCATTACCTGCGTCGCCCTGCTGACCGTGCTGGCAGGCTGGCTAGCGGTTCCTCAAACTGCCGAGGCTTACCCCTTCTGGGCCCAAGAAAACTACGCTGTCCCCCGCGAAGCAACCGGGCGCATTGTGTGTGCCAACTGCCACCTGGCCGCCAAGCCTACCAAAGTAGAGGTGCCCCAGGCTGTCCTGCCTGACTCCGTCTTTAAGCTCAAGGTCGAAATTCCCTACGACCTCGACACTCAGCAGGTGCTGGGCGACGGTAGCCGTGGCGGCCTGAACGTAGGCGCGGTAGTCGTACTACCCGAAGGATTCAAGATTGCGCCCCCCGATCGCATGTCTGAAGAGCTGAAGGAAGAAGTTGGCAGCACCTACTTCATGCCCTACAGCGACACCCAGGAAAACATCGTGCTGGTTGGCCCCCTACCGGGCGAGCAGTATCAAGAAATTGTCTTCCCCGTGCTGTCCCCCGACCCCAGCCAGGATAAGTCGGTTGCCTTCGGTAAATACCAGATCCACGTTGGCGGCAACCGGGGGCGGGGCCAGGTCTACCCCACTGGTCAGGCCAGCAACAACACTGTCTACAACGCCACCGCAAGCGGCACTGTAACCGATGTTGAACCCCAGGCAGCAGGCGGCTACTTGATCACCATTCAGTCTGAAGGTGGCGATGCCGTAACCGAAACCATCCCTGCTGGCCCAGAGCTACTGGTGGCCGCAGGGGATGTGGTAGAAGCCGGTAAGCCCCTGACCAGCAACCCCAACGTGGGTGGCTTTGGCCAGATGGATACCGAAATCGTGCTGCAAAGCCCCAACCGCATCAAGGGTCTAGTCGCTTTCCTGGCGGCGGTTATGCTGACCCAGATTATGCTGGTATTGAAGAAGAAGCAGGTGGAGCGAGTACAGGCCGCAGGCATGACCATGTAGTCGGCTGCGGTGATCCGCCGAGCAGTGCTGAGGCTGTTTCGTTACACTTAGATAAAGTAGCCTAACTGAAAAGGGACGTCAGCTGACGTCCCTTTTTTGCGGCTCGATGTGTAACTTCAATTTAGCCAGACGACTTTCGTCAGGGGTCTGTTTGGTGAGCTACAATTGTTAAGTCTTTTTGCATATTCGGAACTTGTCTTGAGCTTCCTAACGTTTGGCGCTCGGGGGTAGTTTCGTCGCCCGCTTACTGTCGCCTAGGTTTACACAGTTATGACGCTTCCCATTCGCAACGTTGCAATTATTGCTCACGTTGACCACGGCAAAACCACTCTGGTAGATGCACTGCTCAAGCAGTCAGGCATTTTTCGCGAAGGGGAAGATGTACCCGACTGCGTCATGGACTCTAACGACCTGGAGCGAGAGCGTGGCATCACCATTCTGTCGAAAAATACCGCCGTTCGCTACGGCGAGACCCTGATCAACATCATCGACACCCCTGGCCACGCCGACTTTGGCGGCGAGGTTGAGCGGGTGCTGGGCATGGTCGATGGCTGCATCCTAATCGTAGATGCTAACGAAGGCCCCATGCCCCAGACCCGATTTGTGCTTAAAAAGGCTCTGGAGAAGGGTCTGCGCCCGATTGTGGTGGTCAACAAAATTGACCGCCCGCAGGCCGAGCCCCACGGGGCTGTGGACAAAGTGCTCGATCTCTTCATTGAGCTTGGGGCCGATGACGATCAGTGCGACTTCCCCTACCTGTTTGCCTCGGGCCTGGCGGGCTACGCCAAAAATAAGCTTGACGACGAAGGCGTCGACATGAAGCCGATGTTTGAGTCAATTTTGGACCACGTGCCGCCCCCGGTCGGCGACGCTGAAAAGCCTCTGCAAATTCAGGTCACCACCCTCGACTACTCCGAGTACCTGGGCCGCATTGTGATTGGCAAAATCCACAACGGCACCATCAACGCGGGGCAGCAGGCCGCCCTGGTGAAAGAAGACGGCAGCATGGTGAAGTCAAAGATTTCAAAGCTGCTGGGCTTTGAGGGCCTGCGCCGGATCGAGATTGAATCGGCCTCAGCGGGCAACATTGTGGCGGTGGCGGGCTTTGCCGATGCCAACATTGGTGAGACCATCACCTGCCCTACCAACCCCCAGGCGCTGCCGCTGATTAAGGTGGATGAGCCCACCCTGCAGATGACTTTTGTGGTTAACGACTCGCCCTTTGCCGGGCAGGAAGGCAGCTTTGTCACCTCGCGGCAGCTGCGCGATCGCCTCATGCGCGAGCTTGAGACCAACGTGGCGCTGCGGGTCGAACCCACCGACTCCCCCGATCGCTTTTCGGTGTCGGGGCGAGGCGAGCTGCACCTGGGCATCTTGATCGAAACCATGCGCCGGGAAGGCTACGAGTTTCAGGTCTCCCAACCCCAGGTGATCTACCGCGAAGTCAACGGCCAGCCCTGCGAACCCTACGAACTGCTGGTGCTCGATGTACCCGAAGACGGCGTGGGCGGCTCGATGGAGCGCATTGGCCAGCGCCGGGGCGAGCTGCAGGACATGCGAATTATGGGGGATGGCCGCGCCACCCTGGAGTTTGTGATTCCGGCTCGGGGCCTGGTCGGCTTTCGCGGCGAGTTTATGCGTCTGACCCGAGGGGAAGGCATCATGAACCACAGCTTCTTAGACTACCGGCCCCTCGGTGGCGATATTGAGGCTCGCCGCAACGGGGTGCTGATTGCTTTTGAGGAAGGGGTGGCCACCTTCTATGCCCTCAAAAACGCTGAGGATCGCGGCGTGTTCTTCATTACCCCCGGCACGAAGGTGTACAAGGGCATGATTGTGGGTGAGCACAACCGCAACCAGGACCTCGAACTCAACATCTGCAAGACCAAGCAGCTGACCAACCACCGGGCCGCTAGCGGCGACGAACTGGTGCAGCTTCAAAGCCCTGTCGATATGAGCCTGGAGCGGGCTCTGGAGTACATTGGCCCCGACGAACTGGTGGAAATTACCCCCGAGTCGATTCGTCTGCGCAAGCTCTCTAAGAAGCTGGTCAAGCGCTAACTAGCAGAGCGCTAAGACTTAGGGTGGCTGGCCTTCAGCCGCCCTATTTTTTGAGGATTTGTTTGGGGGTAGTCTCGACGGGGTCACCCGCCAGCATGCCGCACTGGTAGAAGTGCATGTAGTCTTTGGACAGGCTTTCTGAAATTTGGGTAGCCCGCAGGTCGCGGCGCATGGCCAAGAAAATGTCGGCCATAGCCATTTCGATCTCGCGACGAACTGCTTCATTGGCCTGGATGAGGCTTTGGATATCACCCTGGGCATTTACCCAGTGGCGATCGTAGATATCCATGTAGCTAAAAAGAGCTGCTAAAACCTCATCTGAGGCAAACAGCCACCCTTTCTCAATATCAGCCAAAATTCTGCGCCGATCTTGGCTGGTTTTAGCCAAGATCAACCCAAACAGGGCTCCGTTCAGGTCTTCATAGAGCTTTTGTCTGCGCTCAGTGAGTTCCGTTTGTCGCTTGGCCCTCTCCTGCCATGAATAGGTTGCCACCCCAATTGCCCCGGTCAGCAGCACCCCGGCTAAAGAGCCAATTAGCGGCAGTAGTGAACTCAGCGTTTCCATGCGCTCACGCTCAAACTCTGTGAACTGATTCTTGATACCGCGTTGTTTGGGTATGCTCTGCTAGTTAGGGTAAGGCAACTGGATGAAATTTGCGGCACGCTTCACCAACTGGTTAGAACATCGCTGGGTTAACCCCGCCTACGTGGGCTGGGTGCTGCTAGGGCTGGCACTGTTCTTTTTTGCGGCGGCGACGAACACTCTGGCAGGCTGGCTCTACGTGATTAGCGGGGTGATGCTGGCGCTGCTCATGGTTGCGGCGCTGCTGCCGCCCCGCAACCTGAATGGGCTGGTCGTGACGCGATCGCCCATCCAACCCGTCACCGCTGAGGTTCCCCTGGCGGTCGAGCTGCAAATTCGCAATCCACAGCGGCAGGCGAAGGGGCTCTTTCAGGTTATCGATCCCCTACCGAAAAGGCTGGGGGCAGTTCAGGTGAAGGCGATCAGCAATCTCCTGCCTGGTCAGACCTATACCTGGCGCTATCAGATCCCTACTCAGCGGCGGGGTATTTATCAGTGGCCCAGCACCGACCTGCGGACGGCGGCACCCTTAGGGCTGTTCTGGTGTCGTCGCTCTATAGAAGCCCCAGCAATGGCAGTAATCTACCCCCAGGTGCTGCCCCTCAAGCGCTGTCCCCTGCTCGATACCATTGGCCTCCGCAACGGACAGCACTGGCGCTACAATCCGCTGGCCCAGGCCGATACTCAGGGGGTAACGCGATCGCTGCGTCCCTACCGCTGGGGCGACCCGACCCGGCTCATTCACTGGCGGACTAGCGCCCGCTATGGCGAACTGCGGGTGCGTGAACTCGAAACCATGACCGCTAGCCGCGAAGTTGTGATCGCCCTCAATGCGATCGCCCGCTGGGATGGGGTCAGTTTTGAGCAGGCGGTAGTTGCCGCCGCTTCGCTCTATACCTACGCCCTTCAGCAGGGCTTCACCGCCGTGCTCTGGCTACCCAGTTCAGCCGAGCAAGACAATCTGCTGCGAGAGCGCAATCGGGTGATGTATGCCCTGGCTGGCATAGAACCCGCCCCGACTCGTAACATGACCTCGTTGCCCCAAAGAGCCACAATTTGGCTCACGTCAGCCGGGGCAGAGGCGGCGACTTTACCCGCAGGCAGTCGTCAGGTCGTTTGGGGTAATGGCTCTGTGGCAGCGGCCTCAGTCGGCGGCTTAAGCACGTTGGTGATTGACCCCAATGAGCCACTAGAGAGTCAACTTCAGGTCAACGTTACTTAGTTGCGATCGCTGAGGACACGAGCGGATACCTGAAAGCGCCTTGAGCGACGCCAACAGGCACCAGACGTTCTTACAAAGCGTTGCCGATGGGAGACTTAAACTTGGCAGCCCCTCACTTATGAATAAGGATTTAATAGGTTCCAAAATTAGGTGGGTCGGGTCGTGCAAGGTAGTTCCATTGCGGTAGGTACTCATTAAAGTGAATCGGTATCTCCCGCTTGAACTCGTCAGCGGCGGTTCGCCCCTTTTGATAGACCTTGTCAATGATGGCGGTGACGGCTGTTAAACGGGTTTTGGTGGTCGCTTTGGTCATGATGTCTCGAATCGTCTCCAGTCAGGGTGTCAAAAATGATGCCTCGACAGCGATCGCCCCCGTCAGTGAGGCGGCTACGGCCTCGCCCCAGGCGCCCCTCTGCTGGCCCAGGCCAATACCTGCCGACAGGTCACTCCCAACATTAGAAGCCTGAACGTGCGGCAGGCTTCGACCCTGAGCGCTAGTGTGATTGGCGTGGTGCCCGACGTCAGCACAGTTACGCTAGAAGATTTAGGCCAAAACGGCTGGGGTGCCAATCACAGAACCCTTTGACGGCTACGTGTCTGCGAGCTATCTGCTCTACTGCAACCCAGCAGCAGGCGCAGTCTCCGATACTCCCACAGCCGATGCTCCGGTTGCCGATGCCTCCGTAGCTGGTGCCGCTGGGGTGTGCCGCCAGGTGATCGTTAGAAGTGGCCTGAATGTGAGGGCTGAACCCACGGTTTACTCCACTCGGGTAGGGGCATTGCCCACGGGCACCACTGTCACCACAGCCGGTGCTGAAGTGAACGACTGGCTACCTATTTCTGAACCCATTGACGGTTATGTAGCGGCCCGCTTTTTGGGTGATTGTTAGGCCTAGTCCCATAGTTTCAAAGCTAGCCCTGCCCAGGAAAACGCCTGAGCAGGGCTGTGAATCAGCAGGTTTGCCGACAATGCTTGTTTAGACCTGAAGCACAGCGCTAGAAACCCTGGCGGGAGACAAATTTCTCGATATCGGCCTGGGTCTGGTGCAGCAGATTATTGCGGCTGTCTCCAGTATTGCTGAGGGAAGGCACCAGGTTGCGGGCCTGGAGCGCCATATGCAGTTGCAGATGGGCGACATACTCGGAGAAGTCTTCGCGGGTTTCGGTCAGGGCTGGAGCAATCTTTTCTGACAGGGCCACGGGTCAAACCTCGTTAGTATTAAACACTACGCAACGATATTGAAGTTAACACAGGCCCTGTACGGCTTACGGACTGTGCAAAGAAGCTTAACGGTGCGTAACATCTGACACAAAACTAGGCAGGTGCCATGGGCGTTCAATTGTTCTGGCCAATGCGTTGCTGACTGTTCTCAGTCTGTTAGGATTGCTCAAAAGGCGTCGATTCGCGCAAGGTTTGGTCCCTGCTACCTTCAACTGCCCCTACTATGAGCGCTCCTCACTCCACACCTGCTCCGCTAGAGTCGGCCACCCTCTACGACAGCGATTATCTTCGCTGGCTGATCGAAACAGCGACGTTGCTGCGCAGCGGACGGTTTGACCAGGTGGATGTCCTCAATTTAGTAGAAGAACTTGACGACATGGGTCGCAGCGAAAAGCGGGCGCTAGAGAGCAATCTGGAAGTGCTGCTGCGCCATTTACTGAAGTACCAGTACCAGCTCAGCCTCCGCTCCAACAGCTGGCGGTTCACGATTTTAGAACGTCGCGATCGCATCGCCAAAGCCTTTCGCGACAGCCCCAGTCTGCGCCCCTACTGCGCTAGCATCTACGCCGACTGCTATGCTATCGCCCGCCAAAAGGCAGCAGTTGAAACTGGATTGCCCCTAGAGACGTTTCCGGAGCAGGTGCCGTTTAGCTCAGAGTCAGTCCTGAATCCCGACTTTTTACCCAATAGCAACGCCTAACAACTGCATCTGAAGTCCTGCATGTCTGGTTCATCTCCCGCCGCCGACAATCTGCCCCCGATTCCCGAGCGCCTGGCCAAGCACACGGTGCGCTACGCAGACCACCGCTCGGTCAACTGGGACGACCTGACGCCGATGATGCGCCACTACGTGGAGATGAAGGAGCAGTACCCCCACGCGCTGGTGCTGTACCGGGTGGGCGACTTTTTTGAGACCTTTTTTCAAGATGCGATCGCGATCGCCCGCGAGCTAGAACTCGTCCTCACCAGCAAAGACGCGGGTAAGACCATTGGCCGAGTGCCCCTGGCCGGCATTCCCCACCACGCGCTGGATCGCTACTGCACGCTGCTGGTGGAACGGGGCTATGCGATCGCCATCTGCGACCAGGTAGAAGATCCAGCGGTGGCCCAGGGCCTAGTCAAGCGCGAAGTCACCCGCGTGATCACCCCAGGCACCGTGATCGAAGAGGGCATGCTGAGCGCTAGCCAGAACAACTTTTTGGCCTCGGTGGTGGTGGCGGGGCACCACTGGGGGCTGGCCCACGCCGATGTCTCCACGGGGGAATTTTCGACCACCCAGGGGGAAGACCTCGATCAGCTCTGCCAAGAACTGCTCAGGCTCCAGCCCGCCGAGGTGCTGTTTCCGGTGGATGCCCCCAACCTGGGGGCAATGCTGAGGCCGGGGGAACCCTCCGACCAGCTGCCCAGCTGTTTACCGCGCCAGTTTTGCTACACGCTCAGGCCCCAGGGCCCCTACAGCCAGAGCGAGGCCCGCCAGCGGCTGCTGCAGCGGTTTCGGCTCCGGTCGCTGGAAGGGCTGGGCTGCGACCACCTGCCTCTGGCGGTGCGGGCAGCGGGCGGCCTGCTGCACTACGTCGAAGAGACCCAGAAGACCGTTCAGGCACCGCTGCAGCCCCTCTACACCTACACCCTGGCCGCCTACCTGGTGATCGACCACCAGACCCGTCGCAACCTGGAGATCACCCAGACCCAGCGCGACGGCACCTACAATGGCTCCCTGCTGTGGGCGCTCGATCGCACCGTCACGGCCATGGGCGGGCGCACTCTGCGCCGCTGGCTGCTGCAACCGCTGCTGGATGTCAAAGGCATTCAGCAGCGCCAGACCACCATTACCGAACTTTTGCAGGACGGCAACCTGCGCCAGATGCTGCAGCACAAGCTGAAGCAGATCTACGACCTGGAGCGGCTGGCCGGTCGAGCCGGGTCAGGTACCGCCAACGCGCGGGATCTGGTTGCCCTGGCCGATTCCTTTTTGCGACTGCCTGATTTGGCAGCATTGGCAGAAAAAGCCAAGTCGCCCTACCTACAGGCGTTGCAGTATGTGCCGCCGGAGCTAGAGCAGCTGGGGCAGACCCTGCGATCGCACCTGGTTGAAACCCCACCCCTCTACCTCACCGAGGGCCACCTGATTCGCGATGGGGTCAATGCCCAGCTCGACGACCTGCGCCAGCAGGCGGTGGATGACCAAAAGTGGATCGCCGAACTGGAGCCCGCCGAACGCGCCCGCACCGGCATTTCTACCCTCAAAGTGGGCTTTAACAAAGCCTTTGGCTACTACATCAGTATCTCCCGCGCCCGCGCCGACCAGGCCCCCGACGACTACATTCGCAAGCAGACCCTCACCAACGAAGAGCGCTACATCACCCCCGAACTCAAGGAGCGCGAGACGCGGGTGTTCAACATCGAGTCTGAGATCAATGCGCTGGAGTACGAGATCTTTAACCAGCTGCGCGAAAAAGTGGGCGAACAGGTTGAGCTGATCCGCAAAGTTGCCGCCGCCGTCGCTGCCGCCGATGTACTGTGTGGCTTGGCGGAGGTTGCCATTTTTCAGGGCTACTGCTGCCCTGAGATGGAGGAGTCAAGGGCGATCGCCGTTACCGAGGGCCGTCACCCTGTGGTGGAGCAGCTGCTGCCCGCTGGGTTCTTTGTGCCCAACTCCAACTATATGGGCACAGTTCCCCAGGACAGGGATGCCGCTACGGCTCAGGATCTAATCATTCTCACCGGCCCCAACGCCAGCGGCAAGAGCTGCTACCTGCGCCAGGTGGGGCTGATTCAGCTGATGGCCCAGATGGGCAGCTTTGTGCCCGCCAAGGGGGCTCGGCTGGGGGTGTGCGATCGCATCTTTACCCGCGTCGGCGCGGTGGACGACCTGGCTAGCGGCCAATCTACTTTTATGGTTGAGATGAACGAAACCGCCAATATTCTCAACCACGCCACCCCCCGATCCCTGGTGCTGCTCGATGAAATTGGGCGGGGCACCGCCACCTTCGACGGGCTCTCGATCGCCTGGGCGGTAGCTGAGCACCTGGCCGTGGAGATTCAGGCCCGCACCATTTTCGCCACCCACTACCACGAGCTGAATGAGCTGGCGGCGCTGGTTCCCAACGTGGCTAACTACCAGGTCACGGTCAAAGAAATGCCCGACCAGATTATCTTCCTCCACCAGGTGCAGCCCGGCGGGGCCGACAAATCCTACGGTATTGAGGCGGGGCGACTGGCGGGGCTGCCCACCTCCGTCATTCAACGCGCCCGCGACGTGATGCGCGAGATCGAGCGCCACAGCACGATCGCCGTCGGCCTGCGGGGGGAGATCCCTAAACCCAGCAAACCCCGCCGCCGCATGAAGGAAGCTGTCGCCAGCTACGATCCCTCAGAACAGCTCGATCTGTTTGGCAAACCTTGACTCTGGCCCAGGCCACAGAAGCGCGAATTTCTCGTGACAGCATCTTGTCCGATTGACGGGAACATACTCCTTGCAGAGCATAGCTCATAGCCACATGGGTCAGGACAGGATGCTAACGCCGTCATTCCCGCGCTTGAGGGAATCCACTCCAGAGGAATCGCTCTCAAACGGATTTCCGTTGCTACGGAAATGACGGACAGCTACTACATTGCGAGAAATGTCCTAACAATGATGGCTGCGGCTATACCTGCGGTAGTAACAGCAAACTATTATTGAGAAATATTCCTAATCGTCTTGCAATGGAGCCGACTTTAATGATATCTATTCTCAGTAGCTTAAGTTGGTTCCAATATACGACTTGAGGTTCAGGTCCTCCAACTCTAGATTGCTTCAAATGATGTCGTCATGACTTTCTGCACCTCTAACCAAGTTTTGGACAGCCAAAACTGACCGTGCTTGCACAAACTGTTCCTCAATGCATGAGAGCTATTCTTTTGCAAGTTTTCCTATGGAGTATGACTAATGTATCGCTCAGACGTTGATCCCCTCGCATCTGAAGCTGTCCCGCCTCAATTTCCCAAGACCCTAGACATTGCAACCGTCAGTGTTTATGGATTAGCAATTCTTTCAGCAGGTCTGTTTTTATTTTTGCCGGTTGTCAATCTGTTGCACCCTAGTCCGTGGCAAAGATCACTTGGGTTGATTCATGGTATCGGAGCTATGTTAACAACCGTTGTTGTGGCTTACGCCGGACATCTAGCTTTTCCTCTCATGCGAGGCTCTGCCAAAATTCTGCCTCAAATGCGAACGCTGACGTTTTGGTCAACGGTTATCACCGCCTTGGGGATTGCTACAGGCAACCTTGCCTATATGCGCTATAGAGCCGACATAAATTTTGGTGGGGCACGGGCTTGGCTAAAAGAAAATTCGCCCTTAGGTCAATATGTATTGATGGAATACCACGAATTTAGTGTGCTATTTACGTTGCCATTGGGCGTAGCCTGCACTTGGATCCTATGGCAATATGGCGATTCCATTTTAGAGAAACAAAATCGTCCAATTTTAGCTGCTACCTGTATCGGTTTAATGGCAATGATGTTTTTTGCCATGGGTGGATTTGTGACAGGTCTAGGTATTGCTAAAATTCATTCCCTCTAGAGTTTACTTAAGGAATTTCACTCATGAATCAAGGTGCTGAGCATCTACACAAAAATCAGCCGACATCGTTCTATACCCGAACATGGCAATGGTTGAAACAGTTTCCCAAAATCCTTCATAGCGGCTCACAAAAACCGCCTGCTACGTCTGGGCCAGCTGCTGCTTTTCTCATCAGCGCTGGGATTGGTTCAGCAAGCATGATGGTGGCACATCATCTTTCAGATACGTCCAAAGCTCGTGAAGCTTTTTTGCTGATGCTAGGCAGTTGGATACCCGGTAGCACTAATCCTGATCCAATGTGGGGAAATATTGGCAGCTATGCAGGTAAAGAAACGGTACTACTTATTAGCTGGCTAGTTAGCCTAGCGATTCTCTATCCAATTTTTCGGCACAAGCAGGTCAGGCCAAGAACGCTGTTTTTCTGGATGTTTAGCCTATTTACCGTAGCTACTGTAATGGCTTGGCATCCATTGTTTCCTTATCTTCCATTGCAGTAATAAAGAAGGTTAACGCTGTGCAACGCTCTAGCTTCACAATGCACAAGTACGTCTGGGCTTGGATTGTCGTATTTACTGCTTTTTTAGGATCATTTCCCGTAGCCATGGTGCGAGTTAGTCAAACCGAAAAATTTACGGGTCAGCCGCTGAATTCCTTAACGTGCCAAGGACAGGTGCTAGCTCAAAGAGCAGTTATTCAATTTGCTGACTGTATCCAGTTAAAGTCAACAACAAATACAGCACCTTAAATTACTAGGAACTTAAAATGACGTTTGCCCTTCTCTCAAGCTGTTAAGCAATCTGGGCCGACCGTTTAACCAGCGTATGCACCGGCCAGCTGATACTCCCCAATCTTTTTAAGGTGTTGTCTGCTGCCGGTGATACTAACCGTTAGCCTGCTTGGCTTTTGATCTGGCCTTTGACCCAGGTTCGAAAGATTCTCACTAGGTCTAGATAATCTACAACTTCGGCCTGTTGCAGAAAACCAGCGATTTCAACGATCGGCAAGTTGGGGAAAAACTGGCTAGAGGAAGCTGTTACATACTCCTGATTTTGGAGCTGTTGAATAGATAGGGTACTGCCGTTGTACACCCACACTTCCAAAACTCCCAAGTCAGCATAGGTTGCTAACCGACTGCGAGACGCACTGGTGACATCAATTTCTACCACCAGGTCAGGAGGCGGATCGGTCACGGGCGACAGGCGCTTTTTACCGCGTACGGCGTCGATGTTGTAGATATAAAAGCACTCATCTGGTTCGGCCCCGCTGAGTTCAGGATGCTTGAATGTGGTGGACCCCAGTGGCTCAATGCGAATGTCTAGCTCTTCGGCCAGGGTTTCGACAAAACGGCCAGCCAGCTTCTTGTAGCGCTCATGCTCTGGCGAAGGGGCCATAATTTCAAGATTTCCCCGGTTGTAGGTGAGGCGCAGGCGGCGATCGCACAGTTCATCCAGCAGCCGCTCGTAGGTCTGCCAGCTAATTCCTGTCAGGTGAATGATTTCGGTAGGTGGTGTGAGTATCGTCGCAGCCATGAGACCTCAGCCGCAGAATTACCTCAATTCTATAGTCTCAGTTGGCCATCAAGCTTTATTCAGGGTGCTCTCAGGTTGGCGTGGCAGCCTGATGACATAGCGCGATGGGCAAGGCCCGTCCAAAGGCCAACGCCTTGTAGCGCGACGGCTGATTCATGTTGTTTCCTAGCGAGGGTTACTATGCGCATTCAATATTTAGGGGCGATCGCGATCGCCTCTCTCCTGACCCTGGGTGCCGTAGCCTGTGGCACCACGACTACGACCAACCCCGATGCCCTCAGTCAGGAAGCCGTTGACCCCAGTACTGCTGCTAATCCTTGCGCGGGGGCTAATCCTTGCGCTGCTGCCAATCCTTGCGCGGGGGCTAATCCTTGCGCTGCTGCCAATCCTTGTGCGGCGGCAAACCCCTGCGCCGGGGCCAAAGCCGGAGCACAGCCTGCGGTCTATGCTTTTGAGGGCGTAGCAATTCGCGGAGCCGATCCGGTGGCTTACTTTACGGAGGGCAAAGCGGTTAAGGGTTCCGCCGACTACGAAACCAGCTGGGGTGGTGCTACCTGGCGCTTCAGCAGTGCCGAGAATATGGCCGCCTTTGAGGCCGACCCCGAAGCCTACGCGCCCCAGTACGGCGGCTACTGCGCCTGGGCGGTCAAGAGTGGCTACCTGGCCTCGGTCGACCCAGAGGCGTGGAAGATTGTGGACGGCAAGCTCTACCTCAACTATAGTCCTGGGGTCCAGAAGCAGTGGCAGGGCGATATTGCAGGCAACATTGCCCTCGGCGACCAAAATTGGCCCACAGTCCTCAGCAGCGACAAGTTTAGCGAGAGCGGCAAGAGCTGGTAGCCTAGCCCATGGGCCCGGTCAAAATCACCTTGGCCAGAGCGTTGATGACCGCCTCGGGCGGCTCCTGCTTGAGGTCGCAGTACCACTGCTGAGTGGCCTCGGGCACGTGGCCGTAGATGGTGCTGGTGCGCTTGCGGGCCTTGAGCGCCAGATCGGCGGTGCGCTCTTTGCGGGCAGCTTCGTAGCGCTTGAGGGCGTCGGCCACGCCAATGTTGGTGGTGGTCAGGTAGCGGGTCAGCACTTCGGCATCTTCGATCGCCTGGCAGCCCCCCTGGCCCAGCGTGGGAGTCGTAGCGTGGGCCGAGTCGCCCAGCAGCGCAACCCGCCCCTTGACCAGCCGTTCGAGGGGGTCAATGTCGCCAATTTCTAAGCGGTTGGTTTGCTCGGGGTCAATGGCCTGAATCAGCTTTTGCACTTTATCGGGCCAGCCCTGAAAGATTTTGGCCAGTTCGTCCTGGCGGTGGAGAGGGGGCACCTGGGTACCTTCTGGCATCGGTGCGCCAAAGAAAAAGTAAAAGCGATCGCCCCCCACGGGCATCATTGAGGCGCGCTTGTGGTCGCCCACGTAGAGCACCCACAGGTCTTTTTCACACAGCTCGGGGTCAGCCTTGACCAGCCCATTCCAGTTGACGTAGCGGGCATAGCGGCGATCGACGCCGTGCCCCACCACATCGGCCCGCACAGCGGAGTGAATGCCGTCGGCCCCAATCACCAGGTCGCCGCTGACGCGATCGCCGTTTTCAAAAATGGCGGTGGCGCTGTGCTCGTCCTGCTCCACGCCGAGGCAGTTCATGCCCAGGTGCACGTACTCAGAGCCGCAGGCGTCGAGCAGCATAGACTGCAAGTCGGTGCGCGACACCGGGTAAGGGCGCTGACCGACCCGCTCAAACAGGGGGCGTAGGTCAACGTAGCTGAGCGACTCATCGGTGTGGCTGCGGTACTCCATGGCGTTCATTTCGCCACCAATGGCTGCCAGTTTTTCGCCCAACCCCAGATAGTTGAGCACCTTAACCCCATTCGACCACAGCGAAATACCGGCCCCAGCCGGGCGCAGCTCCTGGGCACGATCGTAGATTTTGACCTGGTAACCAGCTCGCCGCATGGCGATACCTGCGGTCAGGCCGCCAATGCCAGCTCCGATAATCACCACCTTCAGGTTGTACATGGGTCGCTCCTAACTACTGGAATCGGTGAGGCACGTCGCCAAGGGCCGCTCAGTCATTTTGGGCTGGCCCAGGGGCTGGTCGTCAATGCTTTCACTATAGAGAAAAAGCTGTATACAGTGCACAGCCACCGGGGTTGGGATAGCCGCTTTGTTCAGAGATGTCAACTTTTGAAGCTGGTTATTCAGTATTTCTACTCAATCTTCAAACATCTGCTAAATCGTTTACCAAGTTATTAATTCTAGGGTCTGAAAACGGCTGGATTTTTTGGGTGAGCAGAGAAAAGGTAATTGTCCAGATTTGGAAGTCCATCATGTGGCATCGTTTCTCTGTAGTGCTCGCTATTGTGACTGTCGGTGGCGTTTATGGCGGCGGCGGGTTTTGCCAACCCAGTCAGGCTGGGTTAACCCGGGTGATTTCAGGTTCTGAAGGTCCTGAAATTAGCGAAGATACCGTTGCTAATACCTACGTACAACGCAACCCGCGAGGCACAGGCCGACGGGGTAGGCT
>PYGV01000244.1 GCA_003022385.1 filamentous cyanobacterium CCP3 | reverse complement strand
GGGCATAGCCGTCGGCCATGAAGCCCGCCCCCTGTTCGTGCCGGGGCAGAATATGGCGGATCGGCGATCCCCGGAAACCACGATAGAGTTCCAGGTTATGGACGCCCGGAATCCCGAAGACGGTGTCAACGCCATAGGCCTCCAGCAGTCGCACCAGCGCTTCGCCACAGGGCGGTCGGATATCCATGATCACGTCTCCGGAAATATGAGGGGGAGGCACCATAACGCCGCCTATCCCCGCTTTCCAAGCCCCATCAGCAAAATTCGTCAGAAACCGGCAAGCCGTTTGAACAGCATTTGCCAATGGGTGAGTATGCTTCATCAAAAAGCGCTGTGTTTATAAATATTACAGATACTTAAATGAAATAAGGTTAGTTCTTGTCAGGAATCTCTACGCCTCATAGGGTTCCAGTTATTGATAATCCGGAACGGGGAATGCGGAACCATGAGAGAGCATGCACGGGTGGTGATTATCGGCGGCGGCATCAGCGCAGCGGCGGAGCTGTTTTTGCCGACGACGCTGGCTGAGCTAGAGCGGCGCGTGCTGCCCAGCTCCCGCGAGGACATGCAGGTGCTGGTGGCCAAACTGGGTAATCAGGCGGGTATAGTCGGGGCCGCGCGTCTGGCCCTACAGCAGTATGGCGATCGATAGACCCATGTTCTAGCCTTTGACCGACCCCGGTCTACGGCTAATGAGCGAGGTCGTCAGCCAATTTATTTGTGACGATGACATTAGGTAAGCAATGCTCTAGATGCGTTTGTGAGAGCACAGAGCTTGCCTGTTGCAATCCTCACTGGAGGAATAAACTATGAGAACGGCTGATATCAAACCTACTCACAATCGTCGTGCGGTTGGGCTATTTTCGACTCGGCAAGAGGCCGAGCAAGCCATGCACCGTCTGCGCGACACTGGCTTTCATATGGATCGCATTTCAATTGTGGCCAAAGCTGGAGAGGGGCTGAGAGACTTAACCTCTGACAATGACAACTACGACCCCAACAAGCCCAAGTCTGAACAGGCTAAAGGTGGTGCTGGTGCCGGTGCAAAAGCCGGTGCGGTAACAGGTGGTGCCATTGGCTTAATTGGTAGCCTTGGCATCTTGGCTATCCCTGGTGTGGGGCCGGTTGCAGAGGTCGGCTTTTTGCTGGCCAATACGCTACTTGGTGGCGGTATTGGTGCCGCCAGCGGTGGTCTGCTGGGCGCCCTGATTGGCTGGGGTGTACCCGAAGATCGCGCCAACTACTACAGCGATCGCGTGTACAACAACGACGATTATCTGGTGCTGGTAGAAGGCAGTGAGCAAGAAATTCAGGCGGCTGAATCGGTGCTACATGAACACGGCATTCGCGACTGGGGCGTCTACGGCAGTACCGAATCGCCCACCTATGCCGGTGGCTACTGAGATTAGCAATTAAGCTGGGGCTTAATCTTGAGGGTGCAGCTTGGCTGTGCCCTCTTAAATACTTGAAAGGCGGTTTTGGTGTCGCCGCTGTCAACGACAACAATCGGCGGGCAGCGATCGCCCATCTGCTCCTTAAGGTGACAAAGCAGCCGCATGCAGTCGGCCTGAAGAGAGCACAACTCTAAGAGAATGCTATCGATCTGCTGAGAAAACTGTGGCTGCCGAGAAAGCCGCAGACTTTTAGATCGCTCAGATAAAATTTTGTGGACTACATTTCCATCCTGCGGCAACTGCCTTCCGTAGTCGTTACCGCTCCTGGACGAGTTAGCAATTACTAGGACAGCTCAATGAATTGATATACCGAGAGATCCGGTTTTTCAGGAATAGAGAGAAGCGGCAAACGCGGTGGGGTCTAGAGATTATTTTCGGAACCTTAAGTGGGTTGGCCAATCCACTTACCGAGGATTTTAATCGAGCGCAGTACCTCGTAATGTTCGGGGTGCTGCGCCAGCGGCATGAACGATCGGCATAATCAGCCGTTTAGCGATCGCCAGCGCTGCGGGGCTAAACCACCCAACACCTAACAATTAAGCGGCAGAATGCCTGAACTCAGCGGCATCGGTTGCAGCCCGCTTTGACCACCAGACATGGATCAATCGGGCCCGAAAAAACTGTACCGGAGCCTCGAAACCATCCGATTCAATGGTGGACGCAAGCGTACCCGGCGGCAAAATCTCATATCGTTCGCATAGGCGTGACGCATGCGATCTAAACAGCCGTCATCGCAACAATTTACCTCAGCAGGCGTCCACATTCTCAAGTCAATACTTCGGGTGCCTTTCTTAAGTTGTGTTATGGGTATGATGTGGCGGTGGCGCTGGTCTGGTTTAGTTTAGTCAGGCGCTGTGAGGTGCATGATAATGCCAGCTTGGTTAGTAATTGCATTGGTAGGGGTCGCGATCGCAGGAGGGTCGAGCCTGCTCAGTTCTCGCGATATTAAGTGGTTTAAGCAGCAGCGACGCCCCCGCTGGCTGACGTTTGAGTTTGCCATTCCGTTTGTGTGGACGGTGGTATTTATCTGCGGAGGCTGGTCGGCCTACATCGTTTGGACCCAAACCCAGAACTGGTGGTTCATGGCGGGTTACGTCCTGTTAGAGCTGCTGATTGTGAGCTACACCCCAGTTATGTGCAAACTACAAAACTTGCAAATGGGCACGGCGATCGGTGCGGCGGGGTTTGTGTTTGGGCTGCTGCTGGCCGGGCTGGTGGCACGGGTAGATGTTACAGCCTTTCTCTTGCTGCTGCCCTACCTGTTGTGGAGCCCCGTGGGAACGTTAATTACCTGGCAGATGGCGCAGCTCAATTGACCGACAGTTCATCCCCCTTTTGGGATCGGCTCAGTCTGACCCAGCGGCAGAAGTTGCGCTCTGCTTTCACAGTCGAGCGGCTAGCGGGGCCACTCGGCCTGGAATAATAGGAAAGATCTCGTTCCGTTGCCCGACCTATGACCGTCCCTACCGTAGCTTCTCCGCCATCCCTCACCCTGCCCGAGATGGGCTGCGGCACCTGGGCCTGGGGAAATCAGCTGCTGTGGGGCTACGACCAGAGCATGGATGACGCCCTGCGGCAGGTGTTTAACCACTGCCTTAGCCACGGGGTGACGCTGTTTGACAGCGGTGACTCCTACGGCACGGGGCGGCTAAATGGTCGCAGCGAAACCCTGCTGGGGCAGTTTGCCCACAACTATCAGGGGCCGCATCAAGAATCGCTCTGTCTGGCGACCAAGCTGGCCGCCTACCCCTGGCGGCTGACGCCCAGCGCGGTGGTGAAAGCTGGAGAAGCGTCTGCCCGCCGTTTGCAGCGCCCCATCGATCTGGTGCAAATGCACTGGTCGACGGCCAACTACCTGCCCTGGCAGGAAGCCCCCTTTCTCGACGGGCTGATGGATCTGGTGGAGCAGGGGCAGACCAGGGCCATTGGCCTGTCGAACTTTGGCCCCAAGCGACTGAAGCTGGCCCATCAGCGATTTCAGGAGCGAGGGCTGACCATTGCCACCCTGCAGGTGCAGTACTCGCTGCTGTCCACCTACCCCGTCACTGAGCTGGGGCTGAAGGATCTCTGCGACGAGCTGGGCATTCGGCTGATTGCCTACAGCCCCCTGGCGCTGGGCCTGCTGACGGGTAAATACGCCGCCCAGGGGCCCTACCCGTCGGGGATTCGGGGCTTACTCTTTCGCCAGCTGCTGCCCAAGACTCAGCCGCTGCTGGACACGGTGGGGGCGATCGCCGCCCATCGCCAAAAGACCTCAGCCCAGGTAGCGCTCAACTGGTGCATATGCAAGGGAACGTTGCCCATCCCCGGCGCTAAAACCCTGGCCCAGGCCGAGCAAAACATTGGTGCTCTGGGATGGCGGCTCGACAGCGGAGAGGTAGAAGACCTGGATCGGGCGGCAAAGCAGGGCCAGCGCCAGATGGTGCAAAACATTTTTCAGTCGCGCTAGCCTGCGCGATTCATGTCATCGGGCTGGGCTAATAAATCTCCCTGAGGCCAAACGGGTGGCTTGCGGAAGGATAAATAGCGTCTTGCTGTACCAGAACCAACTTCTACAGTCTTTTCTATCTAAAGCTAGAGCTAACTAAAGCCAAAGGGAAGATGCGCTGAAGAGTTTGAGTCTTGATAATTGACTCGCCAGTAAAAAATTAGATCAAAAGATATAGATCGTGCTGAAAGCTGGCCCCCATCGGTAGTCGCCCTTCCCTTTAGGAGAACCCCATGTTACGCTACGCACTGATTTTTCTGGTTGTAGCTTTAATTGCCGCTTTCTTTGGTTTTAGCGGTGTTGCTGGTGCAGCCGCTAGCATTGCTCAGATTCTGTTCTACATTTTCCTGGCTATCTTTGTGATTTCGCTAATTATGAGCCTTGTCAAGCGGGCCTAGATTCTTCTGCCGTCAAGGGTGTGGTGCTATGGCTGACATTTAACAAGAAAATCCTCTTTCGTCTGAACTAGCGAAAGAGGATTTTTTACTGTTGAATAAAGTGTCAAGCCAACGATTGGAGTACAACTGGAGCACTGGTATAGCCTACCCAATCTACGAGCATTGGAACGAGGAATAGCGAGCACTGAACCAGCGTTCTAGGCGAACTACGGTCTAGGCAAGCTACAGGTAGCGATGATCGCCAAGCTTGAGGCCGCAGCGCGCACTGACCTCAAACTCGGCGATCGGGAGAAGTTTACTTAATCGCTAAAGGCATCCTTGATGTTGTCGACCGCACGCTCAACAGCATTCATGGATTTTTCTGCGGCCCGCTCGGTTCGATCGGCATCTTCCGACGCCCGCTGCTCAATTCGATCCCGATCTCTTTTAGCTTTGCGTTCAACAAAACTGCCTTCGTCGTCAGCCTGATCGACCTTAGCGGCGTTTTGGCGAGCGGCACTCTTAACACTATTCTCAGCGCTCCGAATAATGTTCTTGGAGCCCTTCTCAACGTCATCGGCGGCTCCCTTAATCTGGTTGGCTGTATCCGCCGCTGCAATCAGGGTGTTAGCTGGGGCAGCCAGGGCTGCGGTATTGGCAAAAAACGTGCCCTGCCAAACGAGTGCGATCGCAGATAACAGCACCAGAGTTTCAGCTGTCCAGCGACCCACTGTTGAAAGCCCTTTCGCAAAATGGCTTAACTTCATGAAAATCATCTCCGTAAGCGTTAGCCCTCTAGTCTTACTGCATTCAACTTGAAGATTAAACCACTCCAAAGATAGAGGTTTATCTCCCCCAATAGGCAAGACAAGGGACGTTTTGGCGGATTGGTTAACCACTCAAATTGTTTCCGCAAGTCTTATGAGCAACATCTAATGAGCAACATCTAAGCTTTTCTGGAAAAACACACAAAACTATACGAAATTCTCGGATGTCCAATTCCAATAGTTGGGGTCAAACTCTGCACCTCTGACAGAGGCGAAAGCCCTGCATTAGTTTTAGTATATAAATGATTGCTGTTGTGCTGGTTTTGTCGCATCAAGTCGTTTCAACTTAGCTGTTGAGTTGGAAATTGAGGCACTTGTTTTAACCTAATTCCGGCAAATATTTAATTTTGTTTTGAGAGCAAAAAGCTCTGTTTTGTGACAGGTCAATGCTGCACAATATTCTTGACGAATACAGCAAAGTACCACGCTAGCTAGATATCAGCTATTGCCCTTATCACCATGATCGAAGAGGGCGTCAAGATGTGTTTAAACACCGTCCCTAGTAATAGCCACAAACATTTTAGTGGTGGTGACAAAGAGCTAGATCTTTGCTCTGCTGCTACCGCTGTTGCAGCCACTGTAAATGTATTTTGACAAAGAGGAATTAAAGCCATGAAACGCTTTTATAGAAGCCAGAATTTAGCCCGAGGGCGAAGAGGTTGGATAGGCGCGATCGCCCTCGGATTGACGCTTTCCCTAGTTTCGGCCTGCAACACCGCCACCCCAGATAGCCAGGCTGAGCAGGAAAATGTGACCTCTGACGAAGTCGCTGAGATGGAATCGGGGGATGCTGCTGTTGGTGAACTGGTAACGATTAGAAGTGGAATCGCTGAGACCATTGATGACAACAGTTTTGTCATGGAATCAAATAACGGTGATCCCATTCTAATCATCAATTCTGCTGGCGCTGCATTTACTCCTCCCGAAGAGGATATTCCCATTCAGGTGACAGGACAGCTTGAGATCTTTGATGTTGCATCGATCGATCAATACGGGGTAGACGGTTTAGACTCTGCTCTGTACGAAGAGTACGATCAGCAGCCCGTAATTGTTGCCCAAAGCATTGCCCTGGCACCAAGACCCCAAGATTTAAGGGAAGCACCCGACAACTACTTTGACGAAACGATCGCGGTTGAGGGTGACCTCAGACCTTTAGAAGGGGCAGATAACGGATTTGCTCTGTTTGAAGAAGGCTGGAACGATGACATTGGTGTGCTAGTCGTTGGCGTCAGCGATGCCGTGGATACGGCCAGTCTTGAAGAGGGCGAAAACGTTGTTGTGACGGGGCAAGCACGGCCCGCCGATGCAGCCGCACTGCAAGAGGCAGGCTTTGGCTGGAGCGACGACCAAATTCAAGAGTTCTTATCAAGGTATGAAGACCGCCCTGTAATTATCGTTGAGGAAGCCTATCCGTCGGCTGTACCTCCTAATCCAGATGTCTAATAGGCTGACTTCAGCCCAGGGTCAATTGCAGAACCAATTGCAGAACATCATCTCAGATCAGACTTGCCTGAGAAATCTCAAGGGAACGAGTTAAACCTCCGAGTTGACTCGCCCATTGTCTAAATCGAATAGAAAACAAGAGGAAACCATGGTAAACACACTAAATAACATCAACCAAACTCAGTACAAGCGAGTCGTGGGTGTTTTTAAGCGCCGCGAAGATCTCGAAAGTGCACTGCGCGCCCTCAGCGATGCCGGTATTAACAAAGAGCATATTTCTCTGCTGGCCAAGCATGTAGAAAACGTTGAAGGTGCTGAAGACCTGACCGATCACCAGGGCAACGAAGCCAAGGAAGGGGCAGGCATTGGTGCCACCACAGGAACCGTACTCGGCGGCATCGGTGGCTTTCTCGTCGGTGCAGGCGTACTGGCTATTCCGGGGGTAGGCCCCGTGCTCGCCGCAGGCGTCGGTATATCCGAAATTGCAGCTACCCTCGCTGGCGCTGGTATTGGTGCCGCTGCTGGTGGTCTGGTGGGTGCTCTGGTGGGGGCCGGTATTCCTGAAGAGCAGGCCAAAACCTATGAGAAGCGCATTAAAGCTGGCGACTATCTGCTGATGGTAGATGGCACCGCCAACGAGATTGGTCGGGTTGAATCTATTTTGCGCGATCGCCACATTGAAGATATGGGCACCTATGATGCCCCCGATGTCGCCAACCGTTCTAACGCTGCTACAACTGCCACCACAGCGACAGCGGGTACGGGTACCCGCGACATCAGCAACGATGGCGAACCTGAGGTCATCGTCGTGGACAACCGTTCCCAAAAGGCTCGGCGCAGCTAGTTTCTAGCGCAGCCGTAGTCTCTGGGTCTGCCTCCGGTAGGCCCGATTTTTTGGGGTTTGCTGGAGCAGAGCGATCGCCCTAAATTTGCTTTATATTGCTATATAGTCAAGCAATGAATTGAGGGTTTCCCATGCCTACTCAGTGGCTCTACGGCCTGTCTGGCGGTATTTTAATTGGCCTCAGTGCCACCCTGCTGCTGGTCTTCAACGGGCGCATTGCGGGTATCAGCGGTATGGTCAACGGGGCCATTGCCTTCACCACGGCGGCAGTTTGGCACTGGCTTTTTTTGCTGGGGTTAGCTGCGGGCGGTTTGGTCTACGAATATGCCC
>PYGV01000243.1 GCA_003022385.1 filamentous cyanobacterium CCP3 | reverse complement strand
GTAGGTGGGTGGGTGAGAGGTGTAAAAGTCTTCCACATCCCTAGGGGATTACGTCTGCAACGCCTGTTCAAAAGATATGCAGGAAAGGACTCACCCACTCACCCATCTACACTCCCCCTCACTCCTCCCCCGCTCTGCCCTCAGCCTTCATCTGCTCTAGGGCTTGCCAGCGGGTTTCGAGTTCTTCGCGCTCTTGTTTAAGGCTGCGCTCTAGTTCTTGAATTTCGTCACGGCGGGCGGCGGTTTCGAGGGCGCGGCGGTCAACCTCCTGGCTTTTGAGGGTGAGGGACTGCCGCCAGCGTTCGGCCCGCTCAATTTCTTGTTCCAGGGCTTCGGGGGTGACGCCGTAGGCCAGGTAGTGTTCGACCAGGTCTAGCACCCAGGAGGTGGCGTCTTGCACAGACACAATCTGGTTGAGGTTGTCGAGTTCGATCAGCACCAGGTTGCCCTCTTGAAAGGCCAACAGGCGCGTGGTTTCAACGATGCGTTCTGTCGACAGTAGTGTCCACGTCGATTCAGAGGTCTGTTCGGCCAGCAGTAAAAGTTCTGCACCGCCCAGGAACGCCTTTTTTTGAACCTTGGCCAGGTATTGCATTGGCTGTCGAAATCCATACCCCTATGGCACGAGTATAGCTGCTGAACTCTACATTTCAGAGTGGGGGCCACCTAGGTCATAAGGACTTGGGCGAGCTGGTTCGCGCAGTGTCAAGCCGATCGCCTGATCGAGCACACTTGGGCCACTAGCCGGTAGCCACCGACCAGCCTTTATTGTTTCGGCATTTGGGCAGATGTACGAGCTGCTATTGACTAGGCCAGTGGCTACTGACCGCAAAAATACGGGACTAGGCGTCTGTTATTACGCAATTTCTGTAAACAAACTAAGTTATCCCGCCGATGCGACCACCCTTGCCACTTATTAAAATCGAGTTACTATACAAAGCGTTATAGTTTCAGGCTTGTGATTCAGACGGTGTTCTGCACGCCCTGGAAATAGCCACGGTTCGACCTATCAGAGTGCGCTACCATGTCAAACCTTGAGCAAACCATTGAGAGAATGTTTGCGGCCCGCCGCCTAACTCGCAATGACCAGCAGCAGCTAATGGCTATGTTTTCCCAGCGGGATTTAAGCCCCAAAGATGCAGCCCTCATCAATCGAGTGTATGAGGCGCTGAGCCAGGGAAGACTGCGGGTAGTTGATTAGGGCTTGTTACCTGTTATCTATGAAGGGCTAATGGCCCAAGCATTGGTGGTTGCAGCCCCTGGCTTTTGGCCGATCGCGGCAACGCCGATGGGGTAGAGGCTGTAGCCTAAATTGCTGACCCAACTTGATCTGCGGTCGGGCAAGTACCTCAGGAGCGCTGCCTTTGCGGGCGAAGTTTTAGCCAGAGCCCTGTTCCTCCCGGCTCGTTTTCTGCATGCACCGCCGATACTCGGGCACTGTTTTTGCAGGCGAAGTCTGAACCAAACGCAGGCGTTGGGGGCTACAGCGGCCCTAATCAAGTTGGGTAGGGCCAATTCGAGTTAAGATCTCCACGACGTTAACTATCGTAGGGTCATGGCAGACACTCCCAATACCTCCCCTGAGAAGCCTAAAAAGAAGATCATTACTGTGGGAGAAAAGAGCGGCGGTGAGCGCAGCACCGGAGAGCGCCGTGACGGCAATCGTGAGGGTAACAGGGGCAGACGCGGTGGCCGAGGCCGCGATCGCGATGAGCGCGATCGTAAACCCGCAATTCCCCCCGCCCTAATGCGTGGCCCCAAGCCCAAGCCCAAAGCCGAAGAAGTGCCCGAAGAACCCGTGGCTGAAGAAGCGGTGGCTGAAGAACCTGTGACTGACGAGGCGGTGGCTGAAGCGGCGGTGGCTGAAGCGGCGGTGGCTGAAGCGGCGGTGGCTGAAGAGTCCGTGGCTGAAGCGGCGGTGGCTGACGAAGCGGTGGCTGAAACGGCTGTCGCTGAAGAAGTTGTGGCTGAAGAGTCAGTTCCCGAAGAACCTGTTGCTAAACAGTCCGTCGCTGGGGCGGCTGTCGCTGAAGTGCCCGCCGCTGAGGAAGCAACCCCTGAAGAAGCTGAAGCTGAGGCACCCACCCCTGAGCCTGCGGCTGATACCACTCCTGAGGCGGCTGATTCCGATACCGAAACCCCTTCGACATAGGCCCCTCGCTCGTTTACTCAGACGATCGCTCAGAAGCCTCGGTAGCCTGGCCTGCCGGGGCTTCTGCTGACTCTAGGTATTGGCTATCGACCAAAAAAGCCCCTTTGTCGAACTTAATGCCCCAGTACCCACCGGGGCGGCGGCTTTGAATAATGCCCTCGGCCCCTACTGGCAGGGTATCGGCTGGGCGCAGCATGGGCATGGGGTCGGCAGTCTTGAAGTAGGGCGGGCGGGCAATCAGTCGAACGCGATCGCCGACGGTAAATTCAGCTGTCATGGCAACCTTTGAAACAGGGCAGAACTCAACCTGCAGGAGCAGAGCACTGGTGCAGTGGGAATAGGCTCACGGCCTCCACCTAAACCGTAGCTTACTCTGGTTCGCTCGATGCCGCTTTTAAGTGAGTCAAGCGTCTACTGACAACTTTGGCGCAGGCGGTTGAGTCGGGTGAGTTTTAGGATGGTCTAGAGCAGTGATTTCGCTAGCCCCAAGGGTTATCAGCGCCGCCCTTTGGGCTTCGGTTAGCCCGGTCACGCCGGTAATTGTCATACCCTCATAGGGACGGGGCACCCGTAGGGTTTGCTCGTGGCAGTAGATAAAGCCGTCGGGAGTGGGCAACTTGCTCCAAACCTGAATGGTTTCGTCCTGGCTACAGCTGATCAGGCGATCGCCCTCGGCACTGAAGGTAACATAGCGCACCCATTTATCGTGGCCGCAGAGGGTTTGGTGGCAGCGGCGGCTGGGCAGGTGCCAGAGCTTAATGGTGGTGTCGCCGCCGCAGCTGGCCAGCCACTGGCCGTCGGGGCTAAAGGCCACGGCCAGCACCAAACTGGGGTGGGTGCCGATGACGGTGCGATGGCCCAGTTTGAGATCCCACAGCATGACGTAGCCGTTGGAGCCGCCGCTGGAGAGAAACCGACCGTCGGGGCTAAAGGCCAGCCCCCGCACCCAGCTGCCCTCGCAGGGCAGGGCTTGCAGGCAGGTTTGGGTGGCGATGTCCCACAGGCGCACGGTTTGGTCCTGGCTGCCGCTGGCCAATCGGCGGCCATCGGGGCTGATCGCCAGGGTCCAAACGCCGCTGGTGTGGTCAGCCAAAACGCCCCGGCTCGCCCGCTGGTTGAGATCCCACAGGCGAATGGTGCCATCTAGGCTGCCGCTAGCCAGCAGGTCGCCCTGGGGGCAAAAGGCCAGCGCCCAAACCTCATGGCTGTGGTCGGTCCAGGTGGCGTGACAGGCTCCGGTTTCGCTGGCCCACAGGCGCACGGTGCGATCGTCACCGCCGCTGGCAATCCACCGACCATCGGGACTGACGGCGACGGCAAACACCCAGCCATCGTGCCCTTCAAAGGTTTGGGAAGTGGTCTGGGGATCGGCCTGCTCGGTGAGGGGCCACAGGCGCACCTGGCGATCTTGCCCGCCGCTGACCAGGTACTTTCCCTGGGGATGCAGCGCCACTGACCACACACCGCTGTTATGGCCGCGCAGCACCCGCAGGGCCTGGTGGGTCTGGCTATCCCACAGGCGTACAGACTGGTCTTCGCTGGCGCTGGCCAGGGTGCGGCCATCGGGGCTAAAGGCCACGTTTGAAATCCAGCTGCTGTGGCCCTTAAAGGCCCAGTTGACCTGACCCGTTGGCCAACTCCAGAGGCGAATAGTTTGGTCATCGCCACCGCTGGCCAAATAGCGACCGTCGGGGCTGAAGGCCACCGATCGCACGGCCTGGATAGGCGATCGCACCAGCGAGTCGGTCTGCAACCGCTGCCGCTGCCGTTGGGTTGCCACATCCCAGACATTGATGCTGCCGTCCTGGTGACCACTGGCCAAAGTCTGACCGTCGGGGCTAAAGGCAATGGACCCTACCGGTGAGCTGGCGACCATCGCGGTGCTGTGGTCGCTAGCCATTTCCCTGCCCAAGCGCCACAGTCGCAGGGTGCCGTCGTAGCTACCGCTGGCCAGCTGGTGGCCGGTTGGGGCCAGCCCGCGATCGCCGCTGAGATAGCCCTGGGGGGCAAAGGCTACCGATCGCACCTCGTCGGTATGACCGCTGAGACAGTAGACCAGAGTGCGGCTGCGCACATCCCAAACTCGAACCTGACGATCTTCGCAGCCGCTGGCCAGGTAGCGCCCGTCGGGGCTAAAGGCCAGGGAAAAGACCCGACTGGAGGAATCTTTGAGCTGGCCGTAGCGATCGCCCGTGGCCAGATTCCACAGGTCGATGGTGCCGTTGGCGCTGCTGGCCAGGGTCTGGTTGTCGGGGCTAAAGGTGACCGCCCAGCACCAGCCGTCCTGGGCATGCAGGGTGAGCACGGGCTGGGCATCGCTGACCCGCCACAGGTGAATTTCGTAGCTGACATCGCTAGCGGCCAGCAGCTCGCCGTCAGGGCTGAAGGCAATGGCGAGCACCTGGCTGAAGGTATCCTTAAACACCGATCGCGCCAGGTTAGCCTGGGCAAAGTTGGTCTGGTGCAGCACGCTGTCCTGCAGGTAGGCCTGCCAGATTGTCTGCTCAGAAAAATCCCAGCCTGACAGCGAGATCTCGGCCTGTTGGAGCAGGTTGAGCAGGTTGCCGCAGGCGTAGCTGGGCAACTGCTGCCCGCGCCAGGCCGCCAGGTGATGGCGTAAATGGTCGCTCAGGTCACCGGGCCGCAGTCGCTGCTGTAGTCGCTCTAGCACAGGCTGCAAAATGAGCCGAGTTTGGCTGTCGCGCAGGTAGTCTTTGGTCTGGGCCAAGATCAGGGGATGGCTGTGCAGCAGGCTGGTGCTGGTGGTAGGGGCGGCCAAAATGACCCGGCTAATCTGCTCCACCAGCCAGTCGGTTATATACTCCATCACCACAGGCTGGAGGGTAAAGCGCGTGGGGCTGGCCCTGGGCGTGTCGCGCTCGATCAGCGATCGCCGCTCCAGGCTGCTGAGGGCTTCGATCAGATCTCCTAGGGCCAGCGGGGCTACCAGGTCGGCCCGCACCTGGGCCAGGGTGACGGGTTCGCGGTAGATGGCGAGCCAGGCCATCACCTGCTGCTCTACGGGCGAGAGCCGATCGAGCTGGTGGGCCAGCAGGTCACGAATGTCGCCAAATACCGAGTCTCCCTGGGTCAGAACCTGCACAAACGGCTCTAGCTGACCGTCAAAGCAGTCTTGCACCACAGCGGCGACCATCTTGAGGGCTAGAGGGTTGCCCGCGTAGTGATTGATCAGGTGCTGCCACTCGGCGGGGGTGCCGGTAAATTTGCCCCTGGCCTGAACAATCGTCTGCCCCACGGACGACGGCAGCCCCCGCAGCCGCAGCGATCGCACCGGCAGAGTTTCGCCTTCCTGCTGGGCAATCTCTTGGATTTTTTCGCGGCTGGTGAGCACGACGGTGCTCTGGTGCTCAACGTTGCCCAGGCTGGCAAAGAGCTGGCCGTAATTCTCGTAGCCGGGCAGATAGATGCCGGTGCGATCGCGCGGTTGCAGAATGGTTTCGCCGTTGTCGAGCACCAGCAAACAGCGGTGTCGGCGCAGCTGATCGAGCAGCGATCGCAGCAGGCTGTCAAACTCTGCCCCAGAGGACTCGGGCACCGTCGCCGAGAGCACTCCCAGCAGGTCTTTCAGCAGGTCGTTGACCAGCGGGGCGTGACGCAGCGATCGCCAGATCACCACCTCAAAATGGTCCTGCACCTGCTGGGCTAGCTTCACCGCCAGGGTAGTTTTGCCCATGCCGCCCATGCCAAACAGCCCCACCAGCCGACAGCGCTGCCCTGCGGTGCCTCCAGTACCACAGGAATCACCGCTCAAAATCCAGTGCTGGAGCTGGGCGAGTTCGTCGGTGCGGCCATAGAAATGGGTGGCGGCGGCGGCATCGCCCCAGTCGCGGCGATGAACTGGGGCAAGAGGGGTGATGGCTTGCCCGAGCGTTACCGTTTGGGGCAGCAGACCTCGCTGCTGTCGAGTCAGCACCTCCCGCAGGTTACGCTTCGTAACCTTTTCACCCAAATTTTCCGACAGGCATTGCCACAGCTCAGCACCAATTTGCCGGATGTAGCCAACCTCGTAACCCAGCGTCAGGGCCGTAGCCTGGTAGGTGCGATCGCTCCAGGCTTGCTGAAATATCGCCGCCTGCACCGGGCTCAGCGGACCCACCCCGCGCTCGGCCAAAACCCGATTAACCAGTGCTAACGCATCGTCGTCGGTCATGGCTGTGTATCCAAGATTACTGGCTGCTCTAGAACTCAAGCGGCATGGGGTATAGCGGCCTTTCACTGAGGCGATCCTAGCCAAGCCTTATCCCCAACTTTGTGCCACAGGCAACATTTTGCTGAGCCAGCCGGTTTCCCTTGCCAAGAAACGTACATTTGGCGAACTTTCCTCGAACCTAAGTTCTCTGGTGGCATTGGTAATCTCTCCTTAACGTTTGGCAACGTTCCACAACACTAAGCCCGCGCTCAAAGCTCCGTTCTCCACTCGCTTTTGATGCAGAAAAGCGGTTCAGCGGCCTTTCTTCTTAAAGGAATAAGGGGCTGAGGATGGGCTAGAGCGTTTCATCTTGATTGTCCCTTGCTCTCATTTCAGGAGAACCTTCATGCGCAACCCCACGTTTCAGGTGACCCGACGCCAGATGGTTCGGGGCTTGCTGGCCACGGGTGCCTTTGGTCTGACGGTCAAGCTCAGCGCTTGCGGCAGCACCCCCTCCGCATCGGGGGGCGATACCCTAACGGCTGGATTTATCTACGTTGGCCCCAAGGATGACTACGGCTACAACCAGGCCCACGCCGAAGGGCGCGCCAGCCTGGACGGCATGGCCGGGGTCAAAACCTCCGAAGAGGCCAGCGTGCCCGAAACGAACGCGGTGCAAGAGACCATCCGCAGCATGATCGACCTCGACGGGGCCACGGCTATTTTTGCCACCTCCTTTGGCTATTTCGACCCCCACGTGCTGGCCCTGGCCCAAGACTTTCCCGACGTGCAGTTTTTCCACTGCGGCGGACTGTACCAGGAGGGCGTACACCCCGAGAATGTGGGCAGCTACTTTGGCTACATCGACGAGGCTCAGTACGTCTCTGGGGTGGTGGCCGCCCACGCCTCTAACAGCAAGCGGCTGGGCTTTATTGCCGCTAAACCCATTCCCCAGGTGCTGCGCAACGTCAACAGCTTTACCCTGGGGGCCCGCAGCATCGACCCCAGCGTGACCACCCAGGTGATCTTTACCGGCGACTGGGCCGACCCGGTGCGGGAAGCTGAAGCCGCCAACAGCATGGCTGACCAGGGCGTAGACGTACTCACCTGCCACGTCGACAGCCCCAAGGTGGTGATTGAAACCGCCGAACGACGCGGCATTTTTGCCTCGGGCTACCACGCCAACCAGGCCGAACTCGCTCCCAAGGGCTATCTCACCGGGGCCGAGTGGGACTGGTCAAACGTTTACAACAACTACATCACGATGATGCAGGAGGGCAAAACCCTCATGAACGGCGGCATTCCTCACCTGGTGCGGGGGGGGTTTAAAGACGGCTTTCTAAAGCTATCGCCCTACGGCTCGGCGGTCAGCCCTGAGGCCCAGGCGGCGGCTGAGGCGGCCAAAGCCCAGCTGATATCTGGGGAGCTGGTGATTTACAAAGGCGAAATCAAAGACAACCAGGGCAAAGTCGCGATCGCTGGCGGCAAGGAGCTGGGCCAGACGGCGGTGGAGCTGGAGCAGATGAACTGGCTGGCGGAAGGGGTGATGGGGAGTGTGGGGTAGAG